>NZ_JBNCKP010000014.1:0-194189 GCF_049841575.1 Micromonospora sp. DT201 | reverse complement strand
TCAGAAATGCTCGTCGACCTCGGTGTGCTCCGCTCGCATTCACGACCCCGGACCTCGAACGACAACCCGTACTCCGAAGCCCAGTTCAAAACCATGAAGTACGTGCCGGACTTCCCGGAAAGGTTCGGATCCCTCGCGGACGCGAGAGCTTTCTGCGACGGCTTCTTCACCGCCTACAATCACGAACACCGGCATTCCGGAATCGGCTGGCATACCCCAGCGTCGGTGCACTACGGCACCGCCAGCCAAATCCGCGAGCAACGCCAGGCCACCCTCGACGCAGCTCACGCCGCGCACCCAGACAGGTTCAACCACCGGCCCCGCGCACCCAAACTCCCCACCCAAGTGTGGATCAACCAGCCAGCCCAACAGGCACAGACCGTCTCAGTTTGACTTGACAACTACCGCACCGCCGGCCAGCGGCCGGTGCCTGCGCTCACAGCCCGGGCCAGAGTTAGGAGCCCAGGGTGAGGCGTGACCGGCCCGTGCACAGGTCAACCGTCGTCAGCACGCGGCTACTGATGGGCGGCCATTCGGTGCTGCCGAGGGCTCACCCCACGGCGGCGTTTGAAGGCGGTGCTCAGGGCGAAGGGGCTGCTGTAGCCGACCTTGTGGGCGACCGCGCTGACGGTGGCGTCCCGCTCGCGGAGCAGGTCGGCGGCGAGGGCCAGCCGCCACTCGGTGAGGTACGACATGGGCGGTTCACCGACCAGCGCGGTGAACCGGCGGGCCAGCGCGGCCCGGGAGACCCCGGTCTGGGCAGCCAGTGACGCCACGGTCCAGGGTTCGGCGGGGTTGTTGTGGAGTATTTGCAGGGCCCGACCGACCACCGAGTCGCTGTGCGCCTTGTACCAGGCAGGGGCCTTGGCGCCGGGGCGGGCGAACCATTCGCGCAGCGTGGCGATCAGCAGAAGGTCGAGTAGGCGGTCGAGCACAGCTTCCTGGCCGGGGTCGTCCTTCACGATCTCGGTGGCCAGTAGCGGCACCAGCGGGGAGTCCCAGGACTCGCGCGGGACGACCACCAGCGGCGGCAGCGCGCCCAGCAGCCGCTGACCAACCGCGCCCTGCATCGTGTACGTGCCGGTGAGCAGGATCGTCGGGCCGTCCAGCCCATTGCCCCAGGTGCGTACGCCCAGCTGGGTCATCTCGAACAGTTCCTGGCCGTCCGGCGTGGTGCAGCGCTGGCCCGGATGGATGATCACCTGCGGTGCCGTGGCCGGGTCGTCGGCGACGATGTACGGGCTGGTGCCTCGGATGATCGCTACATCCCCGGCGCCGAGCCGCACGGCCATGCCCTCATCCGGGACGATCCAGGCGTCGCCCCGGACGATGGTCACCAGGGTGAGCGGCGCCTCGTCCTTGATGGCCATCGACCAGGGCGGGGTCAGGATCGAGCGGAGCAGGAACGCGCCCTGCGCCCGGGGGCCGTCGAGCAGGCCGGAGACAGCATCCACGTAGACGATTGAACATGAAGGTGCGCGTCTTGGCCATGTGCAGTCTCACCGGCCCGCTCTTGAATGGAATCTATGACGAACGAGCAAGAGCGGAACACGATCCTCGTCCTGGGTGGCACGGGCAAGACCGGCCGTCGCGTCGTAGAACGGCTGCGGGGCAGGGGAGTGACGGTCCGGGTCGGCTCCCGGTCCGCCGAGCAGCCCTTCGACTGGACGGACCGGACGACCTGGGCACCGGTGCTCCGGGACGTCGGCGCCGTGTACGTGTCCTTCTACCCGGACCTCGCGGTGCCGGGCGCTCCCGAGACCGTCGGCGCATTCGCCGATCTCGCGGCGGACTCCGGGGTCGCCCGGCTGGTGCTGCTGTCCGGTCGGGGTGAGGAGGAGGCCCAGGCCGCCGAGAAGCTGATCCAGTCCGCCGGGGTCGAGTGGACGATCCTGCGGTCGAGTTGGTTCAGCCAGAACTTCAGCGAGGATTATCTGCGGGAGCCGGTGGTGGGCGGCGAAGTGTTTCTCCCGGTCGGGACCGTGCCCGAGCCGTTCGTGGACGCCGACGACATCGCCGAGGTGGCCGTGGCAGCGCTGACCGAGGATGGGCACGCGGGGCAGCTCTACGAGTTGACCGGACCGCGGCTGCTGACCTTCGCCGATGCGATCGGTGAGATCGCTGGTGCGGCGGGCCGGCGCATCGACTTCGTTCCGGTCTCTGTCGAGGAGTACACGGGGGCGTTGACCGTCGAGGGCGTGCCGGGGGAGGTCGTCGAGTTACTGACGTACCTCTTCACGACCGTGCTGGACGGCCGTAACGCCCGGGTGGCCGATGGGGTGCAGCGTGCCCTGGGTCGTGCGCCGCGGGACTTCGCCGACTTCGCCAAGGACACCGCAGCCACGGGCGTCTGGGACAGGGCGTAGGAAACCGAAGCCTGGCCGGGAGTGTCAGTGCCCCCGTCGGCGGATCTTGATGCTGTCGAGGTCGGTCGACACCGACTTGAGGTCGCGGTAGTCGGCACCCAATCCTGAGACGGCGGCTGCCGCGAGCGCTTCCGCCTTGCCAATCACGTTCGCTTCCTTGTCCTCTTCGGTGGCCGGGACCAGGCAGCGGAAGGTGAAGGCGAGCAGGGACCGCTCGTAGGTCACGGTGCCTTCCTCGGTGAACTTGGCCCGAAACACGTCGTGTTCGTCAGCCTTGGCGAGCAGCGCGGCCCGCTGCTCGTCATCGAGTGGCGCGAACTTGCCGCGCACGATGACCTGATATGTCTTGCGAGCCATTGCGCGACCCTATCGAGAGGTACACAGGACCGCATTGGCATTTTCCCACCCGGCGCGGCGGTGGGCGTCAGCCCGTCTGGTGCCGGTGTTCTCTTGGTGCGGGCTGGGGTTGCTGTTGCCAGGGATCTCCGGAGGCGCCGGCGGCGAGGTGTTGCTCGTAGCTGGCCACTTTGACGTCGATGAGCTCGAGGCAGTCGCGCAGTTGCGCGAGCTGCTCGCTGAGGTAGCGCCGGTGTTCGCGGAGCAGCTCGAGCCGTTCCGCCTCGTTGCCACTGCCCTCGCGGACGAGCTGGGCCAGACGGCTGATCGTCGTGAGCGGCATCCCGGAGGCCCGGAACTTCACGCAGTTAGCCAGCCACTCGACGTCCCAGGCGCTGTAGACGCGCCTGCCAGACCCGTCGCGCTGCACCTCGCTGGCTAGCAAACCCTCACGCTCGTAGAGCCGCAGGGTGTGCACGCTCAACCCGGTGCGCTGCGCCACCTGCCCGATGCTCAGACCCCCGTCCGCCACGGCGTCGACCTTAGCCCGTTGACCTAGACCTCGGTCTAGCACCTAGCGTCCGCGGCATGACCAGCGATACGACCCACACCATGTTCGGCACCCACAGCACGACCGGAGACGTCCTCGCCGGAATCGACCTCACCGGCAAGACCGCTGTCGTCACGGGCGGCTACTCCGGCCTCGGTCTCGCCACGACCCTCGCGCTCGCCCAAGCCGGGGCTCGGGTCATCGTCCCCGCTCGCAGGCCGGACGCAGCGCGGCAGGCACTCGCCGGCGCAGCCGGGGTCGAGGTCGACCAGCTCGATCTCGCCGACCTCGCCTCCGTCCGCGCGTTCGCCGAACGGTTCCTACGCAGCCATCCCGCCCTCGACATCCTGGTAGCGAGTGCCGGGATCATGGCCTGCCCGGAGACACGGGTAGGACCCGGCTGGGAAGCGCAGTTCGCGATCAACCACCTCGGCCACTACGCGCTGGCGAACCTGCTGTGGCCCGCGCTCACCGCCTCCGGCACGGCTCGTGTCGTTTCGGTCGCCTCCGGGCGCAACCCGGGGTGGCGTATCCGGTGGGACGACGTGCAGTCTGAGCGCGGCTATGACAAGTGGGAGGCCTACGCCCAGTCCAAGTTCGCGAATGTCTTGTTCGCCCGGCACCTCGACCTGCTCGGCAGAACGCATCGCGTCCGCGCTTTCTCCGTCAACCCCGGCTGGATCCTCACTCCCCTGCAACGGCACCTTGCGGTCGAGGAGATGGTCGCTGCCGGCTGGATCGACGCGGACGGGACTCCTGCGCCGGGCCTGTTCAAGACCGTCGAGCAAGGCGCGGCGACCCAAGTCTGGGCCGCCACGTCACCCCACCTCGATGCGAACGGCGGCGACTACTGCGTGGACTGCCGAATCACCGACGGCAGCCCCACAGACAGCAGTGAGGCGGCCCGCCTCTGGGCGCTCTCGGCCGACCTGACCGGCCTCGATCTCATCGACCGAGCCTGACCGATCCCGCTTCAGGTGGCCGCCGGCAGGAGACCGCGCCTCGTCGCCGTGTGCCTTTCGCGGACGCAGGGCCGTGCCGAACATGTCGGGGAGCGGATCGGCTCGTCGGCGCGAACGGCGTAGCCGACGCCATTGTGCGGGCGGTGGGCGCTGAGGCGCCGGATTAATCTGGTGGTGCGATGTCGGTCGAGCTAGGGGAGCCCCGCATGATCTCTGCGCCTCGCACGGTAGTTGCGCGTGTTCCCGGTTCGAAGTCGATCATGGCTAGGGCGTTGCTCATCGCGGCTTTGGCCGAGGGGACCACCCGCCTGGTGGCCCCGCTGGCGGCGGCCGACACGGTGGCTTTCGCGGAGGGCCTCGACAGCCTCGGGTTCCGGGTGACCCGCGAGCCCGACGTGTGGGCCGTGACCGGTGATCCGACCGGCCCGCCTGCCCCGGAGGCGACGGTGTGGTGTCACGACTCGGGCACTGCGGCAAGGTTCGTGCCGGCCCTGGCAGCGTTGGGGCTGGGGCGCTATGTGATCGATGCCAGCGCCCAGATGCGTGCTCGCCCCATGGGGCCCCTGTTGACGGCATTGCGGGGCCTTGGCGTACGGGTCGATGCCGCACCTGGGAACGGACTGCCGTGGGTCGTGCACGGCTCGCGCCTGGCCGGCGGAGCGATCGAGGTGGATGCCGCCGTTTCCAGCCAGTACCTCTCGGCACTGTGCCTGTCCGCGCCGGCGATGCGGGACGGCCTCAAGGTGCAGGCCCCCAATCCCGTTTCGGCACCGTACGTCCATCTCACGTTGACGATGATGCGGCAGTTCGGGGTCGAGTCCAGCTGGGACGGTTCCACGATCACTATTCCGCCGGGCATCTACCAGGCTCAGGAGTATCGGATCGAGCCAGATGCGTCGACGGCGTCGTACTTCTTCGCCGCTGCCGCCGTCACGGGCAACACCGTGACCGTGCCAGGTCTCGGCCGCCGGTCGAGCCAGGGCGACCTCCGGTTCGCAACGGAGGTTCTGCCGACGATGGGTTGCCGGGTTGACGTCGATGACGACAGCGTCACCGTGACCGGCCCGCCCCGGCTGCGTTCACCAGGCACGGTGGCCATGCGCGACATCAGCGACACCATGATGACGTTGGCGGCAATCGCGCCGTTCGCTGATGCGCCAACCCGAATCACCGATGTGGGAAACTGCCGGGTCAAGGAGTCGGACCGCATCGACGCGATAACCACCGCGCTCACTGCCTGCGGCGTATCCACCCGCTCGGGGCCGGACTGGCTCGAGATCGATCCGGGAACCCCGACGGGAGCGCTGGTGCAGACCCGCTCGGATCACCGTATCGCGATGAGCATGAGCGTGGCCGGCCTGCGGACGCCGGGGATCGAGTTCGACGAACCGTCCTGCGTCGGCAAGACGTTCCCGCAGTTCCACCAGGAGTTCGCTGCCCTGGCTCGCGCCTGGGACTTGCCATCCGGCGGGACGAGAAACAGTGTCTGAGCTCGGAGTGTTGGTTGACCTGTTCGTTGCAGCGGGATCGGCGGTGATGAGGGTGTGCAGGTCGGTGATGTGGAGGGGTCAGTTCTGGTTCACCGGCCAGACTGCCGCCGGATCGCAGTGGGCCGGGCACGCCAGCAGGTAGACCTCGTTGCCAAGAAACAGCCAGTAGGTGTCGGCGCGGATGCTGTAGGGCTGCTCTGGCTGGCCGGGGTGGACAGCGAACTCCATGCCCTCCGGCACCTGGCAGACGTACACCAGATCGGCGCCGCACGCGCACTTGTAGCCCTCGGGATCCTGCGCCCAGGACGGGGTGCCACCCACCTTGAAGCTCTGGGCTCCGAGCCCTCGCGAGTTGGGGGTGTCTATAAAGGGTCGCAGCGTCAGCGGCAGGGCGGACAAGGACGGTTCGGCCTCCGCCGCTGGCAGCGCCGCGTGGCGCTGGAGCAGCACGCGCCAGAACGGGCGCGGGTAGGGCGGCTGCGGAGCGTCCCAGTACCGGGGTACGAGCCGACCATTGGCGAACTCGGGGTCGGATGCGTCGTTGTGCGCACGGCAGTGGAAGACCAGTAGGTGGTCTCCGCCGAAAATCTCCACGTCCGGGGGTATGTCGAGTTGAAAGAACAGAACCAACCGCTCGCCGCAGAAACACTCGGGCCATTCCTGGGCGTCGTCGAGGAATGGCCAGCCGCCCACTGAGTTCCGCATCGGTCGGTCCAGCGGCTCGGTCCCAACCTCGACCGCGTGGGCAGGCAACGCCATCCGTACCTTCATCACATCACGTTCGACCACCCGCTCACCTTATGGGCTGTCGTATGGCTGCTGGTCGCGGGTGAGATGGTCTTGGAATCGCTGGCCCGCGCAGCTTCGGCAGGGGAACGACCCTGAGACCGAACGTTAAGATCACCGGATGCTGTTCAAGGCGGACCTCGGCAAGCTGATCGACAACCTCGTTGGCTCGGTGGACAGCCGCGACGACAAGCGGTTCTTCGCGGCCGTGCAAGGCATCGGGCGCGCCACGCCGAAGGCACGCCCTGACGAGGTCGACGCGGCCCTGGCCAGGTTGACTCCGGTGCTCGCCGAGATCCCGCTCGGGATGGGCGGCGAGTTGGCCCAGATTGCCGGCAGCATGGCGGACTACGGCACCGATGCGGCGGTGGTGGTGCCAACGCTCGCCCGACGGGTCACCAACGCGATGGAGCAGACGGCACGCTTCGCCGAGTTGCACGGTGCGGTGTTCGGGGACCTGCCCGACCCCGGTGACGCAGAACAGATCGGCCCGACGATCGAACGGTTCGTTGAGACGGCGCCCAACCGGGGGATGGCCAAGTCGGACGCCTTTAACCTGGTGGAGGCGTGGTTCTCCGGCGGCAGGTGGGTTCAGGCGGTGCTGTACCTCTCACAGCGCAAGGACGTTCGGGCCGTACTGCCCGAGCGACCGCGGCTCACCGCCGCCATCGGCGCGACGCGTGAGCACATCGGCACGGCGCATTGGTTGTACGGGCTGTTGCTTGTCCTGGACGACGAACCGCTGGTCGTGCTGCACCGCGCGACCCGACGCGGTTACCGGGTGACGATAAGCGGCGTCGGCGACAACTTTCAGCTGCACACGCTCCTCGCCGCCGCCCTGATCGGCGACGAGTCGCAGGGCCTGGTGCCCGGGCAACGGCCAAGCGCCGCGGAGATCGCGGCGGCGTCCGACGGCGAGGACCTGGCACCGGCAGGCGGCATCCGAGGCAACTTCAACCTGGTCGACGCCCACGGCGAATGGATCTGGAACGAGGGCCGCCCCGCGGATATCCCAGAGCTGGAAGGAGAGCGGGTCGTCGTCATCGATCCGCCGTCGTACCCGCGGAGCTGGAACTCCGGCCGACCGTACCCGTTGATGCGCCCGACGGTGACCGTGAATGGCATGCTGCCAGCCGACGAGGCTGCGCATTGGCTCGGCCTGGTCAAACCTTCGCAGCGGGGGTAGGCGCTCGCCTGGCTCCCGCCGAACAGCGCCGGTGGCGGTCGACGCGGGAGCCGAGGGCGTGCTCGACGCTTGATTAAATAGGAACACGTCAATAGATTGACGATGGGCACCGCCGGGGTCCGGGTGACCGGGCCGTCGGCAACTGACAGGTCCACCCCGAGCCGGGCACGTCGGTCGTACGCACCGACCAGTCGCTGTGGCGCACCGCCGCGCCGCACCCAGGGCGCGTTGTCGCGCTGTGTCCGTCCAGGACGCGCGCCGCCGCGCCGCCTCCGTCCAGCTCAATGGCAGAAGGACCTCTCATGACGATTTTCCGCGCCCGCCCCGCACCGACCCTGGCGGTCGTCGCCGCGTTGGCCGCCGCCGTGACCGCGACCGGAGCAGCCCTGCTCACCGGCCCGGCTGCGGCTGCCCAGGGCTGCCGGGTCGACTACACGCCCAACCAGTGGCCCGGTGGATTCACCGCCAACATCAAGGTCTCACCCGGCGACACCGCCGTCTCCAGCTGGACCGTCACCTGGACGTACGCCGGGAACGAGCGCGTCACGAACGGTTGGAACGCCACGGTCAGCCAGTCCGGATCGGCGGTGACCGCCCGCAGCATGTCGTACAACGGCAGCATCCCGGCTGGCGGCTCCACCGAGTTCGGCGTGCAGGGCACATTCGGCTCCAGCGGCGGCGCGCCGACCGGGTTCAGCCTGAACGGCGTACCGTGCAACGGCACGGGGCCGACCCCGACCGGCGCACCCACCACGATGGTGCCGACCACCGCGCCGCCGACCACCGCGCCGCCGACCACCGCGCCGCCCACCACTACGCCGCCGACCGGGTGTGCCGGAGCTGTGCTCTGCGACGGCTTCGAGAACCAGACCGGTTCGACGCCGTCCGGCGACTGGACCGTGGTGAATCCGGACTGTGCCGGGTCCGGCACGGCCACCATCGACACGACCACCACGCACAGCGGCAGCCGGGCGGTCCGGATCAACGGCACCGCCGGGTACTGCAACCACGTCTTCATCAGGTCCACGAAAAACCTCGGCAGCGTGGGCAGTGTCCGGTACGGCAGGATCTGGGTACGGCATACCACCGCCCAGCCCACCGAACACACCACGATGATGGCGATGGCTGACGCCGCCGACGGCAACAAGGATCTGCGGATCGGCGGCCAGAACGGCGCCCTGCAGTGGAACCGCGCCTCCGACGACGCGACCCTGCCTGAGCAGAGCCCGGCCGGGGTGGCGCAGAGCATGCCGCTACCCACCAATCGGTGGGCCTGCCTGGAGTTCATGGTGGACGGGTCGGCCGGTCAACTCCGTACCTGGCTGGACGGCACCGCCATCACCGGGCTGACGGCGGACGGCGTACCGACGCACGACATCGACGGCCAGTGGTACAACCGCACCTGGCGGCCGCAGCTCACCGACCTGAAACTGGGCTGGGAGAGTTACGGCGGCGGGGCCGACACCCTCTGGTACGACGACGTCGCGGTCGGGTCCAGCCGGATCGGCTGCTGACCCTTCGAGATCGTGGATGCGATCGCTCAGCGGTGAACCGCCGTGACCCGGTAGATGTGTCAAGGGTGTGGCCCGGTAGGCGGGTCACACCCTTGATCATCTTTGGCTGCCTCGGGGCGCAGTCCTAGGTCCGAGGCCCGTAGGTCAGCCGGCGTAGGACTTTCTCGGCCGGACCGGCCTGCCCGCGCTTGTCGAGCAGGCGGGCGATCAAGACGGTCACCAGCCAGACGGTGGCCGCGATGAGCACGCCAGACACCGTGGGGCTGCCGAAGCGCTGGCCCAGGGAGAGCGTGAAGGGTGCCAGGAGGAGGAGCCACGCCACCGACTGGAACAGGTATCCAGACAGGGAGCGCTGGCCCAGGGCGCTGAGCGCACCGACGACGGGGCCGGGCCGGGTCACCCGCAGGGCGATCAGGCCGAAGACCGCCACGTAGCCCGGGCCGGCGAACATGCCGCTGGCACCGTGGAGCATCAGGATCAGGCTGGCGGTCGGCTTGTCGACGTGCAGCCATCCGGCGCTGACCAGGGCGGCCGGCAGCCCTCCGGCGATGGCGACGCCAAGCCCCAGGGCAGCCGTCCAGGTGAGCAGGGTCCGGTGGCGGGCCAACTCCTCCAGGACGCGGCGGCGGGCCGCCCACATGCCGAGCCAGGCGATGACGATGAACGGCACGACGGTCAGCGTGTGCGGCGGCCATTCGCTGAGACGATCCACGATGGATGTCAGGTAGCCGGACGCGGCGAGGGAGTCGACGTGGCCCGCCGGCAGCGGGGCCGATCCGCCTGAACCGGCGATGCTGCTCGTCACGATGGCGCCGAGGACCACGACCTCGACCGCCATCAGCGCCCAGAGCACCAGGACGATCCGGTGGAGCTTTTCGCCGCGGCGCAGCAGCAGGACGGTCATCACGACCCCGACGATGCCGTAGGCGCCGAGAAAGTCGCCGTAGTACAGCAGCGCGGCATGCGCGAACCCGAAGGCGACGAGCCAGAGGTTGCGGCGCAACAGCACCGAGCGGACCTGCCGGGGCGTGGCGCCGGCGGCGTCCTGGCGTCGGGCGAGCTGCACCAGTCCGTAGCCGAACATCACGGCGAAGACCGGGTAGCCGCGTGCGTGGACGAGCTCGAAGAGCAGGAAGTTGAGGCCGCGGTCGATGCCTTCCGGTGTGGCGTCCAGGCCGGGCTCGCCGGCGAAGACGACGCCGGCGACGTTGGCCAGGGCGATGATCAGCAGCATCGCTCCCCGGGTCAGATCCGGCGCGAGGGCGCGTTCGGTGCGTAGGACCGGCCCTCTCGATGTCCGCCGTGGTGCGGTGTCAACGCTCATGGTCGTCCCCTCCCCGAGGCCAGCATTAGTATGTCTGAGAAAGTATCACAGGCAAACTAATGCTGTCTGTCATGATGGTGCCTGTTTCCCGGTAGGCGAACGAGGGGGCCATGACCAGCGAGGACTTCATTCCGGCTCGGCTGCGCAGGCTGTGGGGCAGGTCGGAGACCTCGCGCCTCGGGCGGCCAGCGGTCCTCGACGTCGACCGCGTCGTCACCGCGTCCGTGGAGATCGCCGACCACGACGGGCTCGGCGGGGTGACCCTTCCCAAAGTTGCCAAGAATCTCGGCGTCACCGGAATGTCGCTCTACCGGTACGTCGGATCCAAGGACGAACTGCTCGAACTGATGGCCGACGCCGCCCTGGGCGTGCCGCCGAACATCCCGACCGACGACTGGCGCTACGGGCTGCGCAGCTGGGCCTTCGAGCATCGCGCGGTGCTCCAACGTCGGCCGTGGCTGACGCGCGTGCCCACCTCCGGGCCGCCGTCGGGGCCGAACCAGATCGCCTGGATGGAGACCGGGCTGGTGGTCCTGTCCCGCACCCGCCTCGACTGGGCGCACAAGATCGGCATCCTGTCGCTGATCAGCGGCTACGTCACGCAGTCCGTGCGGCAGTACAGCGACCTCGCCGAGGGCAGGGCCGAAGGCCAGGGACAGGCCGACGCCGAGCGCGACTACGGCCGCGCGCTGGCGCGGCTCGTCGAGCCCGAGCGCTTCCCCGAGACTGCCCGGCTGTTCTCCTCGACGCTGTTCGAGGCACCGCCGTCCGACACTCCTGACGCGACGATCGCCGACGCGGACTTCACGCTCGGGCTGGACCTGATCCTCGACGGCGTCGCCGTCCGGATCGAACGCTCCGGCTCCTGAGCTGCGGCAAAGGGTGCTGAGGCAGTCGCGCGACTGACTCTCAGCACCCTTTCACCGTGCCTGCAGCCCGGCCGGGCCTCGGATCTACTCGATCAGGCCGGGGTGATGTTGTGGTTCACGCGGAAGATGTTGGTCGGGTCGTAGCTGCGTTTGATCGCAGCCAGCCGCTCGTACGTCTTCGGCGCGTAGGCCGCCGCGACTCCTTCCGCCGTGGCGTCGCTGGCGCCCAGGAAGTTCACGAAACGCCTGCCGGTGCTCCACGGCTGGATGGCCTGGACCAGTTGGGTCAGGTAACTCTGGAACGCCTCGGCCTGGTCTGGGCCACCGACCGCGACAGCGTAGAAGGTGAAGGCTGCGCCTTGCAGGTCGATCGCGTTCGTTGGCTCCGGGCGGCGGTCGAGAGCCCCGCCGAGCTGCCGGATCTCCAGCACGACCAGCGGGCTGCCCGTGCCAGGGCCGGCGTGGGCGATGATCGCGTCGACCAGTTCCGGGGTGAACTCCCGTAGCAACTCCGAGCGGTCCGTGAACGGGATCGGGGTCGGCGGGTCGGCGTGGATCGAGCCGACCGCGCTGTACGGCATTTCGGCCACCGAGTCGATCAGTGTCGGGGCGATCGCGCGCAGCGGGGCGATCAGCCGCTCGCCCTCCTCTGCCGTGCCGAGGTAGGCGATCCGTACGTGTGCCACCAGCCGGCCGCGTAGCGGCTCGGGCACCTCGGGCATCGGTGGCAGCTGCAGCAACGCGACCGACGAGGTCAACTCATCGGGTACGCCGGCGGTCCATTGCCCCCACGCCTTGAACACCTCGGCCGCCTGCTCCCCAGGGAAGAAGAGGCCGCCGCCGTAGATCTTGCTGACCGGGAACAGGGCGAACTCCATCGCGGTGACCACGCCGAAGTTGCCCTTGCCGCCGCGCAGAGCCCAGAACAGCTCCGGCTCGTTCGCCGCGGTCACCTTGCGCAGCTCGCCGTCCGCGGTGACGAGTTCGATCAGATGGACGTGATCGGCGGCGAAGCCGAAGGTGCGGCCGATCGGGCTCAAGCCACCGCCGAGCGTGTAGCTGACCGCGCCGACGGTCGGAGCCGCTCCGTTGAGTGGCGCCAGCCCGTGCTTGGCCGCCGCGTCGACGACCTGCTGCCACCGTACGCCGGCCTCGATCCGGGCGGTTCGCGCCTCGGCGTCGATGATGACCTCGTCCATCCGACGAGTGGTGATCAGGAGCGCTCCGGCCGAGGGGAGCGCGGAGTGACCGGTGGCGAGCACCGCGACCGGCAGGCCCTGCTCGGCGGCGAAGCGGACAGCGGCTTGGACGTCGGTGGCGTTGGCGGCGCCGACCACGAGGGCCGGCTGCTGCGGGATGGCGAGGTTGTACGACGCGCACTCCGCGTCGTACCGCTCGTCACCGGGGAGGAGCACTGGTCCGACCGTCTGGGCGGTGAGCCGCGCTGCGGCATCCTCCGAGATCGGAGTGCCGCCTTGGGGACTAGGGATGAGGTTCATGGAGCTTTGCCTTCCGCAGGGTCCGGAAATTCGACCGTATACGGGTGCAATCCCCCGCCGAATGGTTCGGAGATTCGGCTCATACGAGAGCTGCTTCACATCGCCGGCGGTTCGGTTCGACCAGATATTGAGGCAGTGGGGTGGCCTTCGGGTCACCCCGCTGCTGGCGACGAGTCCGTCTCCTACGAAATGTGCGGCAACCGAACGAACGTCGCCGCCTACCGGGCACGCGCCCGCAGAGCCCGCGACAGCGACGAATAGAGCTGTGTCGGGGCGCGAACGAGCGCAGTTCGGGATAGCCTTCGCGCATATGGCTACCTATCGCAGCGCCTCAGTCCTTCTCTCCTCCGACGGCACCAGGACCCCCGGCACCGCCGCGCTCTTCGCCGAACCCGCCCGCAAGGGTGGAATCCCGCCGTGGGCAGGCGACTTCCGACCCGCCAACAGCGCCGGCAATGGCCCCAAGAACGCGGTCGGAAAGACCTTTACGTTGGAGTTGCCCGACGGCAGCACCGGCAAGGTCGTGGTCCAGAGCCTCAAGAGCGGGAAGGGCGGCGTCGTGCTCGCGTTGATGGGCGAGGACGCACCCCCCTTCTGATCGGGAGACTTGCCGCCGCCGACGCACTGGCGGCGGCGCCTTCCGTTCTATCGCCCGGCTGGGACTCGAACCGATCATGGTCCCCGGGACGCACGAGGGCCTGTTGACCCACCCGGACGCCGTGGCCGACGCGATCATGGCCGCCTGAGCCAACCCCTCGATCGGGAAGCTGATCGCCGCCGACGCCACCGGCCGGAGACGCCATTTGTGGGCGGCCCGCCGACCAGAGCCACCGGTCAGCGGCGGCCGGTGGCCAGGGCGACGAGGTACTGGCCGCCGCCTGCGTCGACGCTTGCGGTCACCGGCAGTCCCGGCACCAGCCGGGAGAACCGGTCGACCAGCCAGTCCGCCGCCTCCTGGGCATCCTTCTTACTCGGGCAGCGGGCGACCAACTCGCGGCCACCCTTGCGTTCGAGTCGCTCGGCGACGGTGATCAGCGGCGCGGGCTCCACCACGTGCAGATGGTCCGGCCAGGCGATGACCACCTTGACCGCGCCCTTGCGAGTGTTGCAGGCGCGGTGCGCGAGTCGCTCGGCGACCTTGGCCTTCTTGTCGGCGGTGCGGCTGTCGACGCTGGGACCACGCGGGTCGTTCACCGACATGTCGGCGTCGACCGGCTCGTCGCACACCCAGCATCGCCAACTGTCACGCCTCGCGACGTCATCGAGAAGACTCATCCGAGCAAACTAGCCTGTCAGGCCCCGGCCAACGACACCGCTGCCGCGCGGACTGCTCGGCCGTCATCGCCCGGCCTTGGCTACCGATGCAGCCCACTCAAGCGCGTGGCGTTGCGGTAGTGATGTGCTGAAGGGCTGAGAGGTGTCGGTTGAGTGCGTCACGTCCGGCACCGGTGAGCTGAAGCCAGGTTCGTGGGCGGCGGCCGATCCTGCCCTTGCTGACCTCCACGTAACCGGCTGCCTCCAGCGCCGCCGCCTGCTTGGACAATGCCGGATTGCTGATCTCGACCAGGTCGCGGATGGCCCCGAACTCGGCCCTCTCCACGCCGCTGAGCGCCGCGATGATGGAGAGGCGGACGCCGTTTGTGAGCAGTTCGTCGAGACCATGCCGAGGATGCTGACCAAGCTGGGTCATGCTCCACGCCCTCGCCAGGCGCCAACGAGAAGCGGTAGCGCGACAAGAACAGCGGCCGGCACCCAGTACTCCGGGCGGTCCGTAAAGAGTGGCCGCCCCACGCCAAGCGTGACCACGTAGAGCGAGCACGTCGCCATCATGAAGGGTACGTAGCGGCGCCCCAGGTCACGTGGGATCACGCGTTGCCGGAAGTACCAGATCAGCAATCCGCCGACCACCAGAAAAAAGATCACGGTGATGGCGGCGACTCGTGCCGGTGTGGAGCCGAGCAACCCAAGGGCCGCCGTGATTCCACCGAAGGCAGCACCCAGCAGTGCGAGGAACGTGACCAACCATCTGGACTGGATCTGCGCTTGAGCGGCGATGCTGGCTGCTCGAGCGAGGTCCTCGACCGCGCGAGAGGGAGGCATGGGTTCAGGGCTCACTGTTGCAGCTTACGCAACATGTTTCCAATATGGCAACTACAGGTCCGGTTCATCGGGCACCTGGCCGCGAGCCTCCGGGTCAGGCGAGTCGACCGTCGTGGGCGAGCAGGGCGACCTGGGTCCGGTTGTCCAGATCCAGCTTGGTCAGGATGTGCGAGACGTGAACCTTCACCGTGGTAACGCTCATCAGCAGCTCGGTGGCGATCTCGGCGTTGGAGCGCCCGTGGGCGATGGCCAGCACGACGTCGCGTTCCCGGGGCGTGAGCACGGCCAGCCGGCCGCGCGCCTGCTCGTATGACTCGGCCCCGGACGCCACCCGCTGCATGAGGCGGCGCGTCACACCGGGCGACAGCATCGGGTTGCCGGCCGCGACGGCGCGGACCGCCTCGCTGATCCGCTCCGGCGGGGTGTCCTTGAGCAGGAAGCCGCTGGCACCAGCGCGTAGGGCCCGCACCACGTGCTCGTCGGTGTCGAACGTGGTGAGCACGATGATCTCGGGTGGCCGGTGGCGGCGGCGCAAGCGCTCGGTGGCGGTGATGCCGTTGACGCCGGGCATCCGGATGTCCATCAGCACCACGTCGGGCATGTGCCGGTCCACTGCGGTGATCGCCGCGCCGCCGTCGGCGGCCTCGCCCACGACGACGATCCCGTCGGCGCCGTCGAGCATCATCGTCAGCATTGCCCGTACGAGGGGATCGTCGTCGACGATGACGACCCGGACCGGGCCCGTCACGTCGTCGGCCATGGCAGCCAGGCGGTGAGGTGGAACCGACCCGAGGCGTCGATGTGGTGGGTGACACGGCCGCCGGTGAGGGCGGCCCGTTCGGCGAGACCGATCAGGCCGGCGCCACCGTCGGAGGTGGCAATGCTGTCGGGCGTGGTCGGGTTGCTCACCGCGATGCTCAGGCCGGAGCCCGGCGTGCCGCCGAGCGCGAGCCGGACCGGCTGCCCGGCGGCGTGCTTGCGGGCGTTGGTCAGCGCCTCCTGCGCGATCCGGTACGCGGTGCGGCCGACCGTCGGGGGGACCTCGACTGGCGGGCCGAGCGGGTCGTCGACCTCGATCTGCTGCCCTGCGGCCCGAGCCTCCTCGACCAGGCGCGGCAGGTCGGCGAGGGTCTGCCCGGGTGGTGCGTCCGCCGGCGAATCGGCGTCGTCGCTGCGCAGCAGCGTGATGACCTCACGCAGCTCGTCGAGGGCGTGGTGTGCGCTGGCCCGGATCACCCCGGCGGCGGCGCTGAGCCGCTCGGGCGGTGCATCCGGCCGGTACTCCATCGCTCCGGCGGCCGCCGCCAGCAGCGAAAGCCGGTGGGCCAGCACGTCGTGCATCTCCCGCGCGATCCGGCTGCGCTCGGCCGCCCGCGCCTCGACGACCCGCCGTTCCTGCTCCTGCTCAGCCCGCCGGGCTCGATCCCGCAGCGCAGCCAGCAAGGCGTGCCGGGCCTGCGCCCAGGTGCCCCAGCCCAGCAGGGCCGCGTACGCGGCGGTCATCAGCACCAGCCGCCACCCGTACGGCAGGCTGGGCACCGGCCGCCAGAACGCCTGCACCGCCTCGCCTGCCACGCCGGCCGCCGCCACCGCCGCAGCCTGCCGGAACGGCCGGTTGCGGGCAGTGAACAGCACCGCAAAGCTCGCCACCGGGGTGGCCACCGGAGACAGCACGACCAGCAGACTGGCCAGCACGCCACCAACCCGCGGATGGCGGACGACCACCGGGACGAGGGTCAGGGCGGCCACCGCCAGCGCGACGTCGACGCGGATCAGCACAGTGGAGCCGGATCGGGTGGCGGACCACAGCGCGGTCGCGACGAGGACACCGATCGCCCCGGTCGCCACGCCCATCGTGGCGGAACGCCACGGACTCGGCGGGCCGCTCTCGCACGTCGCCGCATTCACCAGCGCAGGCTACTGGGCTCGTGGCGGGCCAGACCACATCCTTTGGTAGTACAACGCGCCGCCAGCGGAGGTAGCCGCCGCGGCGTCTGGACCGACGTGCCCGGCCCAAGCGGGACCGGAGACTCAGGGCATGACGAACAACCTTCTCCTGCGTCGAGTCGCGGTGTCGGCCGGTGCGATCCTGGTAGCGGCGGCCGAGTTCGCGATCCTGCACTCGGCGGCCGGCGTCGACCTGGCGGCCAACTCCGGAAACTCGACCCAGCAGATCACGGTGGGTGCGGTCGTCGTGGCCGCCGCGGTCGCGGCATTGGCCGGCTGGGCGCTGCTCGCGATGCTGGAACGTCTGACCAACCGGGCCGGTGTCTGGTGGGCCTCGATCGCGGTCGCGGTTCTTCTGCTGTCGCTCCTGGTCGGGCCACCGAGCGGCGTCGGCGGGGGAGCGAAGGCGACTCTCGCGCTGCTACATCTGAGCGTCGGCGTCGTCCTCATCCTCGGCCTGCTCCGGTCGCGCCCGGAAGGGCCGAACCGATGACGGCGCTGACCGTACGCGAGCAGAGGTGGCGGGCGAACCCGGCGGCAAACGACGGGATGCCGCGTCTGCCGTCTGCTCCTGACGCGGGCGGGTGGCGAGGGCATAGCCGGTGGTCGTGACGCCCAGCGACACTCCCCAGCCGAGGAACACCAGCAGCGTGGCGGTTTCCGCCCACCTGTCCCGGACGTCCGACCAACGCAGGTCACCGGCGCGTAGTTGGTCGACGAACACCGCGACGCTCAGCACGCCGTAGGTGACCAGCGCGAGTGCCACCAGCCCGGCCGGGAGCACCGCCAGCAGTGGCGGAACCCGTCGACCGCGCAGTCCCGGCACCCAGCGCGGAAACTGCTGCCCCCACCGCTGCACCAGACCGAGGACGAGCAGACCGGCGAGCGGTGGGACGAGAGTGATCGCCACGCCGATCTGTGTCGAGAGGTTCCGTTGGATGTCGTCCAGTCTCGACTCGGAGATGCCGACAGGCACGCCGAGCACCCAGAGCCCGTGCGGTACGGCCCAGCCGACCACCGGCAGCGCGACCGCCACGTACGCCCAGATGCGCGTCCACCGCGGCACCGGCCGGAAGCCGGGGAGCACCGGTCCGTGCCGGGGACCGGATGCGTTCGCAAGCCCGACGAACAGGAGGCCCCCGATCACCAGCGCGAGCCGGGCACCGAGGTCACGCCAGTCCGAGGGACGCCCCGCCAACGCCGCCGGGATCTCGAAGAACAGGTGCAGCGGGAACGCGGCAAGCATGAGCAGTGCGGCCGCCAACCAGCTACCCGTCGCTGCGAGGCGGCCAGAGAACCGGATCGCGGAGACGACCACCACCGCGAGGGCGACGCCGATCCCCACCACTCCCCATCCTGCCCAGAACGGCAGCGCCTCGACGCGGTCAGCGCCGCAACCCCCCGCCGGATCGACCAGATCGGTCCGGTCGCAGGCGGTGTACCCCCACCGGCCACCGGTGATCCAGAACAGACGCAGAGCCACCTCACCAGCGACGAATACGACACACGCCAACGCCCATCGTCTTGCCCGGTCGGCCGCTATCGATCCGACGCGTGTCCTCGATGGCAACCACATACCGACAGTCATGAACAAATGATCTGTGGCGATGTGACGACCAACCTCCCCGGCAGAGGGGATTGCGCTCCCTCTGCTTGGGGGTGATGAGCGCCGGGGTCGAGGTCTGTCGATTCGGCTCATACGAAGACCATGACGGATGGCCGAGACTGTAGCGATGTCGCCAGATGTTGAGGGTGCGCCGCGCAGGCAGGTAGCAATCACCACTGTGCTCATCATCGCTGGCGTGCTCATCCTGTTCGTTCCCGCCAGTGGCGAGGGCCGCGTCCTCGTGCCCCTCGGCGAAGGTCACGGACTGTCGGCCGTGGATGCGGTCGGCGCAGCACTGTTGGCGTTGGGCGGCACCTGGCTCGAAGTACTCGTGGTGAAACGCCTGCCGCACCTCGCCCTGTCGCCGCGGGCGCTGTTCGCACTCGGCCTGCTGGCCGGCCTCGGCGTGGGGCTCCTGGTCGCCTCGGCTTTTTCTAACTTCTTCTGGTGGTGGGCCCTCGGCGCCGCCGTGCTCGGCGTCGCCTTCCTCGTTCTCGTGCCCCTCACGGCACGCCGTTGAGGACGTCGTGCCGACCGCGATGAGCAGCGTAGGTCCGAGAACGCTGGTGGAGTAGCCGCCGTCGGGGTGGGCCTGGGTGAGCCCTGAGGACCCGGAGCCAGTGGCTCCGGGCCCCGATTGTGCCCTGCTCAGGGGCTGGTGCAGGTGATGTTGCTGGGCGGGGTGGCCCCGTTGCCGGTGGCGGTGAACCCGAAGGTGGTCGAGGCGTTCGGGCCCAACGTGCCGTTGTAGGGGGCGTTCCGCACGGTGACGTTGCCGGTGGTGCCCGTGTTGGTGCCGCTCCAGAGGCTGCTGATGGCCTGGCCGCTGGCGAGGGTCAGGCGTACGGTCCAGCCGTTGACGGTGGTGGCGGTGTTGTTGGCCACGGTGACCTCACCCTGGAAGCCTCCGGGCCAACTGTTGACCGCGCTGTAGGTGGCGGCGCAGGTGCCCGGCTCACCGGTCGGCGGAGGGGTCGTCGGCGGGGCGGTCGTCGGCGGAGTGGTGGTCGGCGGGGCGGTGGTCGGCGGGGCGGTGGTCGGCGGGGCGGTCGTGGGGGGTGTCGTGGACTCGAACTGACTGAAGAATCTCCAGATTTCCCCCGAGGTCCACGTCCTGGAGTCGTTCGGGCTGGATGATCCGTCGACCGGGCTGGGGGTGTGGTCCCCGTCGAACGCGGCCCACTGCACGGGATAGCCGGCTCGGCAGCCAGCGTAGGTGGTGGTGATGTGGGTGAGGCTGCCGCGGCTCGGCTCGCGCGGGCTCTGCGCCGTGCAGCCGTTGTTCCTGACGAATGTGTCGCGCAGAGACCGGCCCTGGGAGATGTTCAGCACGCTGTCGTAGATGCCGTGGATGCCGAAGTAGGCCACGGGTTGGGTGCCGCCGTTACAACCGCTGAGGTTGGCGCCGGACAGCACGGAGACCGCTCGGATGACGGTTGGTCGGGCGCAGGCCACCGCGTAGCTCATGGCTCCGCCGTAGCTCCAGCCCAGGGCGAAGCGTTGGGTCGTGTCGACGCAGAGGTCATTCTCGATCTGCTGCGAGATGTCGTCGAAGAGGGTCAGGTCTCGGCCGTTGGTATTGGCCCAGCCGGCGTTGAGGCCTTGGGGCGCGACGAAGATCGTGCTGTTGTTCGACAGCGGCGCGAGCCCGTAGTAGCCGGCTGAGGCGACGTTGTTGGCCGAGCCGTTCAGCCAGTGAAAGCCGAAGATCAGCCGGTAGGGGCGGTTCCGGTCGTAACCGTCCGGGATCCGCAAGATGTAGGTGCGACTCTGTCCGCTGCTCTGAATGGTGCGTGTCCCGTTGGTGAGCGTGGGGGCCTTGCCGCAGCCCGCAGTCGCCGCGAGTGTGCCGTTCGTCGCGGCCACCGCCGCCCCGCGGAAGCTGCTGCCCAGCGCACCACCGGCGGTCGCCGCGAGGAGAACCGCCGCGCCCGCGATGAGTGAGAAGAGGTGCCTGTGTCTCGCCATTGCTTGACTCCTTGCCAGTGGTCGTCTTGTAGCGGTGGTGGTGCGTGAGGTCGACCCGGCGGGATGTTTGTGGTGCTGCCTGGTGACGAAGGAGCGGCGTCCCTTCCGCTGCTGGCCGGCATGCGGACCGGTGCGGCGTGCACGCCAGGCGTGCACGCCGCACCGTCACAGCCGAGGTTGTCCGCAACGGGCATTGGAAGCTGGGAATGCAGCCGGACTGAAGGTTGTCCGGCAACCGCCTACGGTCGCCTGGCATCGGCGGAGCGGCCCGGACTGGTCACCGGCTGGCAAGGCGGCGGGAGGAGGTGCCCTCGGCGTGCCTCTGCCGATCGACTCAGGTGACCGGGAGCGTGCCCTTCACTCCCGCGCCGAAAGATAGCATGTCATCGATAAAGCGCTCAACCGGTCGAGTCAGCAAAAGGCGGTCTGAACGGCGGACGGTACGGAGATATCCGTATGTGGCCCGACTACGGCGCGCTGTCGAACCACCAGTTGGCGATGAAGTAGAGCCCTGGCATCCACGCAACCGCCGCGGCCGCGAGCCACGCGACGTAGGCCGGAACCGCCTTTCGTGTGCGGCGTGCCAGGAGGGCGTTCACCGCCAGGAAGGTCGCACCGAGGATGATCGCGGCGACGACGACGAACATCCCCACGAGCGACGCCTCATCCGTGTCGACCTCGAACGGGGGATAGCGGCCGGCGATCTTCGCGTAGGTATGGTTCGTGCCCAGCGAGTACGGCCCGTTGAGCTGGTAAGCCAGCAGGGAGATGACCATGCCCAGCGGATAGGCGGCCAGGACACCGATCACGAGGTTGCACAGCAGCGTCGCGGCGGCAGCCACGAAGACCCGAAGCCGGTCGGAGCGGATCACGGTGTCCGATCTTCGGTGGTCTCGTTCATCGTGAACTCCCGTTGTCTCGACCGACCCCGCAAACGGATGAAAGATAGCAGCAGTTTCACCGGAGGTGCCGCCCCCGCAGAGTTCGCGAAGACGGCACCGACCTGGTGATGTGGGGTGATCAGCTACGGGTGGACCAGCGTTGGTTTTGTTGACCGTTGCAGGTCCAGAGGATGAGTTTGGTGCCGTTGGCTGTTGCGGCGGTGTTGGCGTCGAGGCAGAGTCCGGATTGGACGCCGGTGATGGTGCCGTTGGTGTTGATATTCCATTGTTGGTTGGTGCCGCTGTGGCAGTCCCAGATGATTGCTTGGGTGCCGTTGGTGGTGCCTTGGCCGTTGGCGTCGAGGCATTTGTTGCCGTTGACCTGGAGTTGTTTGTTGGCGGTGTAGGTCCAGCGTTGTGGTGTGCCGCCGGTGCAGTCCCAGAGTTGCACCTGAGTGCCGTTGGTGCTGGTGCCGTTTGGTACGTCGATGCAGCGGTTGGATTGGCTGCCGACGATCTGAACGTTCTGTTGCGGGTTACCGCCACCGGCCGGTGCATACGCGGCGGCGTTGATGTTGGCCTGCACGGCGTTCTCGGTGGCCGCCGTCGGGTAGCCGGAGGTCAGCACGCCCTCGAAGAAGGTGCCCCGACCGGTGATGCTGTTGTCACCGCCGATGCCGAGGAGGATGGCCCCCTCCTTCTTCATCGGGTGGTAGCCGTTGGGGCGTGGCCCATCGAAGTAGGTCGTCAGGCCGCCCGACTGCGCGCTGCCGCCCCGGATCGCCCAGTGGTTCGGCTCGCCCTTGACCATGGCCGTGACGAATCGGTGGTTGATCGACGCGATGTTGTTGTACCCCGCGTTCACCCCGGAGAACAGCCCCCACTCCAGGTCGGCCATGATCCAGGGGCCGGTGCCGGCGCCGTATCCCCACTGCTTGTTGGCACCGAAGTAGACGGTCTCCATGATGGCGCGCTCATCGGCCAGGCTGTTCGTCTGCGCATTGCCGTAGTCGAAGCAGCACCACTGGTTGTAGTGCGTGCCGTCGACGACCGCGTAGATGCCCTCGGGCTGGTCGCCGGTGGCGACGCCGTTGGTGTTGTTGTTGCGGTAGCCGGTGCCGGGGGCGATGTAGACGCCGTAGGCCTTCTGGCCGCCGACGGTGATCGGGGCCGCCTTCGCGTCGGCGAGGTTGTCATATCCGCCGGCGGCGGGGCCGACGAAATAGCCGGGGGGTGCCTGGGTGAGGCGGTTGTTGCGGCCGGACTGGTCGTAGAGGATGGTGATCACGCAGTTGGTGTTGGCGCAGAAAGAGTCCTGGGTGGCGGCGTTGGCGTAGCCACCCGCGCTCAGCACACCGATGTCGCGGGTGGTGTTGTCCGACGAGCGGCGGACTTGGTAGAGCGGTCCGTTGTACGCGCCGTAGAGCGCCCGGGTGGTGCTGTGCGCGGCCACGCAGGGTGTGCCACCCGAGGCGTAGATGTCACACGGTCCCGTGCCGGCGGCGTGGGCGATGCCCGGCGCGTCCGAGACCACGTAGATGCCGGCACCGAAGGCGAGGACCAGCAGGGTCCCCGCCGCGGCCATGAGGCGACTCAGCCGTCTCTTCATTTCATCGGATCCTTTCAGCGGTGTAGCGCAGTGGTGGCTCGACATAACACGTCATACCTATGACATTAATGTTTGTCCATACATCGCGCTACCTTCCCGCGCTACCGCATCCCGGCCCCGCCGAGTTGGCTGCGGAACTTTCCTGACTCGGGCACGAGGTTCAGGACAGATATGCTCGTCAGCGAAGCAGGGTGCGTCCCCGTATCGGGGCAAGAATCGATTCGAGGGCGCGGTATGAACATCGGGGAGATCGCCCGTCGGGCGGGAGTGTCCCGCAGCACTGTGTCCTACGTGCTGAGCGGGAAGCGGACCGTGTCGGAGGCAACCCGGCAGCGGATCCAGGCGGTCATCGACGAGTTGGACTACCGACCGAACGCCAGCGCCCGTGCTCTGAAGGAGGGACGCACCCGCACTCTCGGGCTGGTGATCCCTCCGGCGAGCCAGCGGTTGACCGACATGCAGTTGGGCTTCGTCGCCAGCGTCGTCGAGGCAGCTGCCCGCCATGACCTCGACGTGCTGCTGTCGCCGTCTGGTGGCGACCATGACCGGTCGTTCGAGCGGATCGTCACCGGCCGGCGGGTCGACGGAGTGGTCCTGATGGAGATCCGCTTGGACGACGACCGGGTGACTCGGCTGACCAAGACCGGTCTGCCGTTCGTCACGATCGGGCGCACCGCCGAGCCGCACGGCATGAGCTGGATCGACATCGACTACGCCGGGCTGATCGCCCGCTGCGTGCACCACCTGGCCGATCTGGGGCACCGGCACGTGGCGCTGGTAAACCGCTCCGCCGAGTTGGTGGCCGCCGGTTACGGCCCCAGCCATCGAGCGCTGGCTGGTTTCCGGGCAGCGGCGATGGAGCGGGACCTGACCGGCGTGGAGGTCTGCTGCGGCGACGACACAGCCTCCGGCGAGGCATGCGTGGAGGAGTTGCTCGCGACACGTCCGGACGTTACGGCCGTGGCCACCATCAACGAGGCCGCGCTGCCCGGAATGCAGCGTGCACTGACCGGCGCCGGGCTGTCCGTGCCGGTCGACTTCTCCGTCACGGGTGTCGCCGCCCAGCACTGGGCGGAGGACTTCCGCCCGCCGCTGACCGCCGCAGACGTTCCGATGGTCGAGATGGGCGCCGAGGCGGTGTCGCTCTTGTTGGAGATCATCGCCGCGCCCGGGGCGGTGCCACGACACCGGCTGTACAGCCCGCCCATCTCATTGCGCTCCAGCACCGGTCCGGTCCGGGCCCGCTGAGGCGACGCGGCTACCCAGCGGTGACCCGCCGTTCCTCCTGAGCGGCGGCGAGGATCAGATAGCTGCTGGCAGTCCAGGTGTACGCGCGATCCCTGAGCCCGGCCCCGGTTTCGGCGTCGAAGTTCTCCGCGAACCCGGACTTCTCACACAGCGCGAGGAATCGTCGACTGATCTCGTCGGCGATCCTGGTCTGACCGGCGCGTCGCAGACCGTCCTCGACCAGGACGGTGGACGGTGCCCAGATCGGGCCACGCCAGTAACCATCGGCCAGGTAATGGGCCGAGTCCGGCGGTTCGGTGGCCAGCCCGTGCGTGGTCAGGTGGGCTTCGGCGCCCCGGGCCAGCGCGGCGGCGACCGGAGCTGGCAGATCGGCCCCGAGTGCGACGGGCATCAGATCGAGCAGGCTGCGGCTCGCGCGCTGTTGCCCGGTGTGCGGGCTACGGGCAGTGAAGCGTTCGCCGTCCCACAGGTCCCGGAGCATGGCCCCGTGGATTCGGTCGGCCTCCCGGGACCACTGGTCCGCGGGCTCGCCCAGCTCGGTGGCGAGGTCGGCCAGGCAGCGAAGCTGCGAGACCAGAAATGCGGCGAGGTCGGCTGTCTGGAGGACCCGGCCGTCGTCGAAGGTGGTTGCGTTGTCCCAACCGCTGTCGTTGCCGTGCTGGTAGTGGGGCAGATCGTGGCCGGGGGCCCGGCGTGCGTCGAGCCAGAACCGGGACCAGCGGGCAAGCCGGTGGTACGTCTGCGCCAGTGCCTCCCGATCCACCGGCTGGGGAAGGCGGCGGCGCAGGTGTCGTAGGGCCCAGCCGTGAATGGGGGGCTTGACGTAGTTGTGCAGGACCTCGGAGTGGGTGACCGAGTCGGGTAGGGCACCGGCCTCGTCCTGGTGGTCGAAGGGCAGCTGGAACTGGTGCCAGGCCAGCTCCGGCTCACCGCTGGCCAGGGCGATCGCGTTGAAGCAGTGGTCCCAGCTCCACACCTTGTCCATCCAGTGCTTGGACATCAGGACCGCCGGCCGGGTGACGAAGCCCGCCGGGGCGACGGTGGCTGACCACAGCACGTACGCGGCCAGCTCGGCGGCTGGGGTTTCCGCACCACGCCACGGTGCGACCGCGTCGACGAACGCGGTGAACTCGGCGATCCGGTCGCGGCACAGTTGGTCGAAGCTGACGGATCCGACGTACGGGCGGCGGGCGGTCGCGTACTCCTCGATCGCGATCTCCCACGGTTGGTCGGCGGGGAGGTCCACGGACCGGTCAGCGGTGCCGAGAGCCTCGACGCCGTCGGTCCGCTGGAGCGCACCGGAGAGCACCGTGATCCGGTAGCGGCGACCGGTCTCGTACGAGGTGAACACGTGTGACCCGTCAACCGGGTCGAGGTACAGGTAGGTGCCGCTGAACGGGGTGAGGGCGCTCGCTGCTGCTGCTACCCGCAGGCCGAGCCGGCGACCCCGGATCCGCAGGGTGTCCGGCCCGTCGTAGACGGCTTCGATCCGGTCTGCGCCGATGCGCCAGGTCAGCAGCGCGGGCGTGGCGACGACCGTGGCGCCGGCGACGGCGGGGGCGAGGCGCAGTACGGGGTGCAGCCCGGTCTGGTGGGAGACCAGGTGCAGATCGTCGGCGTACGTCTTCTCGGCTACCACCGGGGAGATGTTGAACCAGGATCCTCGGTAGCTGAACGGGATGTCCTGGATGGGGAACTCCGGACCGGACGGGGCGACGGTCATGGGTGGCGGATGCCTTTCTGTGGTGCGGGTGGTCAGTCCTTGACGGCGCCGGCGGTCACGCCCATCGAGACGTACCGCTGGGCCAGGATCAGCAGCACGGCGGCGGGGATGGAGGCGACGACAGCGGTTGCCATGATGGCGTTCCACTGCTGGTTGTTGTTGCCGATGTAGTGGTAGATGCCGAGGGTGATCGGCTGGTGGTCGCCGCCGCCGGCGAGGGTCGAGGCGAAGATGAAGTCCGACCAGGACCACAGGAACGCGAACAGCGACACCGTGACGATCGAGTTGCGGCTGACCGGCAGCACGACCGACCAGAAGGTCCGGAGCCGACCGGCGCCGTCGACCACGGCGGCCTGCATCAGCTCGTCGGGAATCCCGGACATGAAGGCCGTGAAGATCAGCACGCCGAACGGCACAGCCAGGGTCGTGTCGGCCAGGATCAGGCCGGGCAGCGTGTTGAGGACGCCGAGGTTGAGATAGATGGCGTAGAAGCCCATCGCCATGATGATTCCCGGGATCATCTGTGCGATCAGCAGTACGAAGCTCAGCGCCGGGCCGCCGGGCGGCCGGAGCTTCGCCAGCGCGAATCCGGCGGGGGCGGCCAGCGCGACGGTCAGCACCACCGTGCCGAGGCCGACCAGGAAGCTGGTGCCGAGGTACGGCAGTTGTTGGTCGAGCACCGCTCGGTAGCCGTCCAACGTGCCGTTTGTCGGGAACAGGTGCGGGGGACTGGCCCGCATGTCCTGGTCCCGGGTGAACGACACATTGATCATCCAGTAGACGGGAAAGAGCATCAGCCCGGTCAGCACCAGACCGATGCCGGTCTTCCACCAGGCGCGAGGCGTTGAAGTGGTCATCGTAGGTGCTGCCTCCGCTCGATCCGGATGTAGACGAGCCCGGCGATCAGGGCCATCACGATGAGCAGGTTTCCGATGGCCGCGCCCGGGCCGAATTCGGGCAGCATGTTGCCGAAGCCGAGCCGGTACGACCAGGTGGCGAGGGTGGCCGAGGAGCCGGTCGGGCCACCTCTGGTCATGACCCAGACGATGTCGAAGACCTTCAGCGTGTAGATCAGCCCCAGCAGCAGCGTGATCGTGGAGACCGGGCGCAGCAGCGGGAAGGTGATTCGCCAGAACCGTTGCCAGCTCGACGCCCCATCGAGCGCGGACGCCTCGTACATCTCGACCGGGATCCCCTGTAGCCCGCTGTACAGCACCACCAGGTTGAACGGGATGCCGATCCAGATGTTCGCGATGATCACCGAGGTGAGCGACCACCCCGGCGAGGTGAGCCAGTTGACCGGGTCGATCCCGACGACGCCGAGTGCCGCGTTGACCAGACCCGAGTCACTGTTGAGCAGCCACGACCAGGTCGACGCCGAGACGATCAGTGGCAGCAGCCACGGTACGAGGATCAACGCCCGCAATGTGCGCGACAGCGGAAAGTGCTGGTGGAAGAAGAGCGCCAGGGCCATGCCGATGCTGAACTGGAAGGTGAGTGACGCGGCGGTGAAGATCAGGGTGTGCGCCAGCGTCGGCCCGAAGGCCGGGTCGGTCAGGACCGTCCGGTAGTTGTCGACACCGGCGAAGGGCGCGCCGCCCTGCACGAACGAGCGGACGGTGTACTCGCGCAGGCTCAACTCGACATTGCGGAAGAGCGGGTAGGCGTAGAAGGCGATCAGGTAGAGGGTTACCGGTGCCAGGAAGCCCCATGCCAGCCATCGGCTGGGCCGGCGGCCACGGGACGGGGGAGGCCCGGGTGGGGCGGTCTTCGCCGCCCCACCCTGGTCTCGTACGGCGGTGGAACTCTGTTTCGTGGAGTGCATGGTGTCGGTTCGGCGCCGTTACTTGGTCGTGGCTGCGGCCTGTGCGGCGGTCAGCGCATCGCGCGGCGACTTCCCGCCGCTGAGGGACGCCTGCACCGCGGTCCACAGCGATTCGGAGATCTTCGGGTACTTCGTGCCGAGGTTGTCACCGGTGCGACCCTTGGCTGCCCGGACCGCCTCCACCCAGACCTTGAGCTTGGGGTCCGCGGTGGCCTGCCGGTCTTGGACTGCGGCGACGGGTGCGACGTAGGACAGCGTGGTGTCCGTGGTGAGGAGGTTGTCGGCGCTGGTCAGGCAGGCGACGATCTTCTGCGACGCCTCGTACCGGCCGGTGTTCTTCTGCACCGGGATGGAGACGAATTCACCGCCGGTTGGCGCCGGCGCCGGGCCGCCCGCGGTGGCCGGGATCGCGATGGTGCCGTACGAGAAGCCAAGCTTCTCCGCGTTGGCCAGCTGCCAGGTGCCGTTCTCGGCGAACGCGTAGTCGCCGGTGGCGAACTCCTGCCAACTCGTGGTCTGGGTGTTGTTGATGATGGAGTTCGGGGCGAGGCCCTGCTTGAGCCAGTCCGTCCAGAGCGCCAGTGCGGACACCGCCTGCGGCGAGTCCAAACTGGTCAGTTGGGCTCCCGATCCCCAGAACCAGGGCAGGAACTGGAAGCTGCCCTCCTCGGTGCCGATCGCGGAGAAGGTGATGCCCTTCTTCCCCTTGGCCTTGACCTTGGTCAGCGCGGCGGTCAGTGAGGTCCAGTCCGTGACCGTGGCCGGGTCGACGCCGGCGGCGGTCAGCAGGTCCTTGTTGTAGTAGAGGGCGAGGGTGTTCGCCCCGATCGGCACCCCGTACGTCTTGCCCTCGCTCTGGCCAGCGCCGAGCAGGTTCGCCGCCATGGCCGAGACGTCCAGCTTGTTGTCGTCGGTGGTGGTGAGCGCGCCGGCCTCGGCCAGTGTCGAGATGACCGGGTTGTCCACGATCAGCACGTCCGGCGAGTTTCCCTGCTGAGCGGCGAGCAGCGCCTTGTTGGTCAGGTCGGTGGTGTCGTAGCTGGTCCGCTCGACCGTCACTCCAGCGGAGGTGCCGCACTTCTTGAGCAGCGCGACCCATTCGGAGTCGGCGGCGAACTGCGGGTACGGGTCCCAGACGAGGTAGGCACCGCCGTCGGCGGAGCTGTCGTCGGACGACGAGCAGGCAGTGCCTGCCATTGCGACGAGCGCTATCACGGCGACGGCGGCCAGGCGCCGCCGCCGACTGAGTCCTGTCATGTGTTGCCTCACTTCGAGTCGATTGTCAGGGGCGGTGCGGGTTGACCGTCGCGGGTCGGACGCAGTCCGACCATGAGGCGAATCGATTCGACGAATCGGTTCGCACGAAGATAGGTCCGCCCCTGCCCGCTGGTCAAGAGATAGTCGGCTGGACAGAGGGGCACACTGGGAAACACGGGCGTCACCGCGCCGTCACTTCATTGACACGGTTCAGTTACCGGTCCTACGATCCCAGCGAATCGATTCGCAAGTGCAGCCCTCCGGAGAGCGTCCCCCGCGCCCCACCAAGGAGCCGCCCGTGAAAACCCCGTCCCACGGCAGGTCAGGACGAGCCCGTGCGCTCGTCGCCCGACTCGTGGTTGGCCTGCTCGCCGCCGCCGCCGTAACCACCGTCGCGTCTCCGGCCCAGGCCGCCGACGAGTCGATAAGCGTCAACTTCGCCACGGACAACGGCACGCCGACCTACCGTGCGTCCGGCTGGATCTACGGCATGACCGAGAATGCCAGCGGTCCGGCCGACCACTTCTACCGAGACGTCAAGTTCCAGTCCATGCGCGCCGGCGGCGCGCAGCTCCCGGGCAGTGGCTGGGTCGGCGGCACCTACGACCGCCGGTGGAACTCCACCCTGGCCCAGGCACGTCGGACCACCGCCCTCGGCGGGAAGTTCATCATCCTGCCGCACGACCTGTGGGGTGCCGACGGCGCCGGAATCTCCCGGTTCCCCGGCGACAACGGCAGCTGGACCGACTACGACAACTTCCTGACCCGGCTCATCAGCGACGTCCGGGCTTCCGGGCTGAACGTGCAGTGGGACATCTGGAACGAACCCAACATCACCATCTTCTGGAACCGCCCGATCTCGCAGTACCTCGAACTGTGGCGCCGCACCTACCAGCGCCTCCGGGTGGAGTTCCCCAACCAGCTCATCGTCGGGCCGAGCTGTGCCTGCGTCCCGTCGACCAACCACGCCTTCTGGAACCAGTACCTGGACTTCGTCCGCTCGACCAACACGGTTCCGGACATCATCAGCTGGCACTCGCTGCCGGGTGACCCGGTCGCCAACGTCGCCGCGGCCAACGCGACCCTCGACCCGCGCGGCATCGCGCACCCGCGGCCGTACCAGATCAACGAGTACGGCTCCCCCGACGAGCAGAACCCGGCCGACGGCGCCTGGTACATCGCCCGTCTGGAGCGGGCCCGGGCCGATGGCCTGCGGGCGAACTGGGCCAGCGGTGGCAGCCTGCACAACGACCTCGGCAACCTGTTGATCCGCAACTCGGCCGGGCAGCACCAGCCCAAGGGTGAGTGGTGGAACTACCGCTACTACGCCTCGCAGACCGGTCAGATCGTGGGGGTGACCCCCAGCCAGTCGTACGACGCGTACGCCACGAAGACGGCCGGGGTCGCGAAGGTGCTGGTCGGCGGTGGTCGTACCACCGGGAACCTGACCGTCAACCTGCAACGCCTGGACACCACGAGCGGCATCGTGCAGAACAACCAGGTCCGGGTCCTCACCCAACGCATCCCGCACAACGGCGGCGGTGCCGTGGCGGGGCCGGTCACTGTCTCGAACAGCGTGGTCGGTGTGTCCAACAACAACGCCACCGTGACCCTGCCGTACACCAACCAGAACGACACCTACACCGTCACGCTGCTTCCCCCCTCGGACGGTGGCTTCCAGTCGGTGGCGGTGGCCCAACACTCCCAGCAGTGCCTGAACAACACCGGCCTGAGCACCGCCGACGGCAACGTCCAACAGCAGAACTACTGCGACGGCGGTGACCAGCAGCTCTGGAACTTCCGCCCGGTCGCGGGCGTGGCCAACACCTACACGGTGGTCAACCAGCAGAGCGGCAAGTGCCTCGACGTCAGCGGCGTCTCCACCGCCGACGGCGCGGCCGTGCACCAGTGGACCTGCCTGAACGGCCTCAACCAGCAGTTCACCCTGCGCAAGGTGACCTACTCGGGCAACGACTCACACGACTACCAACTCGTCGCTCGGCACAGTGGCAAGTGCGTCGATGTCAACGCGGTCTCCACGGCGGCCGGCGCGCTGGCCCACCAGTGGACCTGTAGGGCGGTCAACCTGGGCAGCCCGTTGAACCAGACGTGGCGGCTCCTGGGGCGGTAGGCGTCCCGGGGGAGGTGGTGCGCTGGCCGTCCGCCCAACGGTCAGCGCACCACCCCGGAACCGCATTCATTGACATGAATTAAGCAAAGGTCATACGATTCGTAGCGAATCGATTCGCCATCGCCACCACCCCCATGGCGCGTCGACAATCCCCCGCGCTTCCACGACTCCGAGGAGCCACCTCGTGCGAACCCCGTCCCCCACCGGGCCAGGAAAAGCCCGTGAACTCATCCCGAGACACCATCGCGCCCGACGCCTGACCGCCCTGGCGGGTGCTCTGGTCGGCGTCCTCGTCGGCATCGGTGCCACCCCCGGTGCCCCGTCGCCGACCGCCGAGGCAGCCGCCGCCCCGATGGCGGCCGCCATCGAACCGGGGCAGAGCACCCGGATCATCGGTACGCTGTCCGGCCGCTGCCTCGAAGTGCCCAACTCCAGCACCACCAACGGCACCCAGACGCAACTCTGGGACTGCAACGGCAGTGCCGGCCAGACCTGGACGTGGACGTCGGCAAAGCAACTCCAGGCGTACGGCAACAAGTGCCTGGACGCCTCCGGCCGAGGCACCACCAACGGCACTCAGGCGATCATCTGGGATTGCAACGGCCAGAACAACCAGCAATGGAACGTCAACAGCAACGGCACCATCACCGGCGTGCAGTCCGGGCTCTGCCTCGACGCCAACGGCGCCGCCACCGCGAACGGCACCAAAATCATCCTCTGGGCCTGCAGCGGCGGCGCCAACCAGCAGTGGGCCTCGCCGACCACCACCACCCCGCCGCCGACCAACCCGCCGACCGGTACGCGGCCGTGCGACATCTACGCGTCCGGCGGCACTCCGTGCATCGCGGCGCACAGCACGACGCGGGCCCTCTACGCGGCGTACGCCGGCAACCTCTACCAGGTCCGCCGTTCGTCGGACAACACGACCCGCAACATCGGGGTCTCCGCTGCGGGCGGGACCGCCAACGCGGCGACGCAGGACTCCTTCTGTGGCGGCACGACCTGTGTGATCACGGTGGTCTTCGACCAGTCCGGGCGCGGGAACGACCTCTGGTACCAGGGCTCGAGCGTGGTTCCGGGTTCACCGCAGAGCAAGCCGGCGATCGCGACGTCGGAATCGCTGACCGTCGGTGGCGCGAAGGCGTACTCGCTCTACATCAATCCCGGCAACAGCTACTGGCGGGACGGGCACCTCACCGGCGTGCCGACCGGTGCGGCTCCCGAGGGCATGTACATGGTGACCAGCGGAACCCACGTCAACAGCGGCTGCTGCTTCGACTACGGCAACAGCGAGACGACCAGGAAGGCCGACGCCGCCGGGGCGATGGATGCCATCAACTTCGGCAAGCAGTGCTGGTTCGGCGGCTGCTCCGGCAGCGGCCCGTGGGTGCAGGCGGACCTCGAATGGGGTCTCTTCCCCGGCGGCAGCAGCTCGTGGAACCCGAACCAGCGCGCCTTCACCAACAAGTTCGTCACCGCGACGCTCAAGAACAACGGCACGTCCCGCTTCGCCATCAAGGGCAGCGACGCCCAGTCCGGCAGCCTCTACACGCTGTGGGACGGCTCGCTTCCGTCGGGATACAGCCCGATGAAGAAGCAGGGCGCGATCATCCTCGGCAGCGGCGGTGATTGCTGCAAGCCCGACGGAGGCGCCAACCTGAGCGCCGGCACCTTCTACGAGGGGGCGATGGTCGCCGGCTATCCGTCCGACGCGACCGAGAACGCCGTGCAGGCCAACGTGGTGACCGCCGGTTACCGCTGACGTCGTCTGAGTAGTTCGTGCGTCGGTCACCACCGGGTGGTGGCCGGCGCACGCTCTCGTCTCCGGAGTGCCACCGGTGTCAGGCCACCGAGCAGGGCGCGGCCGTCGAGGGTGAACGAGAGCGGTCGGGCGTTGTTGCCGGTGTGGGTGGCCTGGAAGCCGACGGTCGTCGGGCCGACGACTGTGAGCGATAACAGGGTTGCTCTCTGGTGCGACCCCAGTGGCACGGTGGTGCTGCTCGTTGGCTGGTCCTCCGACGGCTGAGCGCGGTCGCTCTGGGCGGCTGGTGCGGGGCGAAACGTGGCGTACCGGGAGATCGGCGTTAACGGCCCGTTACGTCTTGACGAACGACATGTTATCGCTCACTCTCGATATAGAGGACGATCGCTTCTGCGGCTCACCGGGCGAGCCGCGCGGGGCCGTACCTCCGATCACGACGTCCTCCAGGGCATGCGGACGTCACCTCGGGACCCGGCAGTTGCCGGCGACAGCCCTCTCGGACTGTGTGTGCTGATGTCGGGTGGTCAGGATGGCCGTCCCGGTTGGGCCGTTCCGAGCGAAGTGGCACATCACCACCACCGATGCAACCACTGAGAAGGATCGACATGAGACCCATGAGAACGATGTTGGCGGCGGCGACCATGGTCGCTGCCCTCGCCACTGGTATGACGGTGGCGCTGACTCCCGCAGCCGGTGCCGGCACGACCTTGAAGGCGGCCGCGGCCGAGAAGGGCCGCTACTTCGGCGCAGCCGTCGCGACGGGCAAGCTCTCCACCAGCGCCTACACGACCATCCTGAACCGCGAGTTCAACAGTGTGGTGCCCGAGAACGAGATGAAGTGGGACGCCACCGAGCCGCAGCAGGGTCGGTTCAGCTACACCGGTGGTGACCGTCTGGTCAGTCACGCGCAGGCCAATGGCATGAGCGTGCGGGGTCATGCGTTGTTGTGGCACGCGCAGCAGCCGGGTTGGGCGCAGGGCATGTCGGGTACCGCGTTGCGCAACGCCGCGATCAACCACGTCACCCAGGTCGCCACCCACTTCCGGGGCAAGATCTACGCCTGGGACGTGGTGAACGAGGCATTCGCCGACGGTGGTAGCGGTGGGCGGCGTGACTCCAATCTGCAGCGCACCGGCAACGACTGGATCGAGGCGGCGTTCCGGGCTGCGCGGGCGGCGGATCCGGGTGCGAAGTTGTGTTACAACGACTACAACACCGATGGGATCAACGCGAAGTCGACGGGCATCTACAACATGGTGCGGGACTTCCGGTCTCGTGGTGTGCCGATCGATTGTGTGGGGTTCCAGTCGCACCTGGGCACCTCGTTGGCCAGCGACTACCAGGCGAATCTGCAGCGCTTCGCCGACCTCGGTGTGGATGTGCAGATCACCGAACTGGACGTGATGAGCGGCGGCAACCAGGCCAACATCTTCGGCGCCGTCACCCGCGCGTGCATGGCTGTCTCGCGCTGTACCGGTATCACCACGTGGGGTGTGCGCGACTGTGACTCCTGGCGTGGGTCGGACAACGCCCTGCTGTTCGAGTGCAGCGGCAACAAGAAGTCCGCGTACACCGCCGTCCTGGACGCCCTCAACGGCGGCTCCACCCCGCCCACAACGCCCCCGCCGGGCTCCGGGGTGGACACCAGCGCCTGGTACGTGTTGCTGAATCGGAACAGCGGCAAGGCGCTGGACGTGTACGCCAGCGCGACGACCGACGGCGCGCGGATCAGCCAGTGGACGCGTAACAACGGCGTCAACCAGCAGTGGCAGTTCGTCGACTCGGGGAGCGGCTACTACCGGGTGAAGGCCCGCAACTCCAGCAAGGTGCTCGACGTCAGCAACTTCTCCACCGCCGACGGTGGCGCGATCGTGCAGTGGTCCGACCTCAACGGCACGAACCAGCAGTTCCGACTCGCGAGTTCGTCTGATGGCTACGTGCGCCTGATCAACCGCAACAGCAACAAGGCCGTCGAGGTGCAGGGCTCATCCACCGCAGACGGTGGAAACGTCGTTCAGTACGCCGACTGGGGTGGCACCAACCAGCAGTGGCAACTGGTCCGCATCGGTTGACGGCCGGACCGCAACCACCAGCCTGAACACCACCCGGCTGCGTGTCGGTGGCAGGAGGTGGGGATGGCGGCCCGTCCCGATGGGGCGGGCCGCCGCGACCGTCAGCACACCAGGGCACGCGCGTGCGTTCTGCTCGTGGGTGACCTCGATCGAAGGAGCGGACCATGAAGGTCATCGGTGAGGCTCGTCCCGCCTCTCCACAGAGACGTCGCTGGCGGTCAGGTCTGGCCGCCGCGGCGGCCGCGGTCCTGGCAGCCGGCACGCTCGTCGTGGTCAACGCGGCACCTGCGGCTGCGGCGACGGTGGACACCAGCGCGTGGTACGTGCTCGTCAACCGCAACAGCGGCAAGGCACTGGACCTGTACGGCTCGGCCACCAACGACGGCGCACGGGTCAGCCAGTGGACGCGGAACAACGGCGCGAACCAGCAGTGGCAGTTCGTCGACTCGGGGGGTGGCTTCTACCGGCTGAAGTCCCGGCACTCGGGCAAGGTGCTCGACGTCAGCAACTTCTCGACCGCCGACGGCGGCGCGATCGTGCAGTGGTCCGACCTCAACGGGACGAACCAGCAGTTTCGGCTGGCCGACTCGGACGGCGGCCACGTCCGGCTGATCAGTCGGCACAGCGGCAAGGTCGTGGAGGTGCAGGGCGCTTCCACCGCCGACGGCGGCAACATCGTGCAGTACTCCGACCGGAACGGCACCAACCAGCAGTGGCAGCTCGTTCGCACCGACGGCGGTAACCCGCCTCCGTCGGGTGGCAGCGGTTGCGGCAAGGCGCCGACGCTGTCCAGCGGCACGCACACGATTCAGAGCAACGGGAAGAGCCGCTCCTTCATCCTGCGGGTGCCCGCCAACTACAACAACAACAATCCGTACCGGCTGATCTTCGCGTTCCACTGGCGAGGCGGCACCATGCAGGAAATCTCCTCCGGCGGCACCAGCGGGACCGCGTGGTCCTACTACGGGCAGCAGGAGCAGTCGAACAACAGCGCGATCCTGGTGGCGCCCCAGGGGTTCGGCAACGGTTGGGGAAACTCCGGCGGTGAGGACATCACCTTCGTCGACGACCTGATCAGCCGGATCGAGGGTGGCCTCTGCGTCAACCCGAGGCAGCGCTTCGCCCTCGGCTTCAGCTGGGGTGGCGGCATGAGCTACGCCATCGCTTGTGCGCGGCCCACCGTCTTCCGGGCCGTCGCGGTCATCTCCGGCGCCCAGATCAGCGGGTGCAGCGGCGGCACGCAGCCCATCGCGTACTTCGGGCTGCACGGCATCTCGGACAACGTCCTGAACATCTCCCAGGGGCGCTCGCTGCGCGACACGTTCGTCCGAAACAACGGCTGCACCGCCCAGAACCCGCCCGAGCCGGGGGCCGGTAGCCGGGCGCACATCACGACCGCCTACTCGGGCTGCAGGGCCGGTTACCCGGTGCAGTGGGCGGCGTACGACAACGGTCACATGCCCGGTCCGGTGGACGGCACCTACGCCGAGAGCGGCATCACGACCTGGACGAAGGGCGAGATCTGGAGGTTCTTCGCGCAGTTCTCCTGACCCCCGGTCGCTGGCGAGGCCGGCGCCGACGTCGGGCGGCAGCGCCTGCTTCCGTACCTGGGAGTGGGCGTTGCCGGCCGTCAGCGCTGAAGACGAACCGGCTCGCCGGAACCGCTGCGGCGGACCAGCCAGGCCTCGGTGATGTGGGTGAACATCGCCTCGGCGGCGCCGTTGGAGTCGTGGGCGGCGATGCGCTCGTAGATGCGTCGGTGGCCCTGGTTGGACGCCACGCACAACGTGCGTTCGGTCCGGCCCATGTAGCGGGCGGTGTTGATGACCTGGCTCTCCAGCGCGCGCACGACGCCACGAGCGATGCGGTTCCCGGATGCCTGCATGATCGTGTCATGGAAGGCCCGGTCGTGGTCGTGGTAGGTGACCTGGTCATCGACGAGCTCGTCCATCCGGTCCACCATGGCCCGCAGTCGATCGACGGTCTCGGCGTCGGCGAGGCGGGCGGCGACATTCGCCATGTCGGATTCCAGGACGCGCCGGGTGACGACCAGGTCGTCGAGGATGGCGAGGCTGTCGTCCACGGCGATTGTGGCCGCGAGGACGAGTTCGTCGAGCATGTCCCAGTGTGACGGTGGGGTGACCATCGTGCCAGCGCCTTGGCGGACCTGCACCAGCCCCTTCTCCTGAAGGATCTTCACTGCTTCCCGAACGACGGTCCGGCTCACGCCGAAGGTCTCGCAGAGGATCGGCTCGGGGGGCAGGGACGTCCCGGACGGGTGTACCTCACGGACGATGCGCTCCACCAGTTCGGCGGTGACCGCCCTGGCGAGGTTGGTCGGCCGACGCACCCACGACGGGGTTGTCGGGCTGTTCAGGGCCGTTTCCTGCGGTGGCGTCATGTCCCCTCCGAATGGCTCGCCGTGGCACGACGTCTGGCTCAGTGTACGGCCGAGTGTTGACGTCACACGTCATACGAGTTACCTTCCGGTCAACATTTGGCTCGCGGGGTACCCGCCGGCCATCCCCCCATATAGAGGTGACAACTGATGAGACAGCGCGCAATTTGGTCGGCCGTCCTCGTTGTGGGCCTGGCCCTGGCCGGCTGTGGTAGTGCTAGCGATTCGGGCAAGTCAACCAGCTCGGACGGCAAGTTGGTGGTGTGGGACTGGAAGTCTGGCGAGCCGTTCGCCAAATCCTATCTGGAGAAGGCTAAGGCCGACTTCAAGAAGAAGCACTCCGACGTCGAGGTCGAATTCGTCGCGCAGCCCTTCGACCAGTACTACACGCTGCTCGGTGCGGCGATCCAGTCCGGCAAGGGCCCGGACGTCATGCTGTTCAACGGTGGCGGCCAGATCCGCGACCGGGTGGACGCGCTGGTGCCCCTCGACGAGTACGTGGCCGAGGACAAGCAGCGGTTGGCCGGCTGGGAGGCGTTCGGCAAGGACGGCAAGATCTACGCCACCCCGGTGACGCTGCAGGGTTACCCCATCTACTACAACAAGGCGATCTACCAGAAGGCGAACCTCGACCCGGCGAGCCCGGCCACCACGTGGGACAAGTTCGTCGCCGACTGCGACGCCATCGCCAAGGCCGGCGCCAAGTGCTTCGCCCTCGGCAACAAGGAGGGCGTCGGCATCCAGTTCTGGCTCTCCAGCCTGGGCTCGACCACCCTCACCGCTGCCGAGTACGACGCCTGGATCGCCGGCAAGCGCGACTGGAGTTCGGCCAACGTCAAGCGGATCTTCCAGCTCTGGAAGGAGGCCGGCGACAAGAAGATGAACAGCGACGGGGCCAACTCGACCGCCATGTTCAACGACTCCTTCGCGCTCTTCCAGTCCGGTAAGGCCGCCCACGTCATGGGTCTGATGTCGGACGTGGGGCACTGGCAGGACTTCAACGAGTTCCTGACCCCGGAGAAGGTCGGCGTCATGAAGGCCCCGGTCATCACCCCCGGCACCACCCCGAGCCTCGCGTACGACGGTGGCATCGGCTACGCGGTCGCCAAGTGGACGAAGGACCCGAAGCTCGCCGCCGACCTGGCGCGCTCCCTGAGCTCGGCTGAGGCGTTGAAGGCCTTCTACGCCGACGCCGGCGCGATCGCCGCCGACACCACCATCGACGTGTCGCAGGCCGGGCCGGCCGTCGCCACGATCGTCAGCGAGCTGAAGAGCGGCAAGCCCGCTCTGCACGTGGCGCTGTCCTCGAAGACGCTGGACCTGATGGGGCGCCTCTCCCAGCAGCTGCTCAGCGGTTCGATCACCGTCGACGAGGTGGTGAAGCAGTTGGCCGCTTCCGACCAGGCGGGCTGACCTCGTGCCGATCGGAAACACGCAACCGTCGGTCCGTCCGGCTTCGGCCGGACGGGCCGGCGGGGCGGCGGTCACATCCTCCGCACGTCGGAAAGGCGCGCGTCCCCGTCGCGCCGGCGGCGGCCTGCGGGCCGAACGCTACGCCCCCTACGTTCTGGTCGCTCCGGCCGTCCTGGTCATCGTGCTGCTGCGGCTCTACCCGCTGCTCCTCGGAGTCAACTTCTCCTTTACCGGCGACGGTGAGCAGAACGGGGCGGCGGTCGGGTTCGGCAACTACCGTGAGCTGTTCGCGGACCCACTGTTCCAGACCGCGCTGAGCAACGTCGGGCTGCTGGTGCTCCTGCTCCCGGTGGCGGTGGCGATCCCCGGTCTGCTCGCGACGTTCATCTACCTCCGGGTGCCCGGTCACCGCTTCTACCGCAGCGTCTACTTCTTTCCGGCGGTGCTCTCACCGGTCATCGTCGGTGCGATCTTCAACCTGCTGCTCGCCTTCGACGGCCCGCTCAACGCCGTCCTCGGCTCGGTCGGCGTCGGTCCGGTGGACTGGCTCGGTGACCCGGACATCGCCATGTTCATGGTGGTGGGCGTGCACATCTGGGCCACCTTCGGGATGGCACTGGTGGTGTTCCTCGCCGGTTTCGCCACGCTGGACGCCGCGCTCCTGGACGCCGCCCGGGTGGACGGGGCGACGCTCCGCCAGGTCGTCTGGCACGTGATCATCCCGAGCCTCTCGCGCACCATCCAGTTCGTCTTCGTGACAACGATGATCGGGATGCTGACCTCGATGTTCGGGCTGCTCTACGTCATGACCAGCGGTGGGCCGGAGGGGGCGACGTACCTGCCGGAGTTCTACATCTGGAAGCAGCAGGGCCAGATGAACCGTCCGGCTCTCGCGTCGGCCGCCTCGACGATCCTCTTCATGATCATGCTCATCGTGGGGCTATTGCAGATCAAGCTGCTCGAACGATCCGGAAAGGAGGATTGATGTCTCGCCTCCGCCTGGGACGGTGGCTGATCGCCATCCCCATGTCGCTGCTCGCCCTGGCGACGATCTACCCCCTGCTGTTCACCGCGAACGTCGCGATGAAGACCCGGCGTGACTACATCCTCGACCGGTTCGGCCTGACCGACGCGCTGCGCTGGGAGAACATCAGCACGGCGTGGAACAGCGTCGGGATGGGCCGCTACTTCGCCAACTCGCTGTTCGTGGTGACGGTGTCGGTGTTGTTGCTGCTGCTGTTCGGGTCGATGGCCGGCTTCGCCCTGAGTCAGCTGCGGTTCCGGGGCTCGTCGGCGTTGTTCCTGGGCTGCCTCGCGGGGCTCTTCATCCCGTTCCAGGTGGTCATGGTGCCGCTCGCCCGGATCATGGCCGACACCGCGCTCATCGACACGTACCCCGGTCTGATCCTGGTCTACGTGGCCCAGTTCCTGCCCTTCACGGTCTTTCTCATGACGAGTTACTACAAGGGCATCCCGCCGGAGATCGTGGACGCCGCGCGGATCGACGGCAACACCGTGTACGGCGTGTACCGCCGGATCATGCTGCCCCTGGGCAAGCCGGCGCTGCTGTCGGTCGGCATCCTCAACGCCCTGTTCTGCTGGAACGACGTCCTCATGGCGCTGGTGATGATGCCCTCGGCCGATCACCGGACGCTCATGATCGGGGTGACCTCGTTGCGTGGGCAGTACTCCGACAACATCCCTAGCTTCGCCTCCGGGGTGCTGATCGCCGCGATACCCGTCTTGTTGGTTTACCTGTTCCTCCAGCGCCAAATTGCCGACGGCGTCGCCGCCGGTTCCACGAAGGGTTGACATGCGGATCACGGGATATCGGACGCTCACCACGGTCCAGGAATGGGGGCGGCCCGTCGGCGATGCCAACGGGGTGTTCGCCGACGGGGTGGTCCCGGTCTCGCTCGTCGTCGTCGACACCGACGAGGGCATCTCGGGAGTCGGCATCGGGCCGCACGTCGAGATCGAGCGGATCTTCGCAGCCATCGAGGGTGAAGACCCCCGTGCCGTGACGTCCCTGTACGACCGCATGCTGCGGCACACCTTCAAGGCGGGCCACGCAGGGCCGGTGTTCGGGACCATCGGCGCTCTGGACACCGCACTGTGGGACATCAAGGCGCAGGCTGCCGGCGAGCCGCTGTGGCGGCTGCTGGGCGGACGCGACCGGCGGGTCAACGCCTACGCGTCCGGTCTGGACATCGGGCTCACCGACGATGAACTCGTCGCGGAGTACGAGGTCTACGCGAGCCACGGCTTGCGGGCGGCCAAGCTCAAGGGCGGCCTCGACATCGAGAGCGACCGGCACCGCCTCGGCCTGGTCAAGGAGGTCCTGACCGAGGCCGGGCACGGCCGGCGGCCGGGTCTGATGCTCGACGTCAACGAGGCGTGGACCCGCAAGCAGGCCGTCCGGCACATCTGCGAACTGGAACGCAGCCTCGACCTCATCTGGATCGAGGAGCCGGTCCGGCGTTGGGACGCCGAGGGCCTTGCCGCGGTCAGCCGAGGAGTGTGCGCGTCGGTCGCCACCGGCGAGAACCTCACCGGGCTCGAACAGTACCGTCCGCTTATCGCCGCTGGCGCGATCGACGTCGTCCAGATGGCGGCCGTCTGGGGGGTCACCCACTTCCTGCGGGCGTCCGCCCTGGCCCACGCCCACGACCTGCCGGTCAGCCCGATCGGCAACAGCCCGATCGGGCTGCTGCACGCCGCGACCTCGGTGCCGAACCACCTGACCAGCGAGTTGCAGGACCTGCACCCGCCGGTCGGTGTCTCCATCGACCTGCACGTCGAGGATGGCGCCTTCATCCTCGGCGACTCACCCGGGCTGGGGGTCCGGGTGGACGAGGAGCGGCTCCGGGCGGCCAACCGCCGCCCGCAGGCGCAGACGGCCGAGAGCCCCAACGTCCGGCCGGAGCGGGCCGGACGGCGGCTGCTGGGCGGGGTGGACGGGGTGATCCCCGCCCGCCAGGTGCCCGTCGTGCCGCTGAACTCCCGCAACGAGGTGTCGCCGACCGTACGGCACTGAGCTGACCACTAGAACAGGGCGGGCGTGGGTGCATCGCGACGGCGGTGCACCCACGACCATGCCCGGTCGGCACGACCGACGTACCGACAGTTGAGACGGAGGATCGATGAAGGCAGTCGTCTACCGGGGGGCGCGAGACCTCGGAATCGAGGATCGTGACCCGGTGCCACCGGGTCGCGGCGAGGTGCAGATCGAGGTGGCTTACACCGGCATCTGCGGCACTGACCTGCACATCTACCACGGGGACATGGACGCCCGGGTCGGTGAGTCCGCGATCATCGGGCACGAGATGTCCGGGCGGATCGCGGCCGTCGGCGAGGACGCAACCGGCTGGAGCGTCGGCCAGGCCGTCACCGTGATGCCTACCCGGCCGTGCGGACGGTGTGCGGCCTGCCAGCGTGGAAACTCCCACATCTGCCACGCCATGAACTTCCTCGGCATCGACTCACCCGGCGCCATGCAGTCCTACTGGAACGTGCCTGCGGAGCTGGTGTTGCCGCTCCCCGAGGAGTTGCCGCTCGACCACGCGGCGCTCGTCGAGCCGGTCGCGGTCGCCGTGCACGACGTCCGGCGGGGGAACGTGACCGCCGCCGACCAGGTGGTCGTGGTCGGCGGTGGCCCGGTAGGGGTCCTCATCGCCGTCGTCGCGCAGGGCTGCGGCGCGCGGGTGCTCCTCGTCGAGCCGGACCCGATCCGGCGCGAGGTGGCGGCTGGGATCGGGATCGACGTCGTCGACCCGGGAGCGACCGATCTCGTCGCACTGGTCAACGACCGCACCGACGGCGCGGGCGCCGACATCGCCTTCGAGGTGTCCGGCTCCGCGGCCGGCGTCAACACGGCGGTCGACGTCCTCACCACCCGTGGCCGGCTGGTGATGGTGGCGATCCACCCCAAGCCCCGGGAGGTCAACCTGCACCGGTTCTTCTGGCGCGAACTGGAGCTCCTCGGGGCTCGGCTCTATCAGCGCGACGACATGGTGGAGGCGATCAGGTTGGTCGCCTCCGGTGCGATCCCGGCGCGACAGCTCATCTCCCGGGTCGAATCGGTCGAGGCGGCCTCCGCCGCCTTCGAGGCACTTGAGGGTGGCGGCGTGATGAAGGTGTTGCTCGATGTGCGGGAGGGCGACAAGTGACTGCCCTGTTTGACCTGTCCGGACGGACCGCGGTCGTGACCGGGGCGCGGCGTGGCATCGGCCTCGCCATGGCCGAGGCCCTGGCCCTGGCCGGTGCCGACATCGTTGGCGTCTCCGCTCAGCTCGAGGCGGAGGGCAGCGAGGTCGAACGCCGGGTGCGGGCGGCTGGCCGCCGGTTCACCGCGCTGCGGGCGGATCTCGGCGACCGGGCGGCCGTGCACCGGTTGGCCAGCGACATCACCGATCTCGGGCCGGTCGACATTCTGGTGAACAACGGCGGCACGATCGCCCGTACACCTGCTGCGGAGCACCCGGACGAGATGTGGGACCACGTCATCGAGGTGAACCTCAGTAGCCAGTTCGTCCTGAGCCGGGAGATCGGCCGGACGATGGTCGAGCGTGGCCGAGGGAAGATCATTTTCACGGCGTCACTGTTGAGTTTTCAGGGCGGCATCACCGTTCCCGGTTACGCCGCGTCGAAGTCGGGCGTGGCCGGCCTCACCAAGGCGCTGGCGAACGAGTGGGCGGCCCACGGGGTGAACGTCAACGCCATCGCGCCCGGCTACATCGCCACCGACAACACCCAGGCGCTGCGCGACGACCCCGACCGTAACCAGGCGATCCTCGCCCGGATCCCGGCAAGCCGGTGGGGCCGTGCCGACGATCTCGGCGGAGCGACGGTGTTCCTGGCGTCGACCGCGTCGGACTACGTCAACGGCATCGTGCTGCCCGTCGACGGTGGCTGGCTGGGCCGATGAGGGAGCGCGCGCTGCCGCGTCGCCCGAAGGTGCTCGTCAGCGAGCTGGGCTTCGGCGCGGCCCAGGGTGGCAACCTGTACCGGGTGACGACGGACGAGGAGTTCGCCTCGGCTGTCGACGCGGCGTGGGAGGCGGGCGTCCGCTACTACGACACCGCGCCGCACTACGGGCTCGGGCTGTCTGAGCGCCGCCTCGGCGCCGCGCTGCGGCACCGGCCCCGCGACGAGTACGTCGTCTCGACGAAGGTCGGGCGACTCCTGATGCCGTCGCCCCAGGACGCGCACCTGCAGGACTCCGGCGGCTTCGATGTCCCCGCGAGCCACCGGCGGGTGTGGGACTTCAGCCGCGACGGCGTGCACCGCTCGATCGAGGCCAGCCTCGAGAGGACGGGACTGGACCGGATCGACATCGTCTACCTGCATGACCCCGATGACCACTGGGAGTGGGCCGCGAACGAAGCCGTACCCGCCCTGATCGATCTGCGTGATCAGGGCGTCGTGGGTGCCATCGGTGCTGGCATGAACCAGTCGGCGATGCTGGCCCGGTTCGTACGGGAGGCCGACGTCGACGTGATGATGTGCGCCGGGCGGTACACCCTGCTGGAGCAGGGTGCGGCCGACGACCTGCTGCCCGCCGCCGAGAGCCGCGGGGTGGGTGTGGTCATCGCGGGCGTCTACAACTCGGGGCTGCTGTCGCGGGACCGGCCACCGGCGGATGCCGTCTACGACTACCAGCAGGCTCCGGCAGAGTTGATCCAGCGGGCGCGGCGGATCGCCACGGTCTGCGAGACGTACGGGGTGACCCTGCCGCAGGCGGCACTCGCCTTCGTCCGCCGGCATCCGGCTGTGGTGTCGACGGTGGTCGGCGTCCGCAACGAGGCGCAGATGGCCGAGACGGTGCGACGGTCCGAGGTCACCGTGCCCGAGGAGCTGTGGGATGCCCTGGCCTCGGCCGGGCTGCTCGCCGCACCGCCCGGTCCGGACTCCGCAGCCCAACCGAACTGACACAGACGTCCCGGTCGGGACCGGCTCCGATTTCCGGACACCGGTCCCGACCGGGACGTCATCTGTTACCGCGACAGGTCACACCGCGGTGAACCGCCACTGCTGGTTGGCCGCGCTGTGGCAGGTCCACTGCAACAGTCGGGCGCCGTCGGTGGTAGCCGCGCCGTTGACGTCGACGCAGAGGCCGCTCAGCACACTCTTCACCGTGTACACGCCGGAGGTTCCCGTCGCGGTGGCGGTGAACTTCTGCTGGTTGCCGTTGTTGCAGGTGGCCTGCTGGAGGAAGGCACCCGCCGCGGTCGAACTGCCGACCACCTCGACGCACTTGCCGCTGTGCACCGCCTTGAGGTAGAGCGCACCGTTACCGGCGTCGACGGCCTGCCACCTCTGGTTGTTGGCACCGGTGGACGCCCACTGGGTGATCTGGGCGCCGTCGGCGGTGGAGACACCGCTGACGTCCATCAGCTTGTTGCTGTGCTGCGCCGTGACCGTGTAGGTCTTCCCCGCCAGGCCACCGCCGGTGCCGGTGCCGGGCGTCCCGACGCCGTTCCCGCCGAAGGTGTGCGAGTCCAGATCGAACGAGTTGCTGCTGTTCTTGAACACCATGTAGAGCGTCTGTGTCCCGCTGAGCGCGGCGACGCTCACCGGAGCCGTGGACTGGTAGTTGTCCCAGCCGCCCGTATTGGGCACCGTGGTGGTGGCCAGCAGGGTGCCGGTCGGCGAGCCGGCGCGCAGCTCGATCGAACCGCCACCGGAGGGCGACGACACCCGGTAGCTGACCGTCGAGATGCCCGACAGGCTCATCGGGCTGAACGCGATCCAGTCGTTGGTGGAGATGTCGCCGACCCGCTTGGTGCTCTCCGCCGCCGCCTGGTCGACGACGCGGATGCCGGACTGGCTGCTGAAGTACTCGGACTGCTTGTGCTTCGGCTGGAGGATCGCCTGGGCGGTCCCGGTGAGCGGGGCCGCGCCCCCCGCACCGCCGCTGTCGGTGTAGCGGGCGTTCAGCACGTAGAACAGGTTGGCGCCGTCCGGGTGCCCACCGAGCAGGTCGGTGGAGATGGTGCCCGAGCAGCCCGGGTACTCGGTGGTCTCGTGGGCGTGGTCGTCGTGACCCAGCGCCGGGTTGAGGAACACCTTCGAGCAGTCGACAGTGCCGCCGTCCGGATCGGTGACGGTGATCTGGTATGGCACCTTGTCACCGAAGGTGAGCATGCCGCCGTTGCCCGGTGTGGTGATGGTGAGCACCGGCGCGCTGTTGCCGACGGTGATCTGGACGTTGGCGAAGCCCGTCTTACCGGTGCTGTCGGTGACCTTCAACTGGGCGGTGTAGTTGCCGTTGGCGGTGTACACCTTCGACGGGTTGGCCGCGGTGGAGGTCGTGCCGTCGCCGAACGTCCACTGGTAGCTCAGCGTGTTGCCGTCCGGGTCGGACGTGCCCGCACTGCTGAACTGGACGGTCAGCGGTGACTTGCCGCTGGTGGGCGTGCCGGTGGCCTTGGCGATCGGGGACCGGCCGCCCTGGATGTAGTCGATCCGGTAGAGCCCGGAGTCGCTGTTGCCGCCGCCGAAGTTGGTGCCCCACTCCAGCAGGTAGAGCGAGCCGTCCTTGCCGAACTCCATGTCCATCGGCTTGTTGAAGCCAACGCCCGGCAGGAACGCGTTGGTGCGGGTCACCGCCGAGGAGGAGTCGAAGTGCACCTCCTTGACGTAGTTGCGCGCCCACTCGTAGAAGAAGTGCACGCCGTCGTAGTAGGCGGGGAACTTCGTCTGGGACGGGTTCGACGCGTCGTAGCGGTAGACCGGGCCGCCCATCGGCGCGGAGCCGCCGGAGCCGAGCTCCGGGAAGGTCGTCGAGGCGGGGTAGCCATACCAGATGTTGGGCATGACGACCGGCTTCAGGTTGACCAGACCGGTGTTGTTCGGCGAATTGTTAACAGGTGCCGAACAGTTGAACTTCGCGCCGACCACGCCGGTGTCCGGGTTGTACGGAGCGTAGGGCTGGTTGTTGCCGTGGCAGAACGGCCAGCCGTAGTTGCCGGGCGTCTTGATCACGTTCAGCTCGACCAGGCCCTCCGGGCCACGGTTGGTGGTCGGCGGGTTGCGGTCCGGTCCGTAGTCGGCCAGGTAGACCCAGCCGTTGGCGGGGTCGATCGAGAACCGGAACGGGTTGCGGAAGCCCATCGCGTAGATTTCCGGCTTGGTCTGCGCGGTGCCCTGGGGGTAGAGGTTGCCGGTCGGGACGGTGTAGCCGCCGCTGGCCCCGGGGCGGATGCGCAGCAGCTTGCCACGCAGGTCGTTGGTGTTGCCCGCGCTGCGGGCGGCGTCCAGGTTGGACTTGCCCGAGCGCCAGTCCAGCGGGGCGTAGCCCTGCCAGTTGGGGTCGAGGTTCGGGGGCGTGTCGTCGCCGGTGCCGATGAAGAGGTTGCCGTCCGGACCGAACTCGATGTAACCGCCGGTGTGGCCGGGCTCCGGGAACGTCCGGTCCCGGTACGCCGGGATGTCGATGATCGTCACGCCGCTGGACATGTTCAACGTGTCACCGCTGACGGTGTAGCGGGAGACGCGGTTGACGTCGGTCGAGCTGCTCGCCGGCGAGTGGTACAGATACACGTACCCGTTGGTGGCGAAGTTGGGGTCCAGCGCCATGCCGGTGAGGCCGTCCTCGCCGCCGGTGTAGACGCTCAGCGTGCCGGCGGTCACCGTGCTGTTGGTGGAGGGCTTGAAGATCTTCAGCTGCCCGCCGCGCTGGGCGTAGAACACCCGTCCGTCCGGGGCCACCGCCATCGCCATCGGGTCGACGGTGTTGTCGTCCAAGGTGCGCTTCTCGAAGTTGCTCCAGACGGTGCCGCCGCAGTCACCGGCGACGTTACCGGCGGCCCACTTCACGCCACCGAGCACGTGGTTGCGGAAGTTCGTCTCGCTGTAGGAGTCGATCGCGTGGCCCATCGCGGTGGCCCACACCCGCCCGCCGGCGGTGTTGCGACACCAGGAGATCGGGTGGTCCGGGCCCATCGCGCGGGACCCCGGGTTGTACGTCCGCTCGTCGGCGGTCACCAGGACGTGCACCTTGCCGCGCGGGTTGGAGTCGAAGTTGTACCACTCCTCGCTGCGGTTCCAGCGATCCGGCAGACCGGCCGTCGACGGGTGCTGCTTGTCGGCGACGATCGCGGTGCCGGGCAGCACGCCGGGGGAGTGCTCCGGCATGTGGGCGCCGCCGTTGATGGTCTGGTCCCACCACGGGTACTCGGAGTCGATGCCCATGTCGGTGGCGTTGTGGATGCCGACGATGCCCTTGCCGCTGGCGAGGTAACCCTCCACCGCCTGGCGCTGGGCCGCCGAGGTCCAGACCATGCCGGAGGTCTGGAACATGATGATCACGTCGAAGGTCGCCAGGTTGCTGGCGGTGAAGACGCTGGAGTCCTCGGTCGCCACCAGCTCGAAGTTGTTCGCCGCCGCCTGCTGCTGGAACATCGTGATCCCGGCGGGGATCGAGTCGTGCCGGTAGCCGGCGGTCTTGGTGAACAACAGGGCGCGGAAGGCCGGGGCCGCCGAGGCGGGTGGGGCGAGTCCGAGCGCCAGCAACAGGCCGGCGATCACTGAGATGAGCAATGTGTTGCGACGCATGCCGTCTCCTAGGTTGGGCGGGCAACTCCGATTGCCACCACGGGCCCCACGGCTCGTCAGGTTGTGCCTGGACGCGCGGGGGTGCACGGGGTGCGGTGGTCGGTCCTGGTGCCGTTCGCCGAAACGGCAGTCAGACCCGTAGGACGTCACACAGCGTGATGATCGCTGTAGATCTCGTCCGGTGATCCACGAGGTCAGGATGAGCGAGAGATCAATCTATGTCAATTAACAGGATGACGTCCGGCGTCCTGCCCAAGTGACGACGGTCGTGCACGGCTCCCTTGCTGCGGCGCCGCTGTCGATCGGATGATGGCCCTGGCAATCAGCCCCGGTCGAGGATTGCGGACCCGCAACCAAACATCTATCTTCATACGTGTGATGTTTCGTCGATGTCAAGGGAATGTTCGCTACACGCAAACATAAGCCTTCGTCGATAGCTACGAAAGTTCGCAGTGCGGTGCCGCAGAACCGCCGGAACGCGGGGCTGGATCCAGTCGATAACTACTATCTGTGAGGGCTTTCGGGATGTCAGATCCGCCGCCGACGCCGCTGCTCACCCTTCGGGGCATCGGCAAGTCCTTCCTCGGGGTCCGCGTTCTCGACGGTGTCGACCTCGACGTCGCGCCGGGCGAGGTTCACGCAGTCGTTGGTGAGAACGGCGCCGGGAAGTCGACTCTCATGAAGATCGTCTCGGGCGGGTACGCCCCGGACGAGGGCACCATCGAGTTCGCCGGTGAACCGCGCGCGTTCCGTGGCCCACGCGATGCGCAGCGAGCCGGAGTCGGCATCATCCACCAGGAGTTCAACCTGCTCCCGGAGCGCACCGTCGCGGAGAACGTCTACCTGGGACACGAGCCGGTCCGTCGCGGTCTGGTCGACCGTCGGGCAATGCTCGACCGCACCAGGCGACTGCTCGACTCGATCGGGGAGACCACGTTGCCGGCCGACGCCCGGGTGGGGCAGCTCGGCGTCGCGCAGCAGCAGGTCGTCGAGATCGCCAAGGCACTCGCCCTGGACGCGCGACTGCTCATCATGGACGAGCCGACCGCCGCGCTGGCCGACCACGAGGTCGAGCTGCTCTACGGGTTGGTGCACCGACTCCAGGAGCGGGGCATCGGCCTGCTGTATGTCTCACACCGGCTCACGGAGGTCTTCGACCTGTCGAGCCGGATCACCGTCCTCAAGGACGGCCGCCGGGTCACCACCGTCGACACCGCCGACACCACCGGCGACGAGCTGGTGCGGCACATGGTCGGCCGGGCACTGTCCAGCTACTACCCGGACCGGGCCGCACCCGAGGACCGGGGTCCGGTGCGGCTCAACCTGCGCGACGTCGGAAACCGGAAGCTGCGCGACGTCAACCTCCAGTTGCGCGCCGGCGAGGTGCTCGGCATCGGCGGCCTGCAGGGCTCCGGGCGGTCCGCGCTGGCCCGTGCGATCTTCGGGGTGTCGCCCTTCACGACCGGCGACGTCACGCTCGACGACCGGCCGGTCCGACTGCGCTCACCCCGCACCGCGATGCGGGCCGGCATCGCCTACGTCACCGAGGACCGCAAGGGCGAGGGAATCGTCGGTCGGCAGTCGGTGCTCGACAACGCGCTGCTCGCCAGTCGAGCCGTCTTCGCCGCCCGGTCCGGCCGTGCGGCCCGGACCGTCCGGGTGCGCGAGTTGCTCGCCGCCGTGGAGGTCCGCGGCGCCGGCGACGACCAGGAGATCCGCTTTCTGTCCGGGGGTAACCAGCAGAAGGTCGTCCTGGCCCGATGGCTCGCGCTCAACCCGCGGATTCTGCTCTTCGACGAGCCGACCCGGGGCATCGACGTGGGCGCCAAGTCAGCCATCCACGACCTCGTTCGCCGACTCGCCCGCGACGGCGCGGCCGTGCTGATGATCTCGTCCGATCTACCGGAGCTGTTGGGGATGAGTGATCGGATCGTCGTCATGCGGGACGGCGCCGTCGCGGGTGAGCTGCCCGCCGGCGCGACCGAGGAGGAGGTCGTCGCGTTGGCGGTCGGGACCACACGGGAGATGGTCCAGTGAGCGCGAGGAGTAAGCCGGGTTTGCGAGCCCCGCAGTCGCGAACCGAGGTGGCCCAGTGAGCGCGAGGAGTAAGTCGGGTTTGCGAGCCCCGCAGTCGCGAATCGAGGTGGCCCAGTGAGCGCGAGGAGTAAGTCGGGTTTGCGAGCCCCGCAGTCGCGAACCGAGGTGGCCCAGTGAGCGCGCTGTCGCTGCTGCCGGCCCGCCGACCCGTACCGGGTGTGTTCGTGGCCCTGACCCTGACCCTGGCGATCGGCTGGCTGGTTGTCCTCATGGACGGCGGTCAGCTCTTCAACGAGTCCACGACGGTGAGTCTCCTGCACGTCGCGGCCGGCCTCGGGCTCGTCGCGGTCGGCCAGACCCTGGTCATCCTGGGCGGCTCGCTCGACCTCTCCGTGGCGTACGTGATCAGCCTCAGCACTCTCGTCGCGGCTGAGACGATGAACGGCAGCGACGGCGCGTTGCTGCCGGCGATTGGCCTGGCGCTCGCGGTCAGCGCTGGTATCGGGCTGCTCAACGGTCTCCTCGTGACCAAGCTCCGGGTCAACGCGTTCATCGCGACCCTCGGCGTCGGGCTGCTGCTCAAGGGTTATCTCGACAACGGCTACGACGGCCCGGCCGGCACCACCGCACCCACGCTCGTGCAGTCTCTCGGCTACCAGCGGATCGGCCCGGTGCCGGTGTCGTTCCTGCTGCTGGTCGCCGTGGCCGCCGCGGCCTGGTTCGCGCTCTCGAAGACCCGCTTCGGCCACCACCTGGTCGCCGTCGGTGGAGACCCGGAGGTGGCGCGGCTCTCCGGTGTCCGCAACGACCGGATCCTCGTCACCGCCCACGTGCTGTGCTCGATGTGTGCCGGGCTCGCCGGCATCTACCTCGCCAGTCGGCTCGGCTCGGGCGCGCCCCGGGTGGGCACCGAGGGCCTCTACGACCTGGAGTCGATCGCCGCGGTGGTGATCGGTGGGACCGCCCTCGCCGGTGGGCGGGGCGGCGTCATCGGCACGGTCGGGGGAGTGCTGCTGCTCGCCAGCATCGACGCGATCTTCAATCAGCTCGAGGTCGACGCCTTCTTCAAGCAGGTGATCCGGGGCGCGATCATCATCGCCGCGGTCGCCGTCTACGCCCGCAGGGCCATGCGAAAGGCGGCTGCCTAGCCATGCAGACCGTTCAGCGTCGTACGCTGCCGCTGCGTCTCCCGCGGGTTCGCCCCGGTGGTGTCCTGCCGATCCTCGCGATTCTCGCGGTGCTGTTGGTGCTCGTCGGCATCCGGCAGCCCGACTTCCTCGCCCCACCGTCGCTGATGTCGTTCCTCGGTCGTTCGGCGCCGATCATCCTGCTCGCCGCCGGCCAGTACTTCGTGATCGTCTCCGGCGAGTTCGACCTCTCGGTCGGTTCCCTGGTCACCGCGCAGGTGGTCGTCGCCGCTCGGCTGATCGACAGCGACCCGACGCGTACCTGGCCGGTGGTGCTGCTCCTGCTCGCCTTCGGAGCACTCGTCGGGCTGGTCAACGGCCTGATCACGACGCGGCTGCGGGTGCCGTCGTTCATCACCACCCTCGGCATGTTCCTGATCCTCGTCGGCGCGGTCTACCTGTGGTCCGACGGTGCCCCGAAGGGTGGGCTCTCCGAGGAGTTCCGCCGATTCGGGCGGCGGGCCTTCGAGGACGTGCCGCTGCTCGGTCGGGTGCCGTACGCGCTGTTGGTCCTTCTGGCCCTGGCGGTGGTGGCCGTGCTGCTGATGCGGTCCGACTTCGGCCGGACGCTGGTCGCCGTCGGCGACAATCCGCGCACCGCCGAGCTGAGCGGGGTGCGCGTCTGGCGTACCCGGACGATCGCCTTCATCCTCAGCGGGCTCGCCGCGGCGGCCGCGGCGATCCTCCTGGGCGGCTACAGCGGCGTGTCGTTCCAGGCCGGCGCCGGTCTGGAGTTCGGCGCGATCACCGCGGTCGTCCTCGGCGGTGTGGCGCTGGGCGGGGGTCGCGGCTCGGTCGTCGGCGCGATGCTCGGGGCGTTGACCCTCGAACTGCTCTTTGCCCTCATGAATTTCTACGGCGTCTCCGGCGCCCTCAGGTCGACCGTCCAGGGCGCGATCATTCTGCTCGCCGTGGCGGTCTCGGCAACACGTTCTTCGTCGAGATAAAGGGGAACCATAGTGCGACGTTCCATGGCGGCGTTGGCCGCTGTCACCCTGCTGTCCCTCACAGCCTGTGCCACCGACGAGCCGGCCGCGAGCCCTTCCGGCAGTGCGCCCGCCGCCGGGTCCGGCACCGGGGAGCAGTCGAAGTTCTTCGTGCAGGCCGACTATGACGCCGAGCTTTCGCTGCTGAGCGCGACCCCGACGGGTCCCGCCGACAAGCCGTGGGAGCAGGTGCTCAACCCGAAGATGGTGGACACGGCCAAGTTCAAGAAGAAGGGTCCGCACAAGATCTGCTTCTCGAACGCCGCGCTGAACAACCCCTGGCGGCAGGTCGGGTTCAAGACCATGCAGGCCGAGGTCGAGGCGCAGAAGAGTCGCATCAAGGAGTTCGTGCACGTCGACGCCGAAGGCAAGGACCAGAAGCAGATCGCGGACATCAACGACCTGCTCGGCAAGAGCTGTGACGCGCTCATCGTCTCGCCGAACACCACCGCCACGCTCACGCCGGCCGTCGAGGCGGCCTGCCAGGCCGGGCTGCCGGTCGTCGTCTTCGACCGTGGCGTCAACACCAAGTGCCCGGTGACGTTCATCAACCCCATCGGCGGTTACGGCTTCGGCCACGTCGGTGCCGAGTTCGTCAGCCAGAAGATGAAGCCCGGGGGGAAGGTCCTCGCCCTGCGGATCCTGCCCGGCGTCGACGTGCTGGAAACCCGCTGGTCGGCGGCGAAGGTGGCGTTCGACAAGGCGAAGGTCGACGTCGTGGGCGTCGAGTTCACCGACGGCGATCCGGCCAAGACCAAGAAGATCGTCGACGACTACATCCAGCGGTACGGCACGATCGACGGCGTCTGGATGGACGCCGGCGCGGTGGCCGTCGCGGCGGTCGAGGCGTTCCAGGACGCGGGTAAGCCCGTTCCGCCTATGAACGGCGAGGACCAACTCGACTTCCTGAAGATCTGGAAGGACAAGAACCTCACCGCGATCGCACCGACCTACCCGACCTACCAGTGGCGTACGCCAATCATCGCCGCACTGCGGATCCTCGACGGCGAGCAGGTGTCGAACCCGTGGAAGCTGCCGCAGCCGACCGTCACCCAGGACAACCTGGACACGTATCTCGACGCGGGCATGCCGCCGCTGCACTACGCGATGTGCGGCTGCACCGACCTGCCCGGCTACCCGCAGCGCTGGAAGTAGGGCCCTGATGTACGCCATCGGTGTCAACCCCTGGGTGTGGGCCTCGCCAGTCGACGACAAGGCCCTGGCCGAGTTGATCCCGCGGATCGCCTCGTTCGGCTTCGACGCGGTCGAGTTGCCGATTGAGCAGCCCGGCGACTGGGACCCGGTCCGCACTCGGGACCTGCTGGCCGAGCACGGCCTCGTCGCCGCCGGCGTCTGCGCGGCCTTCTCGCCGGGGCGGGATCTGGTCGACGCCGCGCCAGCGGTGGTCGAGTCGACGGTGGCGTACCTCAAGGGCTGCGTGGCGAGCGCGGCGGCCGTCGGCGCTGGATGCGTCGGCGGCCCGGTGTACGCCTCGGTCGGCCGCACCTGGCGGATGTCACCGGCGGCTCGCGCGGCCTGCTACGCGGATTTCCGGCGAGCCCTGACGCCGGTGGCCGAGCAGGCCGGCGAGTTGGGCGTGAGCATCGGTGTCGAGGCGTTGAACCGCTACGAGACGAGCGTCGTCAACACGATCGAGCAGACCGTCGAGTTGATTGACGGGCTCCCGCCGAACGTCGGCATCATGATCGATACGTATCACATGAACATCGAGGAGGCCGACCCCTACGCGGCTCTCGCTGCCGCTGGCCCGCACATCAAGCACGTGCAGGTCAGCGGCAGCAACCGGGGCGCTCCCGGTGCGGACCACTTCGACTGGCCCCGCTTCTTCGCCGTCCTGCGGGACACCGGTTACCAGGGTGCGATCTGCATCGAGTCGTTCACGGCGGAGAACGAGGCCATCGCGGTCGCCGCGGCGATCTGGCGTCCGCTGGCCCCCTCGCAGGACCGTCTCGCCACGGACGGCCTGCGCTATCTGCGGGAGATCCTCGGGTGACCGCCCCCGCTCACCCACCGCCCCGTTCCGGGGATCCGTCCGCCACCCCCTCACGTGAGGAGCACCGTCCCGTGTCCGTCTCGTCCATTCCGCCGCTGCGGCGAATGCTGGCCGGCGCCGCCGCGTCAGCGTTGACCGCCCTGGTCGCGGTGACCGCCTCGGCGTCGCCGGCGCTCGCGGCCACCACCACCCTCTACGCGTCTCCCTCCGGCACCGGCACCAGTTGCTCGGCCAGCCAACCGTGTTCGCTGACCGCCGCGCAGACCGCGGTCCGGGCAGCCAACAGCACGATGTCCGGTGACATCGTGGTGGAGTTGGCCAACGGTGCGTACCGGCTCTCGTCGCCGATGCGACTGACCGCCGCCGACTCGGGCAACAACGGCTATCAGGTGATCTGGCGGGCGGCCGCTGGCGCACGTCCGACGATCACCGGCGCCCGCGCGGTCACCGGTTGGTCGCTCGTCGACTCCGGGAAGAACATCTGGCGGGCCAACGTTCCCGCCGGGCTCGACTCCCGCCAGCTCTACGTCAACGGGGCCGTCGCCACGCGGGCACGTACCGCCGTGAACCGGTCCGACTTCACCTTCACCACCTCCGGTATGCGGTTCAGCAACAGCGCACTGAACTACCTCAACAACCTCGGCAACCAGAACCGGGTCGAGGTGGAGAGCGTCGGTTCGTTCACCGACCGGTATTCCCCGGTGCAGAGCATCAGCGGCAACTTCCTGACGATGCAGCAGCCCGCCTGGAACAACAACACCTTCGGGTTCGACACGTTGTCCCGCCCGCACCGGGCCGGCCCGTTCTATCTGGCCAACGCGTACGAGTTTCTGGACTCGGCGGGGGAGTGGTATCTGAACCCCGGCAGCGGCCAGCTCAACTACATTCCGCTCGCCGGGCAGAACATGAGCTCGGTCAGCGTGGAGCTGCCGCAACTGCAGTCCCTGGTCAACGTCGGCGGCACCCTTGACGCGCCCGCGCACCACATCTCGTTCAGCGGGATCACCTTCACCGGCACCAGTTGGCTCGGCCCGAGCAGCAGCAACGGTTTCGCCGACCAGCAGACCGGCGCGCACATCGTCGGCTCCTGGGCCCGGCCGTCCGACGCGCTGACCTCCTGCCAGGAGGGCTGCCCGCTGTTCGAGGCCACCCGCCCGAGTTGGGCCCAGATGCCGGCCGCCGTGCAGGTCTCCGCCGCCAACAACGTCACCTTCAGCGACTCGCAGTTCGTCAACCTTGGGCAGACGGCCATCGGCATCGGCAACGACGCCAACGCCCACGCCAGTGGCGTCGGTCTGGGCGCCAGCAACATCACCGTCACCCGCTCCGAGATCGCCCGCAACTCCGCCGGTGGCATCGTGGTGGGCGGCGTGCGCGCCGACGCACACCACCCGAGCGACCAGCGGATGGTCAACCGCAACGTCACCATCAGCAACAACCGGGTGCACGATCTCGGTCTGGAGTACCGGGGTGTCGTCTCGATCCTGACGACCTACGTGAACACCTCGCTGGTCTCGCACAACGAGGTCTACAACATGCCGTACACCGGCATGTCGGTCGGCTACGGCTGGGGTGCCAACGACGCCGGCGGCAGTCAGCACTACGCCAACCGTGGCCTGTACAACTACCAGCCGCGGTACTCCACGGCGACCACCGCGGCCAACAACCAGGTCATCGGTAACTACGTGCACGACGTCATGCAGCAGATGACCGACGGCGGGTGCATCTACTCGCTGTCGGCGAACCCGGGCGGGTTGATCGCCGAGAACTACTGCCTGCGGACCAACGGCTGGTTCGGGCTCTACTTCGACGAGGGCTCCCGCTATTACACCGCCCGCAACAACGTGTTCTCCTCCACCGGCACCTGGGCCACCGCGAACTACTACTACGCGGAGAACATGGGCAACTTCACCGTCACCAACAACTGGTCGACCAACGGCAGCACGAACGTGACGAACGGTGACCGCGGCAACGTCGTCAACGGCAACGTCACGGTCAGCAACGGCAACTGGCCGTCGGGCGCGCAGACGGTGATCAACACGGCCGGCGTGCAGAGCGGCGGCAGCACCAACCCGACGAATGTGCAGATCGTGGGCGGCCAGTCGGGCCGGTGCGCCGAGATCGGCAACTCCAGCACCACCAACGGCACGCAGGCCCAGATCTGGGACTGCATCAGTAACGCCACCAACCAGCGGTGGACCCACACCGCCAGCCGGCAGCTCATGGTGTACGGCACCAAGTGCCTGGACGCCTCCGGCCAGGGCGCCAGCAACGGCACCACGGTGGTGATCTGGGACTGCAACGGTCAGGCCAACCAGCAGTGGAACATCAACGCCAACGGCACGATCACGGGTGCGCAGTCGGGTCTCTGCCTCGACGCGAACGGCGCCGCGACGGCGAACGGCACGAAGTTGATCCTGTGGTCCTGCACCGGTGGCACGAACCAGCGGTGGCAGCTGCGGAGCTGACCTGAGAGCAGGACACCGACAGGTCCGGGCTGGGGCAACACGCCTCAGCCCGGACCTGTGCCGTCACGTCGCGGCGAGCGTCCTCGCCGTGTCCACGATCAGCCCCGTCGAGGCGCGGTAGCGCACGGGGATGGGGCTACGTGGCCAACCAGATGCGCGGGATGGGTGACGAGCGGGCCAACCGGCTCACTGCGGCCCTGCGCTCCTGCCTCGAAGCCTGCCGAGGCTGAGACGGAGCTGCCTCTGTGCCAGCGTCGTCTGCCTGCTGATTCATGGCCGCGCTCCCACGGGCGACACGTCCATCCATAATGGTTAGTCCCGATGTTACGGGGACACTTCGGGCGCGTTTCATCGAAGGTCTTGACAGTCATTGTTAGCGATAACACGATGGCCCTCACGCCGTCCTCACGCCGCCCTCACGCCGCCCTCGCGCTTGGAGCTCACCTTGGCCGTGTCGATCCGCTCGCGTATCCCTAGCTCCTCCCGCACGCCCGAATCCCCCGGCCAAAACAACGCAATCCACCGCGTTGTCGGGGCGTTGAAAAGGCTTCCGTCCACAGTGCGGCTACGTCGGCCTGATTCAATGTGTGCGTTCGCATTGACCGTTGTCGTTGTCAGCGCCAGCGTCGTGACCGCACCCGCTGCCGCGCACGCCGCCGAAGCATGGTCGCCCCGATCGTCGTACACCTCGACCGACACCGGCGCCGGCACGTACTCAGTGCCGCTGCTCAATGCCGACGTGCCGGACATCAGCGTGGAGCGCGTACCGGCCGCCGAGAACGACGAGGGCCGCGACATCTATTACATGATCAGCACGACGATGCACCTGAGCCCGGGCGCGCCGATCATGAAGTCGTACGACCTCGTCAACTGGGAGATCGTCAACTACGTCTTCGACCGGGCGAGCATCGGTGACGCCTTCTCGCTGCGCAACGGCCAGAACTCGTACGGCCAGGGCCAGTGGGCATCGTCGCTGCGCTACCACGACGGAATGTTCTACGTCGCCTTCAACACCAACAACCTCAACGGGGCGTACCTCTACCGCACCGACGACATCGAGAACGGCACGTGGCAGCGCACCGCCCTCGGCCGTGGCCTGCACGACCCGTCACTCTTCTTCGACGTCGATGGAACGCCGTACATCTTCTACGGCTCCGGTGGCACCAGCGCCGTACGCCTCAACGCCGATCTGACGGCCATCGCGCAGGACTACCCCAACATCTTCACGGCGAGCAACTACGCCGGGCAGCCGTTCATCGGCGGTCTGTTCGAGGGCGCGCAGTTCTACTACATCGACGGCTGGTACTACGCCGTCATCATCACCTGGCCCTCCGGGCAGGGACGCCAGGTCGTCATGTTCCGGTCGAAGGACCTGCTCGGGCGCTACACCTCCGCCGGAGGGGTGAACACCTACGAAGCGCGTGGCGTGCTCAACTCGAACGGCTTCGCGCAGGGCAGCCTGGTGCCGATCAGCCGCGCGGACGGCGGGACCGACTGGCACGGCATGTTCTTCCGCGACACGTTCCCGATCGGTCGGATCCCGGCGCTCATCCCCGCCACCTGGCAGAACGGGTGGCCGACCTTCGGCACCAACGGGGTCGTGCCGGTCAACGGCGTGTTCAACAAGCCGATTCAGCTCAGCCCGGCCGAGGAGGTCTTCGAGCGCCAGAAGGGCCTCGTCGCCTCGGACGACTTCGCCAACGACGCGCCACACAAGGCGTACCAGGACGAGCAGTGGACGGTCCCAGCGCCGCTCGACCCGGCGGAGATCGCCCCCAACGGGTCGCGGCTGGACCTGGCGTGGGAATGGAACCACGCCCCAGACAACCGGTACTGGTCGCTGACCGACCGCGACGGTTGGCTGCGGTTGACGGCCGGCAAGGTGGTCACCGGCCAGTACGTCTACACGAAGCTCTCCAACCGGGCCGAGCTGGCCTGGTTCGAAGAAGCCCGCAACACGCTCTCGCAGCGGACGTTCGGGCCACGGCAGTCGGTGGAGACCCGGATGGACATCTCCGCAATGAAGAACGGGGACGTCGCCGGCCTGGCGGCCTACAACCGCGGGTTCTCGTACGTGGCGGTCAAGCGCGTCGGTGGTGTCAACACCCTGGGTGTCGTCAACCGGTCGCAGCCGTTCGCTGTCGACCTCGACCAGTCGACGCTGGAAGCCTTCGTGCCAGGATCGACCGTGGCGTTGGGTGACGCGACCGAGGTGCACGTGAAGGCGGACCTCGACTTCTCGTCGCCGGTCGCCAGTTGTGGACGACGTTCTACTACAGCCTGGACGGGATGCAGTGGACCCGCCTGGGCAACCGCGTCGGCCCACAGTCGCTCGACGGCAGCCTCGCCCACTTCATGGGCCATCGGGTTGGTCTGTTCAACTACGCGACCCAGGAGACCGGCGGGAGCGTCGACTTCGACAACTTCCTGCTCAGCGACACGCTGACCGCGCAGTCCCGGCCGCTCGACACCACCACCCTCGACTCGGCAATCGCCCACGCGCAGACGCTCGACAGTCGGCACTACCCGGCCGACGCCTGGGCCGCGACTCAGTCGGCGCTCGCCGCGGCGACGTCAGCACGGGCCGGGCAATTCGGCACCCAGAACCAGATCGACGCCCCCGAGCGGGCACTCAGCTATCAACTGGCCCGGCTGGGCGTGCTCGCTGAACTGCCCGTCACGGTCACTGCTGGGGTGCGGTGCCTGGGTGGAAAGGCGTACGTGGCGGTGCAGGCGCGCAACGACCATGACGGATCGATCGGGATCACGGTCGAGACCCCGTACGGAAACCGATCGTTTGCGGCTGTGGCGCCGGGGGCGAATGTCTACCAGTCGTTCAACACGCGTGCGGCATCGGTGGAAGCCGGTTCTGCGACGGTCCGGGTCACCGGGGCGATCGGTGGCAGGGACGTGACCACCGTACGCACCGCGCAGCACCCCGCCGCCACCTGCGGCGGATAACGCCACCACGAGCCCTCGGCTCACCGACGACCACCACCACCGGGCGATCGGCCGCGCGGCGCGGAACAGCAGACCTGATTTCGCGCCGCCGGCCGCGGTCGAGCCGGTGGTGGTAGTCGACCCCTGATGTCCGGACCACCCATGGGAGCACTCTCAGCGATCCCCTGCACACCGATGACCGCACGTCAGAGTTGAAGGAGGATGTCTCGTGAAGCAACGATTGCGACGGGCGACCCGAGGACGGGTCGCAGCGCTCGCGACGGTCGGCTTGATGCTGACCGCAGGGTTCGTCGTCGGGGCGGCGCCCGTCCAGGCCGCCGACACGAATCTGATCGTGAACGGTGGGTTCGAGAACGGCCTCGCGAGCTGGTTCGTCAACAACGGAAACGCCACCGACGGCGCCCAACTCTCGGCCACGTCGGACGCCTACGCGGGCGCGAGCGCCGCGCTCGTCACCAGCCGGACGACGACCGGATCCGGGCCGATGCAGGATCTCAGCGGCAAGGTGCAGGCCGGCCAGGCCTATGCCCTCACGGCCCGCATCAAGTACGAGAACCCGAACGGCCCGGCTACGAAGCAGTTCTTCGCAACGATGCACTACGGCGGTGGTACCTACACCAACCTCGTGGATGTGGTGGCGACGAAGGGCCAGTGGGCGCAGTTCAACGGGACGTTCACGATCCCGGCGGGGCAGAACGTGTCGACGGCACGCCTGTTCTTCGAGACTCCCTGGACGGCCACGCCGTCCACGGATCCGAACGTGCACCTCATGGACTTCAAGCTCGACGACGTGTCGGTGGTCGGCGCCGCGCCGCCCGCACCGGCGTCGAAGACGATCGAGGTCGTCGGCAAGCTGCCCGGTGAGCACAACCCGTTGATCGGGCACAAGTTCGGCGCCGACGGTTTCGGCATGGTGCACGACGGCCGGGTGTACATGTACATGACCAACGACACCCAGGGCTACGCTCCCGACCCCGTCACGGGCGTCTCGCCGGGGATCAACTACGGCAACATCAACCAGATCACGGTGATCTCCTCGGCGGACCTTGTGAACTGGACGGACCACGGCGAGATCCAGGTCGCTGGTCCGAACGGGGTGGCACCGTTCACCGGCAACTCGTGGGCACCCGGCATCACCAAGAAGGTGGTGAACGGCGTGGAGAAGTTCTTCCTCTACTACGCCAACGGCGGTGGCTCCAGCAACGTGATCACGGGTGCGTCGCCGCTCGGTCCGTGGACCAGCGAGCGTACGAGCACGCTGATCGACGGCAGGACCCCCGGTGCCGAGTCCGTAGCGTGGAAGTTCGACCCGGCTCCGTTCGTGGACGACGACGGCCAGCCGTACCTCGTCTTCGGTGGTGGTCCCGCGGCGACGAGCATGCCGCCGGCCGAGCGCTTCAACAACCCGAAGAACATCCGGTCGATCGAACTCGGCGACGACATGGTGTCGACCGAGGGTTCCGCCGCGGTGGTCGACGCTCCGGTCGCCTTCGAGGCGGGCCACGTCTTCAAGCGCGAGGGCAAGTACTACTTCTCGTACTCCTCGCACTTCGGCGGGAACGACTTCGGTGGCAGCCAGCAGCCGCTCCCCGGTTACCCCGGGGGCGGCCAGATCGGCTACATGATCTCCGACAGCCCGATGTCCTGGCCGAAGGAGGCCTACGCCGGGGTGCTCTTCCCGAACCAGTCGCAGTTCTTCGGCTCGGGCACCGGTGGCAACAACCACCAGTCCGTGTTCGAGTTCGAGGGCAAGTACTACTTCACCTACCACGCCCCGACGTTGAACAAGCGCATCAACGGCAACTCGACGCAGGGGTACCGCAGCCCGCACATCCAGGAGCTGTCCTTCAACGCGGACGGCACGATCCAGCAGGTCGTCGGCACGTACGCCGGCGTCAACCAGGTCCGGAACTTCGATCCGTACCGTGTCTTCGAGGCCGAGACCTTCGGCTGGAGCAAGGGCGTCGCGACCACGAAGGTCGACGGCACCTCCGCCCAGTTCGGCGGCGCGGCGCCGAACCTGGTGGTACGCGACATCGACAATGGCGACTGGACTGCCCTGTCGTCGGTGGACTTCGGCGCCAACGGCGCGCAGAGCGTGACGGCGAAGGTGCGAGCGCTCGCCGCTGGCGCACAGATCCAGGTGCGCCTCGACGACGTCAACGGTCCCGTTGTCAGCACGATCTCCGTCGACACGCCGACGGGCCAGTTGGCCGAGGTGACCGCCGAGCTCGAGGGCGTCACCGGCGTGCACGACGTGTACTTCACCTACACCGGCCCGGCGGGCGCCGACCTCTTCGAGATCGACTCCTGGGCCTTCGCAGCGGCATCGGACCAGCCGGAGCTGCCCGTCACGGTCACCGCCGAGCCGCGGTGCGTGGGTGGCAAGGCGTACGTGGCGGTGCAGGCGCGCAACGATCACGACGCGCCGGTGGGGATCGCCCTGGAGACCTCGTACGGCCAGCGGTCGTTCACGGCCGTCGCAGCAGGTGCGAACGCGTACCAGTCGTTCAACACGCGTGCCGTCTCGGTTCCAGCGGGTTCGGCGACGGTCCGGGTGACCGGGGCCATCGGCGGGCAGGACGTGACGACCGTTCGCACCGTGCAATACCCCGCCAGCACCTGCGGCGGATAACCCTTCATGGATGAGAACGGAGATCAGATGAACACATACAAACGGCGGCAGATGCTCGCGGCCTGTGCCGTCGGCGCCGTTGTGGTCGGGGCGACGGTGCTGCCGTCGCCCGCCATGGCCGACCCTGGCGACGACGCCAGCGTGCGGGTCACTGTCGACATCGACGAGATCAGGGAACCGGGCGTTCTCGCCCTGTCGATCGCCGGCGACTCGGTCGCGCTGTCCGAGGACGGCTCGACCCTGCTGGTTCGCCAGTTCGTCGGTACGCTGCCGACGGTGACGGTCACCGACACGCGCATCGCCGACGAGGTTCCCGATGGTGCCGCCTGGGCTGTGCTCGGCAGCGCGAGCGACTTCGCGGGCAGCTCCGGCCAGGCGCCGATCACGGCCGACCACTTCGGCTGGAAGCCGCGCCTGCTCGACGGCGGGGAGACCGGCCTGGTCACCGAAGGTGAGGAGGTTGTGACCGCTCTCGACGAGGAGACCTTGCCGGGCAACAACGTCGGCCTTGTCGACCAGGAGCTGTTGGTCTCGGCCTTCGACTCCGAGGCCGTCGCCAGCGACTCGTACTCCGTCAACGCCGACCTGTATCTGCGGACTCCCGCTGAGGTCGCCGCCGGCGAATACAGCTCTACCCTCACGCTCTCACTGTTCGAGTAGTGGCTTGGCGGGGGCCTGGACCAGGCCCCCGCCAAACCCCGTGCCGAAGGGCCGTCGTCATGACCGTCTCCCCGCTGCGCCAGGCGCTCACCGTCCTCGCCGTCGTGATCCTCACGGTTGTTGCCGCGCCGGCCGTGGCTGCGGCGGAACCGGACCCGAAAGCCCTGACCTGGACGGTCCAGCCGGCCACCTCGACCGGGCCGGACCAACGCCGGTGGATCAACGCCAGCCTCGACCCGGGGAAGGTGGTGACCGAGCACCTGGCGGTCCGAAACTTCAGCCGTAGCGCTGTCGCCTTCTCGCTGAAGGCCGCCGACGGCTACCTCACCGACAAGGGCCGCTTCAACATGCTCTCGTCCGACCGTCCCTCGGTCGACGGTGGCACCTGGATCGACGTTCAGGAGAAGGTCACCGTCGGCCCCGACGAGACGAAGGTGGTGCCGTTCACGATCACGGTGCCCAAGAACGCCACACCGGGCGACCACCCGGCCGGCATCGCCGCGACCGTCACCAGCACCGGCGGCACGGTCAACGTCGAGAGCCGAGTGGGGTTCCGCGTCATGGTGCGGGTCAACGGGTCCGTCCAGGCGACTCTGCCCATCCAGGGCCTCACCACGACGTACACCCCGTCGTGGAATCCCTTCGCCGGTGGCACCGTTCGGATTCGCTACACCGTCGAGAACGACGGCAACGCCTGGGTCAGCGGAACGAGCCGCGTGGCGGTGTCTGACCTCTTCGGCCGGACCAGCCACGACGCCACAAGTGCTGTCGAGGAGCTGCTCCCGGGCGGCAGCCGTGAGGTGGAGACCCGTGCCAGTGGCGTGTGGCCGCTGGGACGCCTCCGCACGACAGTCACCACGACGCCAGCCCTGCTCGGCGACGGCCAAGCCGGTGCCGATCTCCGGCCGGTCACCGCCACCGTCACCACCTGGGTCGTGCCGTGGGCACAGCTCGCGCTGCTGTGTCTTCTCGCCGTACTGCTCATCGGCCTGCGGGCGGCGGCCCGTCACCGCCGTCGCCGGTTGGCCGGGCTGCTCGCCCGCGCCCGGCAGGAGGGCCGGCAGGAGGGTCAGGAGTCGGTGCTCGTCGGGGGCGCGGCCTCCGGTGGTGAGCCCGACCCGGACGACGCTCGCCAGTAGCGGCCTACGCGTTGAGATCGCGCCGGTCGATCGTGGCGAAGCCTCGCCGGGTCCCGCACCGTCAGTCGCCTGCGGTTTCAACCTCCCGGCGAGGTCAAGATCCGCACAGATTCACTGAAACTGCTGCCTTCGGGCGCGCTGAAGCAGCAAGTTCAGTGATGTTGTGCGGATCTTGACCCGCTGGACCGTGCGGTGATCGCTCCGGGTCGGATCAGCTCTGCTTGGTCTCCCAGAAGATCTTCGAGATCTCCTCGATCTTTGCCAGGAGTTGCTCCGCGACCGCCGGGTCCGCGACTCCCTTCGCACCGCCCGCGCCGGCGAGCTTGGTGGCCTCGTTGAAGAGGCCGTGCAGGTGGGGGTACTTCTCGAAGTGCGGTGCCTTGAAGTAGTCGGTCCACAGGACCCAGAGGTGGTGCTTGACCAGTTCGGCGCGCTGCTCCTTGATGACCAGCGACCGGGTCCGGAACTCCGGATCGTCGCTGGCCTGGTATTTCTCGGAGATCGCCTTGATCGACTCAGCCTCGATGCGGGCCTGCGCCGGGTCGTAGACGCCGCAGGGGAGGTCGCAGTGCGCACTCACGGCGACGCGCGGGCGCAGTAGGCGTGGCAGGTGCATCCGAATCCTTCCGACAACGGGTGTTGGATGGCGAACGCTAGAACCTCAACCAAGCTTCATGTCAAGAGTGCGCCGATGGCCGGTGGGTGCCGACTCACGCCACCAGGGCACCGCTCACGCGCAGTGCCAGCCGAGCCAGGAGTGCGTCCAGGGAGAGGTCCGCGGCGCTGGTCAACACCAGGTCCGCAGCCGTGAAGCGGGCGTGGTCCGCGTGTGGGTTCGGCACGGCGACGCAGCGGAGCCCAGCGGCGAGTGCCGCCGCCACGCCGTGCGCGGTGTCTTCGAACGCAACCGCCTGATCCGCAGGCAGCCCGAGCCGTTCGAGGGCCAGCAGGTAGACAGCCGGATCCGGTTTGTGCGCAGGGACCTCGTCGCCGGTCGCCAGCACCTCGAACCGCGCCCGCAGCCCTGCCTGGTCCAGCAGAGCACCCACGTGCGTGAGCGGGGAACTGCTCGCCACGGCGAGCCGCAGCCCCAGCTCGGCGGCCCGGTCCAGCCACTCGATGATGCCGGGCGCGGGCTGCAGCGCCGCGTTCAACTCTGCTCGGTACGCCATCCGCAGCGCGTGGCTGGACGTGCGGTCGTAGGGGGACCCGACCGCCGCTTCGAGCGCCGTGTAGCGGGCGGCGTTCGCATCCCCGCCATGGTCGGCGAAGAACCCCTGGGGGTCGAGTTGCAGGCCGTGCCGCGCCCACTCCCAACGCCAACTCTCCAGCAGGGTCGTCTCCGTGTCCATCAGCAGACCGTCGAAGTCGAGGATCAGCGCTTTGGTCGTCACAGCGGCCAGTATCCCGGTCTGCTCAGCAGGCATGCCAACCGGTTGGCGCGGTCACGCTCGGGCCTCAATCCCTCCCGGCGCGATGATCCGTATTGGGAGCGGACGACGGCAGCTCCGGCTTCCGCCGCCTCGATGGCCAGCGCATGGTCGGTGATCGACAGGCTCGAACCGTAGGCACCCGACGCCAGCCCCTGACCGTCGGCGCGGGCCGGTGAGCTTCAGGACACCGCAGCCTTCACCAGCTCGATGACCCTCTTCTCCACCGCCGGGCTCCACTTCTGCAGCGCGTACGACACCGGCCACAGGTCGCCGTCGTCGAGGTTGGCCGTGTCCTGGAAGCCCAGGGTCGAGTACCGGTAGTTGAACTTGCCGGAGTCCTGGAAGAACACGACGATCTTGCCGTCCGCGTTCGCGTACGCGGGCATGCCGTACCAGGTCTTCGGCATCAGATCCGGGGCGGCGGCGGTCACCGTCACGTGGACGCGCTCGGCGAGCGCGCGATCCTCCGGCGCCATCTGCGCGATCCGGTCGAGGATCGCCTGCAGCCCGTCGGCCTTCTTTGCACCCTTCTTGCCCTCGGCGCGCAGTTCGGCGGCGCGTTCCTTCATCGCGGCCCGCTCCTCCGGGCTGAAGCCATCGGACACGGTCGTGGTGGTCTTCGCGGACATTCTGGGGCTCCCTCTCGTCGTTCAAGTCCGGCGTGATGCCGGCGACCTGGGAAAAGGCTAGGCCGGACATAAGCCCTGGGGCTTCTCGATTCCTGATCGGTCCGCAGGCCAGACGAGGCGTTCAGGTCACAGTGCCTGTGGTTCTGCCCAACGACGAGGGATACCCTTCCGCCGTGCGCCTACGTCGGAACCCGAGCAGGGGATGGTCACACGATCAGCGCCGCGCGGCCATCGCGGTGGTGCTGTCAGCCGCGATGATCGAGATCCGGGCTCTCGCGTCGAGGCCCGACAGCTCGAAGCATCCCGATGGGCACCTTGCCGAGATCAGGCTCATCGCCGACGTCTGCCACAACCTGCCCGGTGCCGACCAACCTCGGCCAGCCGGCGAGTACGACGGACTCGTCTGGACCTGGCAGGGCGCCAACGATTTCCAGCGATCCTGGCTGCGTAAGCACCTCACTCGAATGGGTATCGATACCACGTTCCTGGAACAAGCCCCGCGACTGCCGCGGCCCGCCACAGCACCAGACACCCGGCCAACCTGGAAACGCTGGCAGCCTCCCCGGGATCCAGGCAGGTTCGTCGCGGTTGACTCCAGCACTCTCGCCACCCTTGTGCGTCAAGCCCATGCGGTCGATCACCACGACCCCGTCCACGGGGCAGCGCGCACCGCCTTCATCGAATGGTTCGTTGGTCACCTCCACCCGGACGGGCAGCACATCCTGCGTCCATCCCGGCAGGACGAGACCCTGTTCCGACCAGACGGTCCAGGGGATCTCCGCCAGTACCGTGCCCTGGTCACCATGCGCGACGGTGCGCTCATCGTCGACCATCCTCGACTCGGCGCCTCGGACGTCTCAGCATTGCCCGCCAACCTTCACCTGCTGCGTCGACTTCAACTGGCCGCCGTACCGCCACGCGGACAGGAACGCGACGCTGGGCTCTGGGCACGTCAGCACCGCGCCACTCACCCGAACTGCCTCGACTGCACCGCGATCAACACGTCCGACAACGGTTGATGACCGGCACCGGTTAGGAGTTCTCAGCCGCCTCGTTCGGCGTCGAGGCTCTGGCAGAGGCAATCGTCCGTCCACGCTCCGACTCGGGGAAACGGTCGAGCATGGCACGCACCTCGTCGGCGCTCACGTTGGCGCCGAACAACTCGCTGCCCGGCTCGAGCCGTACGCCCTCGGCGAGGGGACCCGCGACGACCGGGTCGAAGCCCAGCGCGTCCACAAGACCTGCGACCGTGGTGAGATCAGTGGCGCTGTCGCCGGCGATCGCGATGGCCTTGCGGCCAGGAGCCCCAGCCGGCCGCGCCTCGTCCTCAAGATCGTGGTAGCCCATGTGGTTGAACGCCTTGACGACACGGGACCCGGGCAGGAACGCCTGGACGATCTCGCTCGACGAGGTACGCGGGTTGGTGAGGTCGTCCCGAATGCCGTCGATCTCCCACCAGTAGTTCATGGCATCGACGACGAGCTTGTCGTGCAGCGCCTCGGCGGGGATGCTGCGGTATTTGCCCAGTGGAAGGGCGAGGATGACGATGTCCGCGCCGGCCACCGCGTCAACCGCCGTGGTGGCCGCCGCCCCCGGCGCGAGCACCTCGACGGTGAGGGCGATCTTCGCCGGGTCGCCCGAGCCGGCGACCAGCACCCGATAGCCAGCGGCGACGGCGAGCCGGGCGAGCACCGTACCCACCTTGCCGGCCCCGAGAACACCAAGGGTCACAGGCCGGCTCCGGTCGTTGTCGAACATGTCGTCCTCTCGTTCTTGTGCGTCCGTCGGCGCTGGTCAGCTGGCCAGGATGTCGCGGACCATGGGGATCACCCGTGAGCCGTAGAGTTCCACGGCGCGCATCCGGGCGCTCATCGGCTGTGCGCCGGCCGAGTAGATGAGGTCGAACCGGCCGACGCCGAGGCTGCGGATCGCCCGCGCCATCCGGCGGGCCACTGTCTCCGGCGAGCCGATGTAGAGGGAACCACCTTCCACTTCGGAGTCGAACTCCTGGCGGCGGATCGGTGGCCAGCCGCGCAGCGCACCGATCCGGTTCCGCATGACACGGTAATGCGGCCAGTACACCTCCTTCGCCTCCTCGTCGGTGTCGGCGATGAAGCCCGGCGAGTGCATCCCGACCGGGTGCGCGGTCGTGCCGAGCTGCTCGGCTGCCCTCCGATAGAGGTCCAGGTAGGGCGCGAAGCGCTCGGGGGCACCACCGATGATGGCCAGCATGAGCGGAAGCCCGTACTGGGCGGTGCGCACGACCGACTGCGGTGAGCCGCCCACGCCGACCCAGGTGCTCAGGTGCCCTGATTCTGTCTTCGGGAAGACGTCGGCGTTGTCCAGCGGGGCGCGCAGGGTGCCGCTCCAGGTGACCGGCTTCTCGTCGAGCAGCTTGACGAACAGGTCGATCTTCTCCTCGAACAGCGTGTCGTAGTCGCGCAGGTCGTAGCCGAAGAGCGGAAACGACTCGGTGAACGAGCCGCGACCGAGGATGACCTCGGCCCGGCCGTGCGACAGCGCGTCGACCGTGGCGAAACGCTGGAACACCCGGACCGGGTCGTCCGAACTCAGCACGGTCACCCCGGACGCCAGCCGGATCCGCGACGTACGGGTGGCGATCCCCGCCAAGACCGTCTCCGGCGTCGACACCGAGTACTCCGGCCGATGGTGCTCGCCCAGGGCGATGACATCGACGCCGAGCTCGTCGGCGAGCACCGCCTCGTCGACGACCTGCCGGATCGCTCTAGCGTGGGACACGAGCTTGCCGGCGTCGTCCTCCGGTACGTCGCCGAACGTGTCGAGGCCGAACAAGAGATCAGACATGGGTGGGCTCCTTCGCCAGCAGCTCCCGGACCCGCGGCGCGACCTCACTGCCGAGCAGTTGGATGGTGCGTGCGCGTGCCACGCGGGGCAGGTGCATGATGTCGTACTTCAGGTCGAAGCGGCTCAGCCGCAGATCACGGGCGACCGTGGCGATCTTCTGCGCCACCGTCTCGGGTGATCCGACGAAGAGCGCGCCGTGGTCGATTTCAGCCTCATAGCGCGCCACCACGTCTCCACCGCCTCCTCGTCGGTGTCTGCGACAAGGCCGAGTGAGTGCTGCCCGATTGGCCGCAGGGTATGCCCGTGTTGTTCGAGTGCCCTGGTGTAGAGGTCGACTCGGCGTCGCTCAGGACCCGGTCGCCGTCGCTGGCCACCTCCCCGAACGAGTTGAGCCCCAGTTCGAAACCTGCAGCTGTCATCGTGTCCTCCTCGGTGCTCCGGGCCGGCGACCCGCGGGAGCGGCCCTACCGGTTGACGTGTCAATGATGCTAACTTGGCGATTGACACGTCAATTCCAGGAGAGTGAGATGACGGAGGCCACACTCGGCCGGCGGGGGGGACGACAACTCCCGACCTCGGACGAGCTACGGATCTGGCGGGACTTCATCGAGACGACGGCGGCCCTGGGCTCCCGGCTCGAGTCCCGCCTGCAGAGCGACTCCTCGCTCTCGACGGGGGACTACGCCGTCCTGCTCGCGCTCAGCGAGGCCGAGGGGCAGGCGATGCGTTCCTCCGCACTCGCGGCGCACATCGGTTGGGAGCGAAGTCGGCTCTCCCACCATCTGGGGCGGATGGAGCGGCGGGGCCTCATCCGCCGGCAGGAGTGCGCGACTGTTCCCCGTGGGGCGGAGGTGCTGCTCACCGCCGCCGGAGCCGAGGCGTTCGGGGGAGCCACCTATCCGCACCTGCGCGCCATCCGTGAGCTTTTCGTCGACGCCCTCACCCCGGATCAGGTCCTCGCGGCGGGAGAGATCGCAGCGGCGCTCAGAGTGCACCTCGACGGCCTGCGCGAGGAATGATCTCCCGGCGCCCCGTCAGTCATCTGGTGAGCTGTCGGAGCACCGTGGTGTCGGTGATCGTGTCGTCTGCCGCGAGCATGATTGCCTTCGACAAGATCGTCGACAGCATGGGGTCGTCGTCGAAAGGCAGGTGAAGCCGGCCGGTGCGATCACGCGCCGCGACGATGCACAGGTAGGCATCGTCGGGCTCCATCAGAATGGTGCCGGACCCGAGGTGTATCCGATAGCTGCGGACGTTCCCACGGACGTGCAGGTACCGGTCGGAGAGGTCCACCCGATCGGCGATGTTCGTGCGCGGTAGCAGCCGCGCCAGCGCGTCTCGGCGTACCTCCGCCGATGGGGTCAGCGCTGCGCTGACGGTGCTGCGCCAATAGGTGTGCAGCCGATCCTCGCCGCGGTCGGCCCACTGCGGGTCGGTGGCGATCGAGGTGACGCCGACGAACAGGTCCACGTCACGCATGGCCTCGGTGAAGACCAGTGGTGGCACGTCGACGACCGGCGCCGGTTGCCACGTCGCCCCGTCCCGGCGGGCGAAACGCACCTGGTCGGTGGAGCAGTATTCGACGTCGTAGCTGTGCGGATCGGGGTTGTCGACAAGTTGATGGTGAAACGACGCCCGCCACGCACCACCGCCGAAGAGCTTGGTGGCTTCGCTGTCATAACCGCCGTCCCAGGTGCCGAGGTAGCCGGCCTGCCAGCCCCGAGCGCGCAGGAGGGCGTTCGCCTGCCGGTAGCGCAGAATGTGCGCGGCGAACCGGTTGGAGTAGGTGTGCGTTTGCTCCTCCGCAGGCGTAACCAGGTAGACCTCTCGAAAGGCCTGCTTGAACGGCTGTGCCAGACCAGTGGCGAGCACGTGCGCACGCCAGGCGAAAACCTCGTCGGTCGTCGCCCGAGCGGGATGCCACAGCCTGACCCGGTCGCGGGGAATGGCCTGGCCGTCCCGGCCGGCGATCGTCCATCCGTCGCTGTCCCGACGGGGGAGACCCGCCGTCCAGCGATGGCCGTCGGTGCTGGTCTCCCACAACAGCCGTCGCCCGTGGGTCCCGGTGATCGGGTGTACGAGGAATCGGGACAACCAGTCGGCGTACGACCAGGTGCGCTCCTCGGACAGCAGTCCTTCCACCCGTTGGCGTTCGGCGGCCAGGCTCGCGTTTACGCGTTTGACGAGGTCACGTAACTGCTTGAGCTCGTCACCGTATGCCTGCTTGACCTGAGCCGGGATGCCCTTGAGGGGGGCACCGTCACGACCGAAGCTCAGGCGTGCTTTCTCGCCCGGGACGTCGACCGTCGCTTCGTACGGCCCGACCTGTGCGCACAGTCGCCCATCGAGGCCGAGCCCGTGGTCGTCGATCGCGAGCTCCATCACCTCGCTGAGCGACCATCCCCGCTGAGCGCCGATGCGGGTCAGCACGGACTGGATCCGGCTCAGCATCGCCTTGTTCTTGACCGTCACGGCCAACCTCGCCAGTGTGCGTAGCGGCACCTCACCGCCCCGGCCCGCGAGCAGTTGCACGGCCGCGACAGCCGTCCGTTGGGCATGGGGAGAGCTGGACGACTGCCGTGGTGCCGCCGCCGCGGCGGCGGTGACTCGCGCCAACAGATCGGTCGCCCGCTCGTCAGGCTGACGCGACAGCGCCCAGACCAGGCCGCGGATGAGGCGGTCCGAGTCGTCATGCAAGGGCCGGCCGTAGGCGGTGAATGCTTCGAGGACCGACCGCACGGCCCGAGCGCCGTCAGGTGTGGTGGCGAGCAGCTCGTCGAGGCGCCGCTGCCATTTCACCGGCGCGGCCGGCTTTTCCAGAGAGGCGCAGTGCGTCAACACCTCCGGCACGCCCGGCGCGGTGAGGGCAGCACTCATCTCGGCGCGGACGAGCGGCCCGAAGCCATCTCCATCGTGGAGCAGCCAGGACGGCACGCGACGGCCGGTGGCGCGATCGAGGGCCTCGCCAATCAGCTTGACAGCGCGTCGTCGCGGCTCCGCCTCGACGAAGTAGTAGCTGACCAGTTCGCTGATGAGGGCATCGAGGGCCGGCACCAGGTCGGCCAGCTCAGCGGGAGCCAGGCGCGCGGCGATCGCGGCCGGTAGCTCCAGGCACGCGCCGTTGTCGTAGCTCTCGTCCCACGCGGCAACCTCCAGGCACCACACGAGGTCTGCCCGCGTCCAGGGCAGGTCTCCGTCAGCCAGACTCCGCACCACATCGTTCAACGCGGTCGGAGTCCAACTTGTCGACGACTCCAGGTGCATGGCCAGCGCCGCGCTGCGACGCTCTTCGACCGGCCACGACTCGACCGCGGCCCAGACCGGCACGTTGGTTATCGAGTGTCTCCAGTGGTAGGTGTTCGCGCTGTGGAGAACAGCCCTGATCCGAGCATCAGCCTCGGCGAGACCGATCTCCACCTGTCGTCGGTCGTCATCGCTGAGGGCGGGGAGGAGCTCTTTCCAGTGGCCCATGTCAGCCACCGACCAACGGGACGAGCCGCACGAAGGCCACATCCGGGTCGGCGAGCAGGTCGATCTCCTCGTCGAGGTCCTCGATCTGACGGCTGCCGACCAGCAGCAGGAAGCCGTTGCGGGCGAAGGCGGCACAGGCGGCGTCCGCCTGTTGCTCCCAGTCGAGCCGCCTGCCTCGGGCGACCCGGTAGCCGTTCAACGTGGCCTCCGTGTCGGTCGGCTGCAGCAGCCCTCGGAAGTGCTCGGGCTGGTGGGCGTTGAACCGCGCGACCTCCTCGCGTACCCGTAAGCGGACCAACTCCCGCGCTGAGATGCGCTCCGGCAGCCCGGTCAACGGCCACTGGTCGATGGCTTTTCCGGTCGCTGTCTCGTCCCGCACATTCGCCGTGGCCATGCCGCCAAGCTCCTTGCCTTGAGGTGAGCGGCATCATGGCACGAGCCTCCGACGAAACGCGGGTTAGGCTTCGGCCTATGTCAGGGTCGCGGTGGCGTGGCCGGACGGCGGACACGGCCCTGGTGCTCGCCGTCGGTCTGGTCGCCCTCGTCGGCCTGGTGGTGCAGTCGCGTGGCATCGACACCACCGCCGAATGGGCGGCGCTGGTGGTGGTGCTCGGTTCCCCCGCTGCGCTCTGCGTCCGCCGCCGCCATCCGGTGCCGGTGGGCGTGGTGGCGCTGGCCGCCGTCGGCGCGTACGGGGCGTTGCTGCACAGGCCCGGCCCGATCATGTTGGTGTTCGTCGTGGCGCTCTACACCGTCGTCGACGAGGGATATCTCCGCCTCGCGATCGGGCTCGGTCTCGCCTCGGTGATCGCCTTCGCCGTCGCGGACAGCTACAACCGATCCGCGGACACGATGAACGGGGCGACGCTGCTGCACGCGGGTTGGCTGATCGCGGTCATCGTCGGTGTGACCCGCAACCGTCAGGCCTACCTCGCCGAAGCGCAGGCCCGCGAGGTCATCGCCGAGCAGCGGATGGAGGAGGAGGCCCGGCGGCGGGCCACCGAGGAGCGGTTGCGCATCGCCCGCGAGCTGCACGACGCGCTCGGTCATCACCTCTCGCTGATCTATGTGCAGGCCAGTGCGGCGTTGCACCGGCCGGACCCGGCCCGGTCCGAGCAGGCGCTCACCGCGATCAAACAAACGAGCAAGGAGACGTTGCGAGAGTTGCGTGCGACGCTGGGCGTGCTGCGGCAGGAGGGCGCGGCACCGGTCGTGCCCAGGCCCGGCCTGAATCGCCTTGGCGATCTGATCACGACGGCCGGGCGGTCCGAGTTGACGATCCGCACCGAGCTCGCCGAGACCCGGTCGCTGCCGCCGGAGGTCGACCTCGCGGTATACCGGATCGTCCAGGAGGCGCTCACCAACGTGGCCCGGCACGCGGGCGCCACCGCCGCGGTGGTCCGGATCCGGCCCGACCACGACGACGTGGTGGTGGAGGTGGAGGACGACGGCACCAGCACACCAGGCAAGCCCGGCAGCGGGATCCTCGGCATGCGCGAGCGTGTCCGGGCGCTTGGCGGTTCGCTGACCACGGGCACCCAGCCGGAGGGCGGTTTCCGGGTCTGCGCCCGCCTGCCGCTGGGCCCCGGCCCGACGCCCGCAGGCGAGCCGGCGTGATCCGGCTGCTGCTCGTCGACGACCAGACCCTGGTACGTGCCGGCTTCCGGTCCATCCTGGAGGGTGAGGACGGCATCGAGGTGGTTGGCGAGGCCGCCGACGGCGCCGCGGCGGTGCGGCTCGCCGGGCAGCTGCGACCGGATGTCGTCCTCATGGACATCCAGATGCCGGTGCTGGATGGCCTCGCTGCCACCGCGGAGATCGTCGCGAGCTGCGCCGCCCGCGTGATCATCCTGACCACGTTCGACCTGGACGATTATGTCTACCGCGCGTTGCGGGCCGGTGCGAGCGGCTTCCTCGTGAAGGACACCGAGCCGGCCGAGCTGATCCACGGGGTGCGGGTGGTCGCCCGTGGCGACGCGCTGATCGCGCCGGCGATCACCCGTCGGTTGATCGCCGAGTTCGCCGCCCGGGTCATGCATCCGGACCCCGGGCCGCGACTGAGCGCGCTCACCGAGCGGGAGCGTGAGGTGCTGACGCTGGTCGCTGCCGGCCTCTCGAATGACGAGATCGCGGCGCGGCTGGTGCTGAGTCCAGCGACCGCCAAGACGCATGTCAGCCGGATCATGACCAAGGCGCAGGTCCGGGATCGCGCCCAGCTGGTGATCCTCGCCTACGAGTCCGGCCTGACCGTTCCTGGTTGGCTCGCCCGACCCTGACCACCTCAGGCGGGCAACCGGCCGGTGCGGCGGGAGCGGCCCAGTGCCAGCCCACCGAGGACCACGCCGACCAGCCCGACCGCCAGGGCCACGAAGGCCCCACCACGCCCGTTGCCCGTGCCGATGCCACTGTCGGAGGTGGCCACCACCACCACACCGCCGAGCGCCATGGCGGTCAGCCCTGCTGCCAGGGCCAGGACGGCGCCGAGTCGCCCGGTGCCGGTGCCGACGCGACTGGCGGGGCGGGCCAGTGCCAGCCCACCGATGAGCGCGCCGACCAGCCCGAGCAGGGCGGCCATGCTGGCACCGAGTCGCCCGGAGCTCATGGCGAGAACAGCGGCGGCGGCCGGTTGGACGGAGGCGTGTGCGGCTGCCGGTGCGGCCAGGTCGATCCCCCCGAGCGGGGCGGCTACGGCGGTGGAGAGCAGGTGGCGGATGGACATGGCGTTTCCCCTTCGATCGCCTGACGCGTACAGCCGGCAGCGTAGGTATCGGAGTGCGCGTTGGTCGTCCTGCCGGAGTTGTCGATGCGACTACCACCCCGGCGGTACGCAGCACGCTTGCCGTACTGCCGCAGTTGTCTTCCCGAGCCTCGACCGGCTCGTTCACCGGCCGGCAAATACCGCTCTGACCTGCGGTTTTGTCGGATCCGAGCAGTGGCTTTCTCGGTCTGCGAGTGGTACGACTGGAGCATCGACCATTCGGCAGCTGCGGTGGTCAGTAGGAGGTAGGGCCGTGCGTCTCACCAGCACCAGATCCCCGGATCTGCCGGCGAGACCGTCGTGACGGGCCCGGAGAGCACCGAGGAGAAGGCAGCCGCCTACAACCGCGGTCTCGACGCGGGCCGGATCGAGCAACGTCTGCAGGGGCACGATGATCACCTCCGGCATATCAACGGTTCGATCGAATCGATGACCCAGGCGCTGCGTAGCCTCACCGAGGAGCTTCGCGCCAACGTCGCCCTGTTCAGCGCCGGTGTGGTCGCGGATCGCCGGGATACCAGGGAACGGGACAGGATCGCGGAGGTTCGGGTGGAGGAGGCCGATATCGCCGAGTCCCAGCGGACGGTCCGGTGGACGGCGTGGCAGCGCTGGTTCGCAGTCGTCGGCGCGATCATCCTGGTGGTCAACTTCGGCCTCGGCCTGTACCTCGCCTTCAACCGCTGACTCAACCGGCTCTGGCCAGCAGGAACGCCTGGTCGTCGCGCTCGGTGCCCCGAGCCCGCCGCAGCAGGCGGCACTCCTCCCGCAGGCCGGCGGCAGCGATCTCGGCGGCGACCTGCTCCACGCTGTAATGGTGTCGCTCAAGGTGGATCTCGTGGCCGAAGCGGCGGTACGCCGCCGACAGGTCACGCGTGCCCTCACCGGCTTGAAACCCGACGAGCAGATGGCCGGTTGGGCGCAGGACCCTCGGCCCGGGTGTCCGGCAGATGGCTGGCGTAGGTCTTGGCCACCGTGTCGTAGGCACGTCGCACACCACGGAGGTCGAGCGGATCTGCGGGCGAGAGCACGAGCCGCATCATTGCACTGCCGAGTCACCACCCGGCCTGGGTTCCAGCACGACCACCGTGGTCTCGGACGACCTCCGCGCCGCGTGGGCGTCGAAGTTCGCGTCGGACTCGCTCCACCGTGGCCACAATCGCAACCGCTCGTCGTTGGTGGCGGCGCGACCGCGGACCAGCCGCGGCCCGCCGACCACGTCGACGGACGCGTCCGGATGCGCCTGCAGGTTGAGCCACCAGGCAGGCTGACCCTCACCCCACCCGTTCATCGCCACTGTGACCAGGTTCGGACCATCCTCGAAGTACGCGACGAGGACGCCTCGCTGCTGCCCGGTGCGGCGACCGGTCGTGGTCAGCCGCAGCACACCCCAGCGATTCGCGCGTGGTTGCCACAGCCCGACCCGGCCGCCGGAGACCCGGTACAGCCCCCGGTGCACTGACCAGGCCAGGCGGATGAACCAACGCGGCGGGAGCCATGGTGCCTTCGCCGTCTGACCGTCCGACATGATCGCCTCCCACCCGGACTGATAACTCAGTCTGCGGGTGTGAGCGCGCTCGCTGTCCTGCTGTCCTTGATCTGACGCAAGCCTCGGCCGTTCGATTGACCCCCGTGCACCGCCTTTTTCTACCGCTGCCAGGCGTCGAGGGTCTTTGCGCCGTCGCGGACAACGCGGTCCAGGATGGTGGGATTGCCGCTGCTGCCCTCCCAGCCCTGGTCGTTGAAGACCGTCACGGCGTTGCCGACGCGTACCACCGCGATCTGGCTGGACCCGTTGCCGCCGGTGCGTGTCCCGTTCAGGTTCGCATAGGGCCACGTCCGGGTCACCAGCAGCGCCTCATCGCCGACGCCGGGCAGGTTTTGACTCTTGACGGTGGTGGAGTTTTCGAGTTGCGTGTAGGAGGGACACGACCCCACGGCGGTGCGGACGCGTGCCAGGTACGCCGTGGCACCGTCGTCGTCGAAGGTGAAGATGGTTTGGTGGATCATCCCCTGCGGCGTATTGCCCTCGTTGTCTCCGGCCTTCTTGTAGGTGCCGGTCATCGCGGCGCTTGCGGTCACCTGTCGGCCTCCGGTGCCGAACTCGTTGGCACACAGCTTCGGCAGGGCCTCCTCGACGCCCGTAGCGCGCCGCGGCGACTTCCGTAACTCGGACGGCAACTCGACGAAGGCTGATGTCGGGATGGTCGCCTGGGTGCTCGCACTCGGCGACGGTGACCCGGTCGGATCCACCGCTGCCGCCGCGGTCGTCGGCGCTGCGGTCGGCGAGGCCGAGTCGGACGGGTCCGCAGTGGCGGTGCAGGCAGTGGCAACAGCGATGGTGGTGCCCAGCAGCGGGACCAGCACAAGCATGTTTCGCATACGGGCGGGCGGTAGCGGTACGTATCGGCTCATGATCACCCCTCTCAATATTGGAGAGGTTCCCTGTGGCGAACCGTCCCAAACGACCACGCGCAGCCGCCGGACGCCGACCGGCCCTGGGTGAATCGGGGTGTCGCCACACCGCCCGGCCCACTAGGCTGCCCGTCATGACCAGCGTGATCGCCCACTGCACCGGATCGTCGTGTGACGTCCAGGTCGGTGCTCGGCGACGCCGGCGATCCGTCGCCCGCCCGCGCTGACCTGTTTCCTGCGACCGGCGGATCGAGCCGCCGGTCACGCGCTGGTCGTCCTCGGTCCGCCCGCATCTCCCCCCGTTCAACGGCTCGCGTGACGGCGCGGGTCCGAGTGAGATCGGCGTACTCATGGATCTTGAAAGGTTGTTGTCCGACCGGCTGGCGCCGGCGTTCGCGGCGGTGGCCGGCGAGCCAGTCGACCCGCTCGTGCGGCGCTCTCCGCGCGCGGACTTCCAATCAGACGCGGCGCTAGCGCTGGCCCGGCGGCTCGGCCGCCCGCCGCGCGACATCGCCGCCGCGGTGCTCAAGCACGCGGTGCTCGATGACGTCTGCACGTCGGCGGAGGTCTCCGGGCCCGGTTTCCTCAACCTGACCGTTGCCGACCGGGCACTGGCCGACATGGTCTCCGGGCTGGCCGGCGACTCCCGGCTCGGCGTGCCGTCGACGGCGGCGCCGCAGACCGTGGTGGTCGACTATTCGGCGCCGAACGTGGCGAAGGAGATGCACGTCGGGCATCTTCGCGGCACAGTCATCGGTGACGCGGCGGTACGGCTGCTGGACTGGCTCGGGCACCAGGTCGTGCGGGTCAACCACCTCGGCGACTGGGGGACGCCGTTCGGCATGCTGATCGAGCACCTGGCCGACGTCGGCGAGGCCGGGGCGGCGCACGAGTTGTCGATGGGCGACCTGGACACCTTCTACCGGGCGGCCCGGGCGAAGTTCGACGCCGACGAGGCGTTCCGGGAACGGTCGCGGCTGCGGGTGGTCGCGTTGCAGGGCGGCGACGAGCGGACGCTGCGGTTGTGGAGGCTGCTGGTGGCGCAGTCCGAGCGGTACTTCCTGACCGTCTACGACCTGCTCGACGTGACGTTGTCCAGGGACGACTTTCGGGGTGAGAGCGCCTACAACGACCTGCTCGCGGGCGTCGTCGACGACCTGGAGCGGTTGGGGCTGCTGGTGCCCAGCGGCGGGGCCGACTGTGTCTTCCCGGCCGGGTTCAGCGGGCGCGACGGCGAGCCCCTGCCGCTGATCGTGCGCAAGAGCGACGGAGGATACGGCTATCCGGCCACCGACCTGGCCGCGCTGCGGCAGCGCGCCGGCGAGTTGGGCGCAACCCGGCTGTTGTACGTCGTCGGGCTGCCGCAGCGGCAGCACTTCGCGATGGTGTTCGCGGTCGCCCGAGCGGCGGGTTGGCTGTGCCCGCCGGCCCGGGCCGAGCACCTGGGCTTCGGTTCGATCCTCGGCGCCGACGGGCGGATGCTGCGCAGCCGGGCCGGTGAGTCGGTGAAGTTGGTCGGGCTCCTGGAAGAGGCGGTCACCCGAGCCACCGACCTGGCCCGGAGCAGAAACCCGGAACTGGACGACGAGACCGCCGCCGAGATCGGTCGCGCGGTCGGGATCGGCGCGATCAAGTACGCCGACCTGTCCACCGATCGGACGAAGGACTACGTCCTGGACTGGGAGCGGATGCTCTCCCTGGACGGCAACACCGCGCCCTACCTCCAGTACGCGTACGCCCGTGTCCGGTCGGTGTTCCGGCGGGCTGGAACGGCCGCACGTTTGGACACGCCCATCGTGTTCGCGCAGCCGGTCGAGCGGGCGCTGGCGGTGGAGCTGCTCGGCTTCGCCGGGGTGATCGGCGAGGTGGAGCAGAGCCTCGAGTTCCATCAGCTTGCCGGTTACCTGCACCGGCTCGCGACCGCGTTCAACACGTTCTACGAGCGCTGCCCGGTGTTGCGTGCCCCGGACGAGCTGCGGGAGAGCCGGCTGCTGCTGGCCGAGCTGACCGCCCGGACACTGCGGCAAGGGCTGCACCTGCTCGGCATCCGCACCCTGGAGCGGATGTGACGCGCAGGATCAGCGGGCCTTCTTCGTCGCCCGCTTTCGGGGTGGCGTCAACAGGTCGGCGATCTGTGCGATCGCCGCGGGCACCAAGCGGTAATACGCCCAGACCCCCCGCTTGTCGCGTTCGAGTAGGCCAGCCTCGGTGAGAATTCGAAGGTGATGACTCACGGTCGGCTGGGAGAGATTGAGCGCCCCGGTGAGGTCGCTGACGGACGCCTCACCTTCCGGCGCGGACTGGATCAGGCTGAGCAGACGCAGGCGAGCCGGGTCGGCAAATGCCTTCAGCACCCCCGCAAGCCGCTCGGCATCGGCCCGCTTGATTGGATCGCCGGTGAGCGGCGAGATTGCAGGCATGGCAGTTTTCGCAGTTCCCACGCTCACTATCGTTACACCAACACCATCGATATGTCGGTAGAACCGGCACCAGTACTCCAATGGCGTCCGTACGGCTGATTGGGACGGCCGGAACGTGAGCCATTCCTCGACGTCTGTGGTGGTGTACAGGCCGTGTGGGGCTTCGCGAAGCCCCACACGGCCTCACGGCTGTATCCGCGCCGCCGGATCAGCCGAGCCCTCGGGTCAGCGGCGGGGTTTGGGTGCGATGCGCGGCAGCACGTACGGCGGCCCCGCGAAGATCAGGTCGGACTTCAGCTCGTGGTACGCCCGCTTGGGCTGGTAGTTCTCGTCGTAGATCGTGGCCAGGCCCTCCAGCGGGTCGGCGAACCAGCCCGGCACCCAGGAGTGATTGTCGCTGAACCCCCAGACCGTGTACGACAGGCAGCTGCGAACGGCGAGGCATGCCTTCATCAGCACGCTGAAGTTGGCGGCCGACGCCTGCAACCGGGGGTTGATCTCCTCTGAGTTGCCGGCCTGGACGGCCGCTGTCATCTGGCTCCGGACGTCGACCTCGGTGAACGCGGTGGCGACGCCGAGCCCACTGAACTTCTTCAGCGCGGCGGTCACCTGGAGGGTGTCGTAGTTGCCGTACTGGGTGCCCAGGTGGCCCTGGGAGCCGACGCCGTCGATCGGGACACCCTGGGCGCGCAGGCCCTTGGTCATGTCGTAGACGAACTGGGTCTTGTCGTCCGCCGGGTTGCCCGAGCCGAACGCCTCGATGTTGTAGTCGTTGTAGAACAGCAGTGCCTTCGGGTCGGCGGCACGCGCCCAGCGGAACGCGTCGGCGATGTAGCCGGGTCCGAGGTTCTGCGCCCAGAAGCCCTTGTAGTGCAGGGTCGACGGGGTGTCCCAGGGGTCACTGACCGCCTCGTTGACCACGTCCCACTGCCAGATCTTGCCCTTGTAGCGGTTGACGACGGTGGTGATGTGCTTGCGCAGCAGCTCGCGCAGCTCCTGCTTGCTGATGGACCCGTCGGCGACGCCACTGGTCAGCCAGCCGGGCAGTTGGTTGTGCCAGACCAGCACGTGGCCGCGCACGCTCTGCCGGTTGCGCTTGGCGAACTCGACCGTCTGGTCGGCCGGTGCCCAGTTGTAGGTGCCGCGGGTGGGCTCCAGGCTCTCCCACTTCATCGCGTTCTCGGCAGTGACCGAGGAAAACTCGGAGGAGGCCAGTTTGCGGTATTGCGGGTCACTGGCGTCGTTGAGGGCGTCGATGCTCACCGCGGTGCCGACCTGGAGGCCGTGGCGCAGGCCGAGGGCGGCGAGGCTCTGCGCCGTGGGGTCGTACGGCCGGCTCGCGGTGGCCGGCACAGTGTTCAGCGCCGCAACGGTCGCGACGGCGACCACCCCGACGGTCGTCCACTGTCTCAGCTTCATCTGCCTTCCTTCCACATGGTCGATAGACGTTGGTCGATCAAGAACGTGCGGGTCCGGCTGCTGGCGGGTGGGAGCGGAGTGTGGCGCCCGGGTTTCGTCTGCTCGTCCGTGGCGCTGGTAGTTCCGGCCGGAAACCGGAAACTTGCTCGAAACGTTAAGGCTGTCGATGTCTGGGCGTCAATGCTGAAAACTTCCGGAAATTCATCACATGACCTGCGGAACCCCTGGGCGACCACCCACGAAACTTTCGAAGGCCGCCGGTGTGCTGCCGCGTCCGCCGCACTCGGCGCCGGGCAGCACAACGTGAGCGACGTCGGCCCGCTGGCCGACGTCGCTACGAAGACTGATCCGAACCGATCAGCGCAGGCCGGCGAAGAGGTCGTCCTCGGGTGTCGGCGCGCCGGTCCGGTCACCGACCCGAACGAAGGTCTCCACACCCATCAGCTCGGTGAACCGGTCCCGGCCCAGTTGCAGGAAGAAGATGTTCTCCGTCTGACTGGCATGAGTGGCCAGCGCGTCGAACTTCTGTGCGCCGAAGCTGCTCGTGTCGACCCAGGTGGAGATCTCATCATCGGGTAGCCCGAGCTGCGGCACCGACTCCGCCGTCGCGTCCGGTTCGGCCCAATCGACACCGAGCTCCTGCATGATCCGGCCGAACTGCTCGAACGCCGTCCGAGGCACGGTGGTCCAGTACACCTTCGCCGGGATGTCCGTCTGCTCGACAGCGGCCATCGTGATCCGATGAGCCTGGATGTGGTCCGGGTGCCCGTAGAAGCCGTTCTCGTCGTACGTGACGATCACATCTGGTTGGTACTGCCGGATCAGTTCCGCGAGCCGGCCCGCCGCCTCGGCGACCGGCGTCGTCCAGAACGCGCCGGGTTGGTCGTTGGTCGGCCAGCCCATCATCCCGGAGTCGGCGTAACCGAGGGTCTCCAGGTGGCTGACCTTCAACACCGCGCAGCTCGCCTCCAACTCGGCCTGCCGCATGGCCACGACAGCGGCCGGGTCGTGCCCCGGGTCTCCCGGCTTGACCCCACCGGGGCCGTCACCACACCGCCCGTCGGTGCAGGTCACGAGCACCGTCGTGATCCCCTCCGCGGCATAGCGGGCAAGGACGCCACCGGTGCTCGTCGCCTCGTCGTCGGGGTGGGCGTGCACCGCCATCAAGGTCAGAGGTCGTTCAGCCATGCCATCACCCTACGGTCGGTCCTCGCCGTGAGTCGCGCACCCTACGGTTGGCCCTCGCCGTGAGTCGCGCAGGGCAGGGCAGCGACCGTGGCCGGTGGTACGCATCCTAACCAGCTCGGGATCGCGTTGAGCCGATCACGCGCAATTCGCGATCGGCTGCGCGGCGGCTCCCTACATTGGGGCGTAACCGGCACATCCGAGAGGTTGGGCGCGAGGAGAGGGTCAATGCCGAGGGCGGGCGCGAAGGCATCGTTCGGCGATGTGCGACAGGTCGACGCCGGGGTCCTGAACATCGGGTACGTGGATGCCGGCCCCGCCGACGGCCCTGCCGTGATCCTCCTGCACGGCTGGCCGTACGACATTCACAGCTTCGTCGACGTCGTGCCGTTGCTCACCGACGCCGGCTACCGGGTCGTCGTGCCGTACCTACGTGGCTACGGCACGACCCGATTCCTCTCCGACGACACCATGCGCAACGGCGAACCGGCGGCCATGGGGCTCGACCTCATCGCACTCATGGACGCGTTGAAGATCGACACCGCGAAGCTGGCCGGGTTCGACTGGGGTGCGCGTACGGCCGATGTCGTGGCGGCCCTGTGGCCCGAGCGCTGCCGTGGGCTGGTCTCGGTGAGCGGCTACCTGATCGACGGCCAGGCCTCGGGCAAGGTGCCGTTGCCGCCGAAGGCCGAACTGGCGTGGTGGTACCAGTACTACTTCGCCACCGAACGTGGCCGGGACGGGTACGACAAGAACCGGCGCGACTTCGCCCGTCTGATCTGGCAGACCGCCTCACCGAAGTGGACGTTCGACGATGCCACCTTCGACCGCAGTGCGGCGGCGTTGGACAACCCCGACCACGTCGACATCGTGATCCACAACTACCGGTGGCGCCTGGCCCTGGCCGCCGGAGAGTCGCAGTACGACGAGGTGGAGAAGCGCCTGGCCGCGAAACCGAAGATCACGGTGCCCAGCATCTCTCTGGAAGGCGATGCCAACGGCGCGCCGCATCTCGAGCCCAGCGTCTATGGCAAGCAGTTCGCCGGGCAGTACGAGCACCGGACCGTCGGCGGCGGTGTCGGGCACAACCTGCCCCAGGAGGCACCCCAGGCATTCGCGGACGCGGTGCTGGAGGTCTGACCTGACCCGGCCCGCTACCCTCGGCGGCCCGGCCGCTGAGGTTCCGGACGTTCCACCCGCACGGGGTCGCCGCGTACGAGCTGGTCGTGGATGCGCCACCGGGCGGTGGTGACGGCGCGGCGCGCCGCCTCGTTGCCATGCTCGATGCGTTGCCGCAGCAGTTGCAGGGCGACACGGCGGTTGAGGCTGAACTGCCGTTCCTCATCCACCACGACGACGATGCCCGAAGGGCGGTGCGTCGCTCGTACCGCCGTGCTGGCCTTGTTGCGGTGCTGACCGCCCGGCCCGCCGGTACGGCAACCGACGATCTCGACGTCCGCCTCGTCGAACGGGGTCGGTGGGGCGTCGAGCTGGGGCGGCTGGGCGGTGACGTACCAGTTCTTTCGGCCAGCGGTCGTCCGGTACGGGCTGGGAGCCTGCCAGCACAGCGTTCCGGTCCAGGAAGCGGCGAACGGCTCGGCGCCGGCACCGGAAATCTGGATGAGCACCGACCGGTAGGTGCCGGGCCGGTCACCGGGCACGGACTCAACCTGCTGGATCGTCAGGCCCCGACCAGTGCCGTCCCCAATCAGGCGGTGCAGCAGCTGGGCAAGCGCCCAGGTGCACTCCCGCGGGCCACGCCCAGCGGACAGCAGCAGGAGCACGCTCACGACCGGCCTCGCCTGCCGCGGTTGCCCCGCCGGTCCGCTCGTGACGTCGACCCGAGATCGGGCGTCTTGTAGGTGACCAGGGGAGTCGTGCTGACCACCGGCGTGGCCAGTTGGTGCTCGACAAGGTCGGCGATCACCTGCTCGATGCGCTTGTACGCCGTGGGCGCCTCCTCGAAGAGCAGTTGGCGGTCGCCGCACACCACCAGCGAGCCCACGGGCGTGCGGCGTAGCTCCTCGACCGTGTGCTTGGCCCGGCCCCGCCGCAGGGCGTCGGCGCGCGACATCTTGCGGCCAGCGCCATGCGCCACCGAGTGGTTGGCCTCCGGACCGGCGTGCGCGGTCACCAGGTAGGACGCCGTGCCCCGCGTACCGGCGATGAGAACGTCGCGGCCGTCACCCGGCGCCGCGCCCTTTCGGTGCAGGTAGACCCCGTCACGGACCTCGACCAGGTTGTGGCACTGATCGACGATCGGTTCGGAGGGCTCCGCCCCCAGCGCGTACGCGACCCGGGCGGCCAGGACCCGCCGGTTGAGCGAACCCCAGCGCACGGCGTCGTCGTGCATCGTCAGGTAGGCGGCGGGATCGGGGGCGGCACCGGCGCCGTGGACCTCGGTGTGCGCCCGCAGGATCTGCTCGCCCAGGCCACGCGAACCGCTGTGGACGATGAGCACGAGATCGCCGGCGTCGAGCCCCAGGCGTTTCGCGTGGCTCGCATCGAGGATGGTGTCGACGCGAGCCAACTCGACGAAGTGGTTGCCTCGACCGACCGTCCCGAGACCGTTCAGGTGACCGGCAGGGACGTCAGCCTGAACGACGGCCCAGGCCGGGTCGTCGGCGTCCTGCTCCGGGTCGAGCGCGCGGTCGAGGTCGGGAAACCGGGAGGCGAGCCGCTCCGGCACGGCACGCTTGAGCTTGATGGGGAACACGGCGATGCCACAGCCGATGTCGGAGCCCACCAGGAGTGGGTACAGCACGGTCGACGCCATGGCCGCACCGATGGGCGCACCCTTGCCGGGGTGCAGGTCCGGCATCGCGGCAACGTGGATCATGCCGTCGAGGGCGGCCACCTGCTGGCACTGCGTGAGCGCATCGGACTCGATCCAACTCGCGGGTGACGCGAACACCGTGACGGTGGCAGGAGCGGACGGGGGCAGGGACTCCCGAGGGGAGTGGTGCTGGGACAAGGAAGCTCACTGTTCGCTGAGACGCGGGAACGGACGACGTGACGCCCTCCGGGAAGGCGTCACCGGGGGCGGAGCAGGGGTGGATCCGTCAGTACGTCATGGACGTCACTCTCGCCGAGCCCGATGCGTACGGCAAGCGATTTTTCCTCGCGACGTCCGCTGCCGTGCGGGCAGCCACCGAGGGGCCGTTGAGCAGAGCAGCGCCTGACGTAGTCACCTGAAGGGACCGCAAACGCCACACGGCGAGGACCGAGCAGTTTGGTCTGACCGGAGCCCATGTCACGGTCTTGGACGTGCTCGACTTCGCACCGGGCTACGTCATCGTCCCAACCAGATGGACGTTGGACTTCGCGCCGCCCCACGACAAGGCCGGCAGCGCCCGGTTCGCACAGACCTACGCCGTGCGTCTCGGCGACGGCCGGCCACACTCTGCTCTACCTCGCGTACGAGCGGGAGGACGAAACTGGGGCTCGCCGACTGACCTTTCCTGCGGGGTCCGGGGCAGTTCGACCTGACGTACTCGTCGTCGGGCCCCCTTCCAACTGGGAGGGGGCCCGACGACGGAGAAAGCTGGTGGGTGCTGGAGTGGCCCGGCCGGCAGGTCACCGGCCGGGCCGCCGATCAGGACTCCTGGCGTCGACGCCGCGCGAGGAAGAACGCGAACGCGCCCAGCACGACCATCACACTTCCGATGCCCGTCATGGCCGGGACCACGCCGCCGCCGGTAACCGGCAGGATGGGGCCCTTGCCACCCGGTTTGCCAGGTGCACCAGGTGCTCCGGGCTTACCAGGTGCTCCGGGGCCGCCGGGTGCGCCGGGTGCTCCGGGTGCGCCGGGGCTGCCAGGTGCACCGGGTGCTCCGGGTGCTCCGGGTGCGCCGGGGCTGCCGGGTGCTCCGGGTGCTCCGGGTGCGCCGGGGCTGCCGGGTGCTCCGGGTGCTCCGGGTGCGCCGGGGCTGCCGGGTGCTCCGGGTGCTCCGGGTGCACCGGGACTACCGGGTGCTCCGGGTGCACCGGGACTACCGGGCACTCCGGGGCTACCCGGTGCGCCAGGGCTGCCGGGGGGGCCAGAGGGTCCGGGCGAGCCGGGCAGGCCAGGGGGTCCGGGCGAGCCGGGCAGGCCAGGGGGTCCGGGCGAGCCGGGCGGGCCAGAGGGTCCGGGCGGTCCGGTGGGTCCGGTGGGTCCGGGCGGGCCGGACCGTCCGGGCGGGCCGCCGCACACCGGGGCGCTGATGACGTTGGTGTCGAGCGTGACGGCGGCGGTTCGCGCCAACGCGCGTCCCTGGAGGGTCGCGCTCGTGGCCATCGTGATCGCCGCCTGGGCCATGATGGTGCCCACGAAGGTGGTGCCCGTGCCAATCGTCGCCGAGCTGCCGATCTTCCAGAAGACGTTGCAGGCCGAGGCGCCGTTGATCAGGACGACGCTGCTGTCCGACGCTGTCGTCAGCGCGGAATCGACCTGGAAGATGAACACGGCCGCGGGGTCGCCCTGACCGTTGAGCGTCAATTCTCCGGTCAGTTGCGCGGCCCCGATCCGGTAGACGCCCGGGTTCAGGGTGTTGCCGCCCAGTTCCGCCGGAATGTTGGTGAACGGCGTCCGGCCGGCGGCGTCGTTGAAGGCGATGGTCAGGTCACTCTGGGCCTGGAGCGCGACAGCGTCGCCGAGGTGTGTCTCGCCGGCGATGGTCGCTGTTCCGAAGCCCGCCGAGGTGGTGCCCGGGAATCGTCCGAGGCTCTGTGCCAGGAAGCTCGTACCGGTGTTGGTCGGTTCGGCCCCGGCGAGGACGGAGAAGTCGGCGGCTGTCCCCAGGTTCACTGGTGCATCCGCCGCATTGGCCGGGTTCGAGCTGAGCAGTAGAAAGCTGGCCGCGATGACGGCGGCTGCGGACGCCGCGAGTGCTGGCAATAGCCCTCGTCGAAGACGAAGGTGATTGGGTCTTGCTGTCACAGGAACACCCTCCGTGGGTACTACTTCGCAGAGGTGCCTGGTGAGCCACGCCCTGCGCGAAACGGCCTGGATGGGCACGCTAAGTGCGCTGACCACGACATCACGTCATGGGCACTTATGCCCACAAAACGGAATAATGAGCATAACCTGCTGCTCAATGGCCATTCACATTCATGTCCCTGTCATTACGCACAGTGATTGACTGTCGCCTGGTCGGAAGCGCCGACATTGCGCGAAAGTGGGCGAGTGGCAGAGCGACCGTCGTATGTATGCGCAGCCCAGCGGCCGTACTCAGTGCTGGTTCACGGCTCCGGGCTTGATCGCGCGGCCGTGAACGCAGGGTGAGGACGGGCTGTTGCTGGCGGCCGGGAAACGGAACCGCCGCAGCTCCTCGATCACGAATCCTGCCGCCTCCAGGGCGGCGACCGTGTCGCGGTTGGTGTGGCAGCCGCCGAACAGCGTCGGCCACAGTGTCGCGTCGACCAGTCGTTGGGCCCGGCGCAGGCCGCTGGCCTCCTCGGCGGCGACGTGCTCGAAGAAGCGCAACTGACCGCCGGGGCGCAGCACCCGGCTGACCTCGGCGAGCGCGCTCGCCTGATCCGGCACGGTGCACAACACCAACGCGACCACGGCCGCGTCGAACTCGCCGTCCCCGCCCGGCAGTGCCTCGGCCAGACCGTCGATGACCGTGACCGGCACCGGCGCGGTCGATGCCGCCCGCTCATCGGCGGCACGCAGCCGTCGTTCCGGCTCCACCGCGACGACCTCGGTCACGCCGAGCGGATAGGGGGCGAACATCCGGCCGTTGCCCGCGCCGACCTCGATCACCCGACCGGAAAGGCCGGCGGCCAGGTCCAGTCGCGGCAGCCCCCGACCCGCCATTGCTCACCCTGCGCCCCGACCGGCTCTGGGCGTACGCCGATTGATCCGGCCGGGGGCGGTGGATTGATCCGGTCAGGGCGGGGTAGGTGCCGCCATGGTCGCTGCCGGTCGGCGCGGAGCGGACGGGGACGCTCCGGCCGTCGTCCGGCTCGGGGACCGCGTGGTGGCCACGCTGCGCGACCGGCTCCTTCGAGTACGGGCCATCGGTGGCCTCGCCGTGCAGGCTGGCCTGGCCGCGGCGCTGGCCTGGGTGGTGGCGCACGAGCTGCTGCACGTATCGCAGCCGGTTTTCGCGCCGATCTCCGCCGTCTCGACTCTTGCCGCGTCTGTTGGTCAACGGCTGCGCCGTACCGTCGAGCTGATCATCGGTGTCACCGTCGGGGTGCTGATCGGCGACCTGTTGCTCTTGGTGATCGGTACGGGGTGGTGGCAACTCGCGCTGATCGTCGTGCTGGCGATCATGGTCGCCCTGTTCCTCGCCGGTAGCGCGGCGGTGGTGATCCAGGCCGGGGCGACGGCGGTGCTCATCGCCACCCTCAGCCCGTCCCTCCGGGATCTGGAGATTCCTCGGTTCGTGGATGCGCTGGTCGGGGGAGGGGTGGCGCTGCTGGTCACCGCCGTGTTGCTGCCGCTGAACCCGCTGCGGGTGCTCAACCGCGCGGCGCGGCCAGCGTTTGATCTCCTTGTCGCCCAGCTCGACACCACCGCCGACGCGCTGGCCACGCGTGACGCCGCTCGTGCCCGTGTCGCCCGGGGCGAGTTGCGGCGGAACAAGGCTCAGCTGAAGGCGTTCGTCGAGGCGACCCAGGGTGCCCGGGAGGCCAGCACCCTGTCGCCAGTGCACTGGCGGGAACGGCACGGGCCCGTGAGCCGGTACGCGCAGGCGGCGGAGCCGATCGACCGGGCGATGCGCAACAGCGGAACCTTGATCCGTCGGGCAGTGACGCTGATCGAGGACGGCGAACCGGTTCCGGATTCGCTGCCGAGGGCGGTGGCGGACCTCGCCGAGGCCGTTCGGTTGCTGAAGCGGCAGTTCGCCGCCGGCGATGAGCCGAACCGGGCGCGGGGGCAGGCGCTGCGGGCGGTCCAGACCGCCGGCCATGCCTACCGGGAGGGTGTCGGCTTCTCCGGCGCGGTGGTGGTGGCGCAGGTCCGGACGACTGTCAGCGATCTGATGGTGGCCACCGGACTGCCCCAGGAGGAGGCGAATCACCTGGTCCGGAGCATGTTCGGCGACCTGCGACCGCCCACCGGCCCGCAGCGGGGCTGATCGATTGGCGCCGCAGTGAGCCACGGCTGTTGCGGGCTGAGCCAAAGTGGTGCCATGATGGTGCCATGGAGCTGAGGTCATACGTCGAGAACCTGCGTAACGAGTTCGCCTTGGCCGCGGAGGGCGTCGATCCGGAGGCCCGGATGCTGGCCGAACGGCTCTTCGCCCAGTTGGAAGCGGCCACCCGTCTCACGTTGCTCGAGGCCCTGTCCGACGCGGCCGACGAGATCACCCGTGAGCTCGCACCGGGTTCGGTGCACGTCCGGCTGCGCGGGCGCGAACCTGACTTCGTGGTCGCGTCGGCAAGCCCACCGAACGATGAGGCGGGCGAGGTCAGCAGCCCACCGACGCTGTCTGCACCACTGCTCGCGCCGCCCGAGGGCGACGACGGCGGCACCTCGCGGATCAACCTCCGACTTCCCGACCACCTCAAGGCCAGCGTCGAGGAGGCCGCGGGGCGCGCCGGGCTCTCGGTCAACGCCTGGCTGGTGCGAGCTGTCGCCGGCGCCATCGGGGCAGGCGAGACGGAGCGTCGTCCGCCCCGCCGGATGGAGCCGCGCTCCGGCCAGCACTTCACCGGCTGGGCCCGCTAACCCCCCCGTACCTCCTCTTTTTTTCGCGCCGCTGACCAGCGGCGACATCAGCCGACCACCTTCCAGGAGACCACCATGCCTATTTTCGACACGCCAGAACCGGTATCCGTCCAGATCGAGTTGCCCGTCGGGGACGCCTGGATCGCCGCGAGCGACCGCACCGACACGGTGGTGACGGTGCGGCCCCGCGACCCGTCGAGCAAAGCCGACGTGAGCGCCGCGGAACAGACCACCGTTGAGTACACCGCGGGCCGGTTGCTGGTCAGGGCACCCAAGAGTTGGCGCCGCTACGGCTTCTTCGGCAGCGGGCCGTCGGTCGACGTCCTGATCGAGGTGCCGACCGGTTCGCGGGTGCACGCCGAGGCGGCGTGGGCAGCGTTCCGCTGCGAGGGCCGGCTCGGCGAGTGCCGCCTCAAGACCGGGGGTGGGATCCGGCTCGAGGAAACCGGGCCGCTGGACATCGACGCCAGCCACGGCGAGGTTGCGGTCGAGCGCGTCGCCGGGTCCGCCCGGGTGAAGTCTTCGTCCGGCAAGGTCCGCATCGGTGCGATCGACGGCCCCGCTGAAGTCAAGAACTCCTCCGGCGACTGCTGGATCGGCCAGTGCGGCGGAAACCTCCGCGTCAACACCGCCTACGGCGACATCACCGTCGATGCGCCGATGGCCTCGGTGAACGCCCGCACCGCGTACGGCAACGTCCGGCTGGGTGAGGCCGTACGCGGGTCGATCGAGCTGCAGACCTCCTACGGCGCGATCGAGGTCGGCATCCGGCGCGGGACCGCCGCCTGGCTCGACGTCAGTTCCAAGCACGGCCGGGTGCACAACGCGCTGGAGACGACCGATAGCCCGGCGCAGACCGACGAGACGGTCGAGGTCCGGGCGATGACCTCCTACGGCGACGTCACTATCCGCCGCGCCTGAACCGGCATCACACCGACCACAAAGGAGGAGACCATGACCAGCCCCATGAAGCCCGCGATCGTCGCCACCGAGCTACGGAAGTCCTACGGTGACAAGGTCGTGCTCGACGGCATCGACCTGATGATCACCGAGGGGACGATCTTCGCGCTGCTCGGCCCCAACGGCGCCGGCAAGACCACCACCGTGCAGATCCTCTCCACCCTGATCAACGCCGACGGCGGCAACGCCCGCATCTTCGGCCACGACCTGAACCGAAAGCCCGATGCGGTACGCGAACTGATCGGCGTCACCGGCCAGTTCTCCGCCGTCGACAACCTGCTCACCGGCCGGGAAAACCTCAACCTGATGGCCGACCTGTGCCACCTCGACAAGGCCACCGGCCGGCGACGGATCACCAACCTGCTTGAGCAGTTCGACCTGACGGAGGCGGCGGGCAAACCGGCGTCGACGTACTCCGGTGGTATGCGCCGCCGGCTCGACCTCGCGATGACCCTGGTCGGCGAACCCCGCGTCATCTTCCTCGACGAGCCGACCACCGGCCTCGACCCGCGCAGCCGCCGCTCCATGTGGCAGATCATCCGCGCTCTCGCCGCTGAGGGCGTCACCATCCTGCTCACCACGCAGTACCTGGAGGAGGCCGACCAGCTCGCCGACCGCGTCGCATTCCTCGACCATGGCCGGCTGATCGCCGAAGGCACTCCGCACGAGCTCAAGCGCCTCATCCCGGGGGGCCACGTCGTACTGCAGTTCGCCGACCAGCAAGGGCTCGACTCGGCGGCCCGTACGTTCGCCGCCGCCACCCGCGACGAGGCGGCGCTCACCCTCCAGGTGCCGAGCGACGGCGGGGTGGGGTCCCTGCGCTCCCTGCTCGACCAGCTCGACCGCGACTCGATCGACGTGGCCGGCCTCTCCGTGCACACCCCCGATCTCGATGACGTCTTCCTCACCCTCACCGGCCAACCCGACACTCGGGCCGGCCAACCCGACCACGAAAGGGCCCCGGCGCGATGAGCACTCTCTCCCTCGCCGTTCGCGACTCGAGCACGATGCTGCGGCGCAACCTCCTGCACCTGCGGCGCTACCCGTCGCTGACCTTCTTTCTCGTCGGGATCCCGGTCATCATCCTGCTGCTGTTCGTCTACGTCTTCGGTGGCACGCTCGGCGCCGGTCTCGGACCCTCCGGCGACCGCACCGACTATGCCAACTACGTCACCCCCGGCATCCTGCTCATCACGGTGGCCACCGCGGCGCAGGGCACCGCCATCTCGGTCGCGATGGACATGACCGAAGGCATCATCGCCCGGTTCCGAACCATGGCGATCTTCCGACCGTCGGTCCTCACCGGCCACGTGCTGGGCAGCCTGATCCAGACCCTGTTCAGCCTCGCGGTCGTCACCGCTGTGGCGCTGCTCGTCGGGTTCCGGCCCACGGCCAACCCGGTCGAGTGGCTCGCCGCGACAGGCGTCCTCGCCATGATCACTTTTGCGCTCACCTGGCTCTCGGTCGCCCTCGGCATGGTGAGCGACAGTGTCGAGACGGCGAGCAACCTGCCCATGCCGCTTGTGCTCCTGCCGTTCCTCGGCAGCGGGTTCGTCCCCACCGACTCCATGCCGACCCCGGTACGCCTGTTCGCCGACTACCAGCCCTTCACCCCCGTCATGGAAACCCTCCGTGGTCTGCTGTTCGGCAGCGGGATCGGCGCCAACGGGATCATCGCGGTCGCCTGGTGCGTCGTCATCACCGTGGTCTCCTTCCTCTGGGCCAAGGCCCTCTACAACCGCAATCGGGCCGCCTGATCCGACCGGCACTCGACGTCCCACCAGCACGACGCACCGACAGCACGACGCACCGACAGCCCGGCCCAGTGGGCCGGGCCGTCGGCCATCCGTATCCATTGCAGGCGTACCTGCCGGCCGCGAGCTCGAGCAGCCACCCAACGCCCCGCCCCAACGCGGTCCGGCCTGGCCCGGCGCGGTCCGGCGCGGCCCGCCCCGCTCCAACGCGGTCCGTCCCGGCGCGGTCCGGCGCGGTCCGGCGCGGTCCGACGTGGTCCGGCGGGGCCCGACACGGCCTGGGTCTTGGCCTAGCCGAACGCGTCCCAACCTGCCCCAGGCTGTTTCGTCCTATCTTGTCGTGCTTCCTCCCGGTCCGGCCGGCTGCGGCCGGCGCATGATCCACTCCATATCGCCGATATTGCGCTGTCCGGCCGCTGGGATACCGCCATGTCGCCGATATGGAGTCGATCACGACCGGCTGAGCAGTGCTGGGCGCGCACGGGGCTCACGCTGGGCGCGGTGCCCACGCTGAGCCCACACGGGACGTGCGGGGGGCGGGTCAAGCGCGGGCATGCGGGTCAAGCGCGGGCATGCGGGTCAAGCGCGGGCATGCGGGTCAAGCGCGGGCATGCGGGTCGAGCGCGGGCATGCGGGGCGTGCGCGGGCATGCGGGGCGTGCGCGGGCATGCGGGTCGAGCGCGGGCATGCGGGTCGTGCGGGGCGTGCGGGGCGCGGGTCGAGCGCGGGCGTGCGGGGCACGCGCGGGCGCGCGGGCGCGCGGGCATGTGGCGTGCGGCGGGCGGGGCTTGCGTGTCGGCTGGGAGCGCTCGAAACGTCGAATGTTATCGATAACAAGGCTCTGTGTCTGGCTGCCTTGGGTTCGCGCTGGCCGTCGAAGCGGTCAATACGTGAGCCGAGTAGTGGCCGGCGGCCGTACCCGGATTTGATCATGAAGGCGCACCAGCACTGTTGATGTTATCGCTGACATCATCGCCGGTTACCGATCGGCCGGGATCGGACGATCGTCTCGAAGCTGTGCGAGATGCCGCACCTGTCGCCCTGCCTGTCGGAGGGCTGCGCGGCCCGGCCGCCGGGCCGTGCGCTGACCCCCGCCACCACCTTGTCCTGCGGTCGACGCCGGAATCACGCGTTTTGTACCAGTCCGTTGTCGACCGCCCGAGTCGGTCCGGCTTCCGCGTTCCGTTACGTAGCTGTTGCGACCGGATGTCTTGACGAGGCTGGATGTGAGCGTTAACACTGTTCCCGTTAACGGTGGAGGTGAACATGAACCGTATGGACGGAGCTGACGACCGCTACGTCGTCGGTGTCGATTTCGGCACCCTGTCTGGACGAGCTTTGGTGGTCCGTGTCGGCGATGGTGCCGAGTTGGGGACCGCGGTGCACGAGTACGGCGACGGCGTCATTAGTACGGCGCTTCCGGGAGGGCGAGCGCTGCCCCCGGACTGGGCTCTGCAGAATCCGGACAACTACCGCGACGTGCTGCGGTACGCCGTCCCGGCTGCGGTGTCCGCCGCGGGGGTGGATCCTGCTGCGGTCGTCGGTATTGGCATCGACTTCACCGCTTGTACGGTGCTGCCGACGGACGCCGACGGCACTCCGCTCTGTGAGGATCCCGAGCTGCGCGACCGACCGCACTCCTGGGTCAAGCTGTGGAAGCACCACGCGGCGCAGCCGCACGCCGACCGGATCAACGCGCTTGCCCACGAGCGGGCAGAGCCGTGGATCGGCCGGTACGGCGGCAAGATCTCTGCCGAGTGGCAGTTCGCCAAGGGACTCCAGATCCTGGAGGAGGACCCCGAGGTCTACCACCGCGCCGAGCGTTTCATCGAGGCGGCCGACTGGATTGTCTGGCAGCTCAGCGGCACCGAGACCCGCAACGTGTGCACGGCCGGGTACAAGGGCATCCTGCAGGACGGCGAATACCCCAGTGAGGGTTTCCTGACCGCGCTCAACCCTGGCTTCGGCGACTTCGTGGCCAAGCTGGATGGTCCGTTGCTGCCGCTCGGCGCCCGGGCTGGCACGCTCACCGCGCAAGCCGCCGCATGGACCGGCCTCCCGGAGGGGATCGCGGTGGCCGCCGGCAACGTCGACGCACATGTCACCGCGGCGGCCGCGCAGGCCGTGGAGCCTGGCCGGCTCGTCGCGATCATGGGCACTTCGACCTGCCATGTCGTCAACGGCGCGGAGCTCGCCGAGGTGGCCGGGATGTGCGGTGTCGTGGACGGCGGCATCAGCCCCGGTGCTTGGGGTTACGAGGCCGGGCAGAGCGGTGTCGGCGACATCTTCGGCTGGTTCGTCAACCACGCCGCCCCGGCTGGCGCCAACTCGCACGAACACCTCACCGAGTTGGCCGCGAGCCAACCGGTCGGCGGGCACGGCCTGATCGCGTTGGACTGGTGGAGCGGCAACCGCTCGCTGCTGGTCAACCACGATCTCAGCGGGATGATCGTCGGAATGACCCTGGCCACCCGGCCGCAGGACATCTACCGGGCGCTGCTGGAGTCGACTGCCTTCGGCACTCGGATGATCATCGAGGCGTTCGTCGAGGCCGGAGTGGCCGTGAACGACCTGGTCATCGCCGGTGGCCTCACCAACAACAAGCTCATGATGCAGATCTACGCCGACGTGACCAGGCGGCCGCTGAACATCATCGCTTCCGCACAGGGGCCGGCGCTGGGGTCGGCGATCCATGCCGCCGTCGCCGCCGGTGAGTTCCCCTCGATCCACGAAGCGTCGCAGGCGATGGGTCGGGTGCACGAGGCCGTCTACCGCCCGGATCCCGACCGGGCGCGCGCCTACGACGCCCTGTACGCCGAGTACCGGACGCTGCACGACCACTACGGTCGCGGCGGCAACGACGTCATGCTCCGCCTGCGGGCGATCCGGAACGCGGCTGTCGAGACCGCCGCGGCCACGCCGGAACCCGTGCTGGAGGTGGTCGCATGAGCACCGAGGTGACCCGGCAGATCGGCGAGCTGCGTGAGAAGGTCGCCCGCCTGCATGCCGAGCTCACCCGGTACGGCCTGGTCGCCTGGACGGCCGGCAACGTCTCCGCGCGGGTTCCCGGCCAGAACCTCATGGTGATCAAGCCGAGCGGCGTGGGCTACGACGATCTCTCGGCCGAGACGATGGTGGTGTGTGATCTCGACGGCGTCCTCGTCGAGGGGGATCTCGCGCCGTCCAGCGACACCGCCGCCCACGCCTACGTCTATCGGGCCATGCCTGAGGTCGGTGGGGTCGTGCACACGCACAGCTCGTACGCCACCGCCTGGGCAGCGCGCGGGGAGGCGATTCCCTGCCACCTCACCGCCCAGGCCGACGAGTTCGGTGGAGAGATTCCGGTGGGTCCGTTCGCCCTGATCGGCGGCGACGACATCGGCAAGGGCATCGTCGGCACACTCGCCGGGCACCGCTCACCCGCGGTGCTGATGCGTAATCACGGCGTCTTCACCATCGGCCGGGACGCCCGCGCGGCGGTCAAGGCCGCGGTCATGTGTGAGGACGTCGCGCGTACGGCGCACCTGGCCCGCGCACTCGGGCAGCCGGTGCCGATCGCGCAGGACGACATCGACGCCCTCTACCACCGCTACCAGAACGTCTACGGCCAACAACCAGTCCCGCCGACGGGTTCCTGACCCTCTACCGGCCATGTCCTACCCGTCGGTCTGCACCACCGAAGTAGCAGCACGCACCACCCGCGTACGCCGCTCCTTGCACATCGGCGGTTGGCGCGGTTACCCACCACACCGAGCCAAGGAGATTCGATGATGGGAAAGATGCGAATGCACTCCGCTTCGTGGCGCGCTGCCACGGTTCTCGCCAGTGTGCTGCTCGTCGGCAGCATGGCGGCCTGTGGTAACAGCGACACCGGCGGCGACGGGGCCAAGGACGACGGCAAGATCACGATGGGCTTCTCGCAGGTCGGCGCGGAGAGCGGCTGGCGTACCGCGAACACCACCTCGATCAAGGAGTCTGCCACTGCGGCGGGGGTCGAGCTGAAGTTCGACGATGCTCAGCAGAAGCAGGAAAACCAGATCAAGGCGATCCGCAACTACATCCAGCAGAAGGTCGACGTGATCGCCTTCTCGCCGGTGGTGGAGTCCGGGTGGGACACCGTGCTCAAGGAGGCCAAGGACGCCGGCATTCCGGTCATCCTGACCGACCGCTCGGTCGACTCGGCCGACAAGACCCTGTACAAGACGTTCCTTGGCTCGGACTTCGTCAAGGAGGGCAAGCTTGCCGGTGAGTGGCTGGTCGAGCAGAAGAAGAGCGCCACGGGCCCGGTGAACATCGTCGAGCTGCAGGGCAACACCGGTGCTGCGCCGGCGAACGACCGTAAGAAGGGCTTCGGCGAGGCGATCGCCGCCAACCCGAACCTGAAGATCATCGCCTCTCAGCCGGGTGACTTCACCCGCGCGGGCGGCAAGCAGGTCATGGAGCAGTTCCTCAAGGCCAACAAGCAGATCGACGTGCTGTTCGCGCACAACGACGACATGGGTCTGGGCGCGCTTGAGGCGATCACCGCGGCCGGCAAGGTGCCCGGCAAGGACATCACCATCATCACGGTCGACGCTGTCAAGGACGGCATGCAGGCTCTCGCCGACGGGAAGTTCAACTTCATCGCGGAGTGCAGCCCGCTGCTCGGCCCGCAGCTGATGGACCTGGCCAAGAAGGTCCACGCCGGTCAGGAGGTGCCTGCTCGGATCGAGACCGAGGAGACCACCTTCACCCAGGAACAGGCCAAGGAAGCTCTGCCCAACCGTAAGTACTGATCGATGCCGGTGGGGTCGCCGCGTTCGCGTGGCGGCCCCGCTGCGTCGCCCCTTACTCGCAATGGACCGGGCATGGCCCGCGATCACCCCGTACGACGCCCGCCCGAGCGACCCGCAGGGACGACCGGGCGGGGGGCACGGGAGCGTAGCGGCCCTTCCGTGTCGACGACCCAGAAGAGGTCTGATGGGATGACGGATAGCCGTCCGGTCCTGACGATGACCGGGATCAGCAAGTCCTTCCCCGGGGTGCGCGCACTCCATGACGTCAACTTCCGGCTCTTCCCCGGCGAGGTGCACGCCCTGATGGGCGAGAACGGCGCCGGCAAGTCGACCCTCATCAAGGTACTGACCGGTGTCTACGACACCGATGGGGGCACGATCAACCTCGACGGCGAGGAGGTGTCGTTCACCGGGCCCATGCGGGCGACTGCCGCCGGGGTGAGTACCGTCTTCCAAGAGGTCAATCTCTGCACCAACCTTTCGGTGGCGGAGAACATCTTCATTGGCCGCGAGCCCCGGTTGTTCGGTGCCGTCCGGTGGGGTGAGGTTCGCCGCCTCGCCCGTACGCTGCTGTCTCGCCTCGATCTCGACCTCGATGTGAGCGCGCCGCTCGGCTCGTACTCTCTGGCGATCCAGCAGATGGTCGCCATCGCCCGCGCGATCGACATCAAGGCCCGGGTGCTGATCCTGGACGAGCCGACGTCCAGCCTCGACGCCGGCGAGGTGGCGCAGTTGTTCCGCGTCATGCGGCAGTTGCGCGACGAGGGCATCGCGATCCTGTTCGTCACGCACTTCCTCGACCAGGTCTACGACATCGCCGACCGCATCACCGTGCTGCGCAACGGCGGGCTCGTCGGCGAGTACACCACCGCCGAGCTGCCCCAGCTCTCCCTGGTCGAGAAGATGATCGGCAAGGAACTCGACGTCCTCGAGGGCATCGAGGAGCACTCCCGACGGGACCTGGCCGCACTGGAGGAGGGCACCCCCCTGGTGGCGGTGTCGAACTTCAGCCGGGCGGGCGCGGTCGAGCCGTTCAGCCTCACCATCCACGCCGGCGAGGTGGTGGGCCTGGCCGGCCTGCTGGGCTCCGGGCGTACCGAGGTTGCGCGGTTGTTGTTCGGCGCCGACCGGACCGACGGCGGTCAGGTCGCGGTCGACGGCACGGCGAGCAGCTTGCGCACCCCCGCGCAGGCCATCGGGCAAGGCGTCGGCTTCTGTTCGGAGAACCGCCGTGCGGAGGGCATCGTCGCCGACCTGTCGGTCCGCGAGAACATGATCCTCGCGATGCAGGCCGCCCGTGGCTGGCTGCGACCCATTCCGCGTCGTCGCCAGGACGAGCTGGTCGACAAGTACATCAAGGCACTCAACATCCGGCCCTCGGACCCGGAGGTGCCGGTGCGCAACCTCTCCGGTGGTAACCAGCAGAAGGTGCTCCTGGCCCGGTGGCTGATCACCGAGCCACGACTGTTGATCCTCGACGAACCGACCCGAGGCATCGACATCGGCGCGAAGACCGAGATCCAGAAGCTCGTGACGCAGCTGTCCGACGGCGGCATGGCGGTGCTGTTCATCTCCGCCGAGTTGGAGGAGGTGCTGCGCCTCAGCCACAAGGTGGCCGTGATGCGGGACCGCCAGATGGTCGCGCAGCTCGCCAACGACGACACCCTCGACGCCGACCGCATCATGCAGACCATCGCCAGCGGATCCAACCGGGAGGAGGCAGACCGATGAACGACATCATGGGCCGCTACCGGACGATGACCGGTCACCGGCTGTTCTGGCCCGCCGCCGTGCTGGTCGTCATGCTCGCCGCGAACACGATCTACCGGCCCGGGTTCCTGTCCATCGAGCTCAAGGACGGGCACCTGTACGGCTCGCCGATCGACATCCTGCGGCTGAGCGCCCCGTTGATTCTCGTCGCACTGGGCATGACCCTGGTCATCTCGACCGGCGGCATCGACCTGTCGGTCGGCTCGGTGAGCGCGATCAGCGGCGCGATGGCCTGCATGTACATCAGCAAGCAGTCCGACCAGAACAGCCTTGTCGTGGTGCTGACCGCCCTCGCGATGGCGCTGGGGGTCGCGCTCGTGCTCGGTGTCTGGAACGGGGTGCTGGTGGCCGTGATCGGGATCCAACCGATCATCGCCACCCTGATCCTGATGGTGGCCGGCCGGGGCCTCGCCCAGCTCATCACCCAGGGTCAGATCATCACCATCAACTCGGAGCCGTTCCGGGCGATCGGGCTGGGCCACCTGTTGACCCTGCCGCTGGCCATCTTCATCGCCCTCGCCGCGGCACTGCTCGTCGCCGCGTTCACCCGCCGCACCGCGCTGGGCATGATCGTCGAATCGGTGGGCGGTAACGCCGAGGCGAGCCGACTCGCCGGCATCCGCTCGGGCCGGGTCATCTTCCTCGCGTACGTCGTCAGCGCCGCCTGCGCCGCGGTCGCCGGTTTCATGATGACCGCCAACGTCTCCAGTGCCGACGGCAACGCCGTCGGCCTCTGGGTGGAGTTGGACGCCATCCTCGCGGTCGTCATCGGTGGTACGTCCCTCGCCGGCGGCCGGTTCTTCCTCAGTGGCACGATCATCGGTGCGTTGATCATCCAGACCCTGACCACCACGGTGTACGCCATGGACATCTCCCCGCAGACCTCGCTGCTGTTCAAAGCGGTCGTCGTGATCGCCGTCTGCCTCATTCAGTCGCCAGCCTTCCGGGCCCGGTTCACCCGCCGTAGGCGTAACGTCCCGCCGCCCGCCACTATCGCCGACAAGCCGAAGGAGCAGGTGCCGGCATGACCACTGGTTCGCTTACCGCCGGTCGTACCCGGTTCCGGCTGCCGAGGAAGCAGATACCGGTCCTGGCGACGCTCGTCCTGCTGCTGGTGATGTACGGCATCGGCGTGTCGCAGTACCAGGCGTTCTCCAACGTGCAGGTCATCTTCAACGTCTTCATCGACAACGGCTTCCTGCTCGTCGTCGCGGTGGGCATGACCTTCGTCATCCTCACCGGCGGCATCGACCTGTCGGTCGGGTCCGTCGTCGCGATGACGGCGATGGTGTCGGCCTGGCTGCTCCAGGAGGGGCTGCCGGCGGCGCTGGTGCTCGTCATCGCCCTGCTCATCGGTCCGACGCTCGGCCTGCTGATGGGCTGTGCCATCCACTTCTTCGAGATCCAGCCGTTCATCGTCACACTCGCCGGGATGTTCTTCGCCCGGGGCATGTGCACGCTCATCTCCGGCTCGTCCATCCCGATCACCGACGGGTTCTGGACCAGGATGTCGCAGGAGCGGATCGGTGATCCCCAGGGCAACTTCGTGTCGATCAGCGTGCTGATCGCCTTCGCCGTGGTCGCCGTCGCCGCGTACACGCTGGCCTACACTCGGCTGGGACGCAACGTGTACGCCATCGGCGGCAACCCCCAGTCGGCCCTGCTGATGGGCCTGCCGTTGGGCCGGACCCGGATCGCTGTCTACACGATCAGTGGCCTGTGCTCGGCGATCGGCGGAATCCTGTTGTCCTTCTACACTCTCTCCGGTGCGCCGCTCATCGCCGTGGGCATGGAGTTGGACGTCATCGCCGCCGTCGTCATCGGTGGCACGGTGCTCACCGGCGGCGCGGGTTACGTCTTCGGCACGGTGCTCGGCGTACTCGTCCTGGGTGTTATCCAGACCCTCATCACCTTCGATGGGAGCCTCAACTCCTGGTGGACCAAGATCGTGATCGGCGGCCTGCTCTTCGCGTTCATCCTCCTCCAGCGTCTCATCGGAATCCGTTACAAGTGACCGCCCCTCTCGCGGAAGGCAATCCCATGGCACCACACACCGAACCCGAGATCTGGTTCCTCACCGGCAGCCAAGGCATGTACGGCGAGGAGACGCTCCGGCAGGTCGCCGAGCAGTCTCGCCAGATCGCGGCTGCGCTCGACGACTCACCGCAGATTCCCGCCCGAGTGGTCTGGAAGCCCGTCCTGACCAACAGCGGTGAGATCCTGCAGGTCTGCCGGGAAGCCGCCGCCCAGGGCGCCATCGGGGTGATCGCGTGGATGCACACCTTCTCTCCGGCGAAGATGTGGATCTCGGGCCTGGACGCGCTGCAGACGCCGCTGCTGCACCTGCACACGCAGGCCAACGTCCTGCTGCCGTGGAACGACATCGACATGGACTTCATGAACCTGAACCAGGCGGCGCACGGCGACCGCGAGTTCGGGTACATCCAGACTCGTCTCGGTGTGGCCCGCAAGACGGTGGCCGGGCACGTCAGTGACCCGCGGGTGACCTCGCGGGTTGGGGCGTGGGCGCGCGCGGCGCTCGGCTGGTCGGCGATGCGGTCGCTGCGCCTGGCCCGCTTCGGTGACAACATGCGCGACGTCGCCGTGACCGAGGGCGACAAGGTCGAGGCGGAGCTGCGGTTCGGGGTGTCGGTCAACACCTACGGCGTCAACGACCTGGTCAAGGTGGTCGGCGAGGTCACCGACGCGCAGGTGGACGACCTGGTCAAGGAGTACGAGGACACCTACCGCATCGGCGGCGAGCTGCTGCCCGGGGGTGAGCGGCACGACTCGCTGCGGTACGCCGCGCGGCTGGAACTCGGCATGCGCACGTTCCTGGACGCTGGCGGCTTCCGGGCCTTCACGACGAACTTCGAGGACCTCGGGGGCCTTCGTCAGCTGCCGGGCATCGCCGTGCAGCGGCTGATGGCGGACGGCTACGGCTTCGGTGGCGAGGGCGACTGGAAGACCTCCGTCCTGGTCCACACCCTCAAGGCGATGTCGGTGGGCGTGGACGGCGGCACGTCGTTCATGGAGGACTACACCTACGACCTCACTCCGGGTGAGGAGTTGGTGCTCGGTGCCCACATGCTCGAGGTCTGTCCGACCATCGCGTCCGACGTACCCAACGTGGAGATCCACCCGCTGAGCATCGGCGGGCGGGAGGACCCGGTCCGTCTCGTGTTCGACGCCGCCCCCGGCCCGGCGGTGGTGCTCGGACTTGCCGACATGGGGGAGCGCTTCCGTCTCGTGGCCAACGAGATCGACGTGGTGTCTCCGCCGCAGCCGCTGCGCCAGCTGCCGGTGGCGCGGGCCGTCTGGCGTCCGCGACCCGACCTGCCGGTGTCGGCCGAGGCGTGGATCACCGCTGGCGCGCCGCACCACACCGTGCTGTCGCAGGCGGTGGGGGTGGAGGAGTTGCACGACCTGGCGGAGATGAGCCGCACCGAACTCGTCGTCATCGACGCCGACACGGAGTCCCGCCGCTTCGCCGACGAGATCCGCTGGAACCAGGCCTACTACCGGTTGGCCCGCGGCTTCTGAGCCGCGCTGTCGGAGCGTACTGAAACGGGTGGTCCATCCCCTGCCTGCGGGCCGGGGGTGGCCACCCGTTCGCGTGTGCGCCAGCAGGGCCACGAGGCGGTTGTGTTACGCCTTGACTAACAGCATGTTATCGCTCACAGTCTATAACCAAGATGGTCGATGTCGTTGGCTGGTCCGGCCGCGCGCGCGTCCTACCCCTGCGGTTTAGGCACCTCGTCACCGCGATGGTCGGGCAATCGGTGTTAGCGATCACATGGCCGGGCATGGTCAGCTCGGTGCCCCGCCCGGTGCCGCGGACGCCGACCCAGACCGCACGGTTCGCGTCAGCAGAGGAGGATCATGCTTTCCATCGGTCGGGTTCCCCGGGGTGCACCACGGCGGGGGTGGCTGTCGAGACTCGCCGTCGCCGCGATGGTGCTGGTGGTCGGTGGCGCGGCTGCGGCCGTCGCCTCGTCGCCCGCGTCAGCGGCCACGGTCGACACCAGCGCCTGGTACGTGCTGCTGAACCGCAACAGTGGCAAGGCAGTGGACGTGTACAACCAAGCCACGAATGACGGTGCCCGGATCACCCAGTGGACGCGCAACAACGGCAACCAGCAGCAGTGGCAGTTCGTGGACTCCGGAGGCGGCTACTACCGGATCAAGTCGCGGTTGTCGGGCAAGGTGCTGGACGTCTCGGGCCGCTCGACCGCCGACGGCGGGGCGATCGTGCAGTGGTCCGACAACAACGGCACCAACCAGCAGTTCCGGTTGGCCGACTCGGACAGCGGGTACGTCCGGTTGATCAACCGCAACAGCAACAAGGTGATGGAGGTGCAGGGCGCCTCGACCGCCGACGGCGGCAACATCGTGCAGTACGCCGACTGGAACGGCACCAACCAGCAGTGGCAGCTCGTCCGCGTCGACGGCGGGGGCAACCCCACCACGCCGCCGCCCACCACGCCACCCCCGTCGAACGGCACCTACTCGAACCCGACGGTCTGGCAGGACTTCGCCGACGTCGACATCATCCGGGTGGACAACGCCTACTACATGTCGGCGTCCACCATGCACTACTCGCCGGGCGCGCCGGTCCTGCGCTCGTACGACCTGGTCAACTGGGAGTTCGCCGGTCACTCCGTGCCCCGGCTCGACTTCGGCTCGAAATACGACATGAGCGGCGGCAACGCGTACGTCGACGGGATCTGGGCGTCGACGCTGAACTACCGGCCGAGCAACAGGACGTACTACTGGGCCGGGTGCATCGACTTCGCGCAGACCCACATCTACACCGCATCGGCCGTCGACGGCACGTGGAGCAAGCACACCACCATCCCCAACTGTTACTACGACGCCGGGATGCTGATCGACGACAACGACACCATGTACGTGGCGTACGGCAACGGCACCATCAGCGTTGCCCAGCTGTCTGCCGACGGGAAGTCCCAGGTTCGCGCCCAGCAGGTCTACACCACGCCGTCGAGCATCGGGACGCTGGAGGGCGCGCGCTTCTACAAGCGCAACGGCGCCTACTACATCTGGCTCACCCGCCCGGCCAACGGCCAGTACGTGCTGAAGTCGACAAATGGTCCGTTCGGCCCGTACGAGCAGCGCCAGGTGCTGCTCAACCTGCCCGGCCCGATCTCTGGTGGCGGTGTGCCGCACCAGGGTGGGCTGGTGCAGACCCAGAACGGCGACTGGTACTACATGGCCTTCGTCGACGCGTACCCCGGTGGTCGGATGCCGGCCATGGCCCCGATCACCTGGACCGGCGACGGCTGGCCCGTGCTGCAGACGGTCAACGGTGCGTGGGGCGGCTCGTACCCGAAGCCGAACCTGCCCGCGCCGCCCCGAGCGGTCAAGCCGCTCACCGGCACCGACACGTTCGCCGGCACCACTCTCGGCCCGCAGTGGGAGTGGAACCACAACCCCGACAACAGCAAGTGGTCGGTCAACAACGGGCTGAGCCTGCAGACCGCCACCGTCACCGGGGACCTGTACAAGGCGCGCAACACGCTGACCCACCGGATCCAGGGCCCCACCTCGACCGCCACCATCGAGTTGGACTACTCCACCATGCGCGACGGTGACCGCACCGGCCTGGCGGTGCTGCGCAACTCGTCGGCCTGGATCGGGGTCCGACGCGACAACGGGTCCACGCGTCTGGTCATGCAGAACGGTCTGACGATGGACGGCAGCTGGAACACCACAAGCACCGGCAGCGAGGTGGCCAGCACCGCCGTCTCCGGTGGCCGGATCTGGTTGCGCGCCAACGCCGACATCAGACCCGGGTCCGGCCGGCAGGCTCGCTTCTCGTACAGCACGGACGGGGTCAATTTCACCTCGTTCGGCAACGCCCTGACCTTGGCGAACAACTGGCAGTTCTTCATGGGCTACCGGTTCGCCATCTTCAACCACGCGACCCAGTCGCTCGGCGGTGCGGTCACGGTGCGCCGGTTCGATCTGACGACTCCGTGACGCCAGTCACACAGCGATCGGTCTGACCGGTGGCGTTGGCGAGCGAGAGCCCGCCCGGCACGTAGCGTCCGCGCCACCGCGTCATTGTCCTCGCCGGCCTGCTCCACGCTCTGTTCAGGAGCGTAGGGCAGGCCGGCGTGCCTTCGCGGACGTGAGAGCACGCCGGGTGGCTTCGTACTTGTTGTGTGGCAGGCGATGTGCTGCCTAGGCGAGTTCCACAGTCCCGCACAGCCGAACCGTGTTCGGGGCCGTTGCTGGCGTAGACTATCGGCGATCCAGCGCTGGTCACCTGGGATTCAGCACCGGCGTGGTGGCTGAGCAAGGGGGACCGGGCCGGGCCGCTCCAGTCGACATCGACGGGCGGCGGGCCGGAGTGGTAGCGGGGAGAGTGAAATGGCCGTCCACGGTCCCGCGATGACAGACGTCGCTCGTCTGGCCGGTGTCTCCCACCAGACGGTGTCGCGCGTGCTCAACGGGCACCCCAACGTTCGTGAGCAGACCCGGCTGCGGGTGCGGGCGGCGATCGCCGAGCTCGGCTACCGCCCGAACGGTGCGGCGCGCGCCCTGGTGACCGGCCGATCACAGGTCATCGGCGTGGTCGCGCAGAACACGACGCTCTACGGTCCGGCATCGCTGTTGGCCGCGTTGGAGCAGACCGCCGCGGAAGAGGGTTTCGCGGTCAGTGTCGGCAGCGTGCGAAACCTGGACCACCGCTCCATCTCGGCCGCGGTTGAGCGGCACCTGTCGCACCGGGTCGCTGGCATCGTGGTCATCGCACCTGTGGAGTCGGCGGGTGAGGCGCTGGAACACCTTCCCCAGGATGTCCCGCTGGTCACGGTCGACGGCGACCCGACTCGGCCGGTGCCGTTGGTGACAGTTGACCAGGAGGCAGGTGCCCGGGCGGCGACCCAGCATCTGCTCGACGCGGGGCACCGCACCGTCTGGCACGTCTCGGGGCCGTCCGACTGGTTCGACAGCGTCGGCCGGATCGACGGCTGGCGGGCGGCACTGCTGGCGGCCGGGCTGGACCCACCGCCGCTGATGCTGGGGGACTGGTCCGCCGCCTCGGGTTACCGGGCGGGGCAGATGTTGGCGCGGATGCCAGAGGTCACGGCGGTCTTCACCGCCAACGACCATCTTGCGCTGGGCGTGCTGCGGGCGTTGCACGAGTTCGGCCGGCGGGTGCCGGACGAGATCAGCGTGGTCGGCTTCGACGACGTGCCGGAGGCGGCGTACTTCATCCCGCCACTGACCACCGTCCGTCCGGACTTCGACGCGGTGGCGCGGGCGAGCCTGCAGATGCTGCTGACCCAGATCGAGTCGGGCACCGGCGGGGCGTTGCGGCAGACCATCGCTCCCGCCCTGGTCGCCCGCGAGAGCGTCGCTCCACCGCCTCGCTGACGGCCGGGCCAACCAGAGGCCGCCTGGCGTAGGGCTGGGCTGGGCTGGGCTGGGTGACAGCCGCGTCAGCGTCGCCGCCGCTCTCCCGGTGCACGCAGTCGATATCACCGGCGCCGGCATCACTCTGCCGCAATGCACTGTCCTGCGCGGTTGATAAGACGCGCTTCAATCGATCCGAGACGATGTGGATCGACAGTCTGCGATGCGATCACCGCAAGGTATTGAACCTCATGAAATGTCGCCGTAACATGATGCCCGTCACTGTTAACGCTAACAAGAATTGGTGTACAGCTATCGGGCGACCAGCCAGATCGTAGTCACGGCGGGCGCCACCGACAAGGAGGCTCGATGAACCGCAACACCCGAGGTCGTCGTTGGGGGAGCGTACTGGCGGCCGGACTGCTGCTCGCTGGCACCCTGGTCGGCCTGCGCGCCCCGGCGGCGCAGGCACTGGAGAACGGGGTGGCACGCACTCCCCCGATGGGTTGGAATTCGTGGAACTCGTTCGGCTGCAACATCAACGAGGGGCTGATCCGGCAGACCGCGGATGCGATCGTCAGCAGCGGGATGCGGGACCTGGGTTACCAGTACGTCGTGGTCGACGACTGCTGGTTCAACCCGAACCGGGACAGCTCCGGCAACATCCAGGGGGACCCGGGTCGGTTCCCCAGCGGGATGAAGGCGCTCGGCGACTACCTGCACGCCCGGGGCCTGAAGTTCGGCCTCTATCAGGTGCCGGTCGACAAGACCTGCGCCCAGTACTTCGGTGCCTACCCGGGCGCGACCGGCAGTCGAGGGCATGAGGCGCAGGACGCCCGTCAGTTCGCCGCCTGGGGTGTCGACTTCCTCAAGTACGACTGGTGCTCGCCGGAAGGCAGCATCGACGAACAGGTCACCACCTTCGCCCGGATGCGTGACGCGTTGGCAGCCACCGGCCGACCGATCGTCTACAGCATCAACTCGAACAGCATCCACGCCAAGACCGGCCCCCAGCGCAACTGGGGCGACGTGGCCAACATGTGGCGTACCACCGAGGACATCACCAACGCGTGGAACACCGGTCAGACCAACGGTTACCCGATGGGCATCCAGAACATCATCAACGTGACCGTGCCGCTGGCGTCGTACGCGAGGCCGGGCGGCTTCAACGACCCGGACATGATGGAGATCGGCCGGGGCGGGATGAACGACACGGAGATGCGCAGCCACTTCGCGATGTGGGCGATCATGGCATCGCCGCTGATCGCCGGCAACGACGTGCGCAACATGGACTCCGCCACCCAGACCATCCTCAAGAACAGCAACCTGATCGCGATCAACCAGGATTCGCTCGGGCTGCAGGGAACGCAGGTGTCGTTCGACGGCACGCGTCGGGTGCTCGCCAAGCGGCTCGCCAACGGTGACGTCGCCGTCGCCCTGTTCAACCAGGGTGCCTCGACGACGACGATCTCGACCACGGCCGCCGCCGTCGGCAAGTCCGGGACCTCGTTCACGCTGGTGGACGCCTGGTCCGGTGCCACCAGCTCCAGCAGCGGAGCCATCAGTGCCAGCGTTCCGGCCCACGGCACGGTGGTGTTCCGGGTCAGCGGTGGCGGCACGACGACACCGCCGCCGACGACGTCGGGCGCGTTCGCCAGCGCCGCCTCCGGCCGCTGCCTTGACGTCCCGGCGAGCAACACCACAAACGGCACCCAGCCGGTGATCTGGGACTGCAGCGGGGCCGCCAACCAGCGCTGGACCCTCAACGGTCAGACCCTCCAGTCGCTCGGCAAGTGCCTGGACGCGCCCCTCAACGCCACGGCCGGCTCTCGGGCGCAGATCTGGGACTGCAACGGCGGGGCAAACCAGCGGTGGACCATCAACTCCAACGGCACGATCAGTGGCGTACAGTCCGGGCTCTGCCTGGACGTCAACAACAACGGCACGGCCAACGGCACCACGGTGCTCCTCTGGACCTGCACCGCAGCGGCGAACCAGCGGTGGTCGCAGCGGTAGCCGATCGGGTCCGCCGACCGACCGGGTCGCGGCGGCCCACCTGATCCGGCGCAGTGTTGGTGCCCGCGGACGACGCCCGTCGTCCGCGGGCACCGTCGCGTCAGCCGGAGGTTCTGCCCGGTCGGCCGCCTGCCGGCCGGCCGTCCGCACCATCGGGGGTCGCCGCCGCGATCCCCAGGTCAGGGCCGGTCCGACCGCTGGCCTCGCCCGTCCGGGCGCCTCCGTTACGAGACCGTGACACCGGTATTTCGGATCAAGTGTTGACGTGCCCTATGTGAGCGCTAACACTACCCGAAAGATGATAGTTGGCCCCTGCGCTCGGTGGGGGAGTCCAGAGAGGAGAAGTCCGTGGGCAGGAAATTCCTGGTTGCTCTCGGCGGCGCGGTGCTAGCGCTGAGTATGGCGGCGTGCAGTGGCGGCGGTGCGGGAAGCGGTGGCGACAAGAGTGGCGACAAGCCTGGAGACCTGACCATTGGCGTCTCGATGCCGACCCAGGTCTCGGAGCGGTGGATCGCCGACGGCAACGCGGTGAAGTCGAAGCTCGAGGCGAAGGGCTACAAGGTCGACCTCCAGTACGCCGGCGACGACATTCCCACCCAGTCGCAGCAGGTCGACCAGATGATCACGCAGGGCGCTGACGTCCTGATCATCGCCGCGATCGACGGCACGGCGCTCAACAGCCAGCTGCAGGCCGCCGCAGCCGCGAAGATCCCGGTCATCTCCTACGACCGACTGATCCGCGGCAGCAAGGACGTCGACTTCTACGTCAGCTTCGACAACTACAAGGTCGGCGTCGCCCAGGGCACCGCGCTGCTCGTCGGTCTCGGTCTGCTGAACAAGGATGGCTCGAAGGGCACGGCCAAGGGGCCGCTGAACATCGAGATCTTCGCTGGGTCGCTCGACGACAACAACACCCAGTACTTCTACGGCGGCGCGATGGACACGTTGAAGCCGTTCATCGACAATGGCACGCTGATCGTGAAGTCCAAGCAGACCACCCCCGAGCAGGCGGCCATCCTGCGGTGGCAGCAGGAGACCGCGCAGAAGCGCATGGAGAACCTGCTCACCTCCAGCTACAACGACGGCTCGAAGGTCGACGGGGTGCTGTCGCCGTACGACGGCATCTCCCGCGGCATCATCACCGCCCTGCAGAACGCCGGCTACGGCAGCGGCGCGAAGAAGCTCCCGGTCGTGACCGGCCAAGACGCCGAGATCGCCTCGATCAAGCTGATCAACGACGGCGTGCAGGGCTCCACGGTCTTCAAGGACACCCGCCTGCTGGCCGACCAGGCCGTGAACGCCGCCGAGGCGTTCCTGCAGAAGAAGCAGCCGCAGGCCAACGACACGAAGACGTACGACAACGGCGTCAAGGTCGTCCCGGCGTACCTGCTGCCGTTCGCGACCGTCTACAAGGACGACATCAAGGCAACGCTGATCGACTCCGGCTACTGGACGGCGGAAGAGGTCGCCGCCGGCCAGGCCAAGAAGTAACTCATTCGTCGGGCCCGGCGGTCACCGCCGGGCCCGACGCGTTTGGCGTACCGCGTCCAGACCTGACGGAGGACAGTGACCATGGACGACACCATCCTCGAGATGCGTCGCATCACCAAGACGTTCCCCGGCGTGACCGCGCTGGAGGACGTCACCCTCGCGGTTCGCCGAGGCGAGATCCACGCTATCTGTGGGGAGAACGGCGCCGGCAAGTCCACCCTGATGAAGGTGCTGTCCGGCGTCCACCCGTCCGGCTCGTACGACGGAGAGATCCTCTTCGACGGCAAGCCGATGCAGTTCCGTGGCATCCGGGACAGCGAGGCGAACGGCATCGTCATCATCCACCAGGAGCTCGCCCTGGTGCCGTACCTGTCGATAGCGGAGAACATCTTCCTCGGCACCGAGCGGCGTAACCGCCTCGGGCTCATCGACTGGAACCTGGCCAACGCCGAAGCGGCCAAGCTGCTGGCGTCCGTCGGGCTGCACGAAAACCCTGTCACCCCGGTCATCCAGCTCGGCGTCGGCAAGCAGCAACTGGTGGAGATCGCCAAGGCGCTGTCGAAGAAGGTGCGTCTGCTCATCCTGGACGAGCCGACCGCCGCCCTCAACGACATCGACTCGGCGCACCTGCTCGATCTGCTGCGGGCACTCAGGGACCAGGGCATCACCTGCATCATGATCTCGCACAAGCTCAACGAGATCACCGCCATCGCCGACTCGACGACCGTCATTCGCGACGGGCGCACGGTGGAGACCCTCGACATGAAATCCGACGAGGTGTCTCAGCAACGGATCATTCGCGGCATGGTCGGGCGGGACCTGGACAGCTTCTACCCCGACCGTGAGTCGTCGCCCGGCGAGGAGGTCCTCCGGATCGAGGACTGGACGGTGCGGCACCCGATCCAGGACCGGATGGTCGTCGAGGACGTCTCCGTGTCCGTCCGCGCTGGCGAGGTCGTCGGCATCGCGGGTCTGATGGGTGCGGGTCGCACCGAACTGGCGATGAGCGTGTTCGGTCGGTCCTACGGGCGCGACATCCAGGGCCGGCTCTTCGTTCGCGGGCGGGAGGTGCAGGCGCGCACCGTCGCGGAGGCGATCGACAACGGCATCGCCTACGTCACCGAGGACCGCAAGAGGTACGGCCTCAACCTCATCGACGACGTCCGCCGCAACGTCTCCGCCGCCGCGTTGGACCGACTGGCCCGGCTGGGCTGGGTGAACGGCAACGAGGAGATCAAGGTCGCCGAGACGAGCCGGCGGGAGATGAACATCAGGACGCCCAGCGTCATGGCGGTGGTCGGCAAGCTCTCCGGCGGTAACCAGCAGAAGGTCGTGCTGTCGAAGTGGCTGTTCACCGACCCGGATGTGCTGATCCTGGACGAACCCACCCGGGGCATCGACGTCGGCGCCAAGTACGAGATTTACACGATCATCAACCGGCTGGTGGCCGCCGGCAAGGCGGTCATCGTCATCTCCTCCGAGTTGCCGGAGTTGCTCGGGATGTGCGACCGCATCTACACCCTCGCCGCCGGCCGGATCACCGGTGAGATGCCGGTGGCTGAGGCGACTCAGGAGAGCCTCATGGAGCTGATGACAAAGGACAAGGAGCTCGTCGCGTGACCAGCATCAAGACCCCCTCGACGGAGCGCCCGACGCCCTCGGAAAGCACACCTGCCGCAGCCCTGCACAGCGGGACGAGCGACCTGCGGGCGCTGGTGTTGAACAACCTGCGGCAGAGCGGAATCTACGTCGCCCTGGTCGTCATCGTCGCGCTCTTCGCGATCATGACCGACGGGGTGTTGTTGAGCCCTGGCAACATCACCAACATCGTCCTTCAGTACTCGTACATCCTGGTGCTCGCGATCGGCATGGTCATCCTGATCATCGGTGGCCACATCGACCTGTCGGTCGGATCGGTCGTCGCGCTGACCGGAGCGGTGTCCGCAGTCCTGGTGATCCAGCAGGACCATCCCTGGTGGGTGGGCGTCCTGGCCGCACTGGCCGTCGGCATCGTGGTCGGCGCATGGCACGGGTTCTGGGTGGCGTACGCCGGCATCCCGGCCTTCATCGTGACCCTGGCCGGAATGCTGCTGTTCCGGGGCCTCACCCTGCGGGTGCTCGACAACATCTCGCTGTCGCCGTTCCCGTCGGAATACCAGCGGGTCGCGGCGGGCTTCCTGAACGGGCTGCTCGGCGGGCAGGGCTTTGACGCCTTCACGTTGCTGATCGGCGCCATCGCCGTGGCCGGGTACGCGGTGAGTGGCTTCCGCACCCGCGTCGCGCGCATCCGCTACCAGCAGCCGGTCGAGTCGTTCCCGCTGTTCGTCGCCCGGGTCGTGTTGGTCGGCGCGGTCATCATGTACTTCGCGTGGCAGTTGGCGCACGCCCGTGGTCTGCCGATCGTGCTGATCATCCTGGCGGTCCTCGTGCTGGTCTACGGCCTGCTCACCCGGCGTACCGTGTTCGGTCGTCAGGTCTACGCGATCGGCGGCAACCTGTCCGCGGCGGCGCTGTCCGGGGTGAAGGTCCGCACCGTCAACTTCTGGATGTTCGTCAACATGGGCTTCCTGGCGGCAGTGGCGGGCGTCATCTACTCCTCGCGGTCGAACGGCGCCCAGCCTGCGGCCGGCAACATGTTCGAGCTGGACGCGATCGCCGCGGCCTTCATCGGCGGCGCGGCGGTCACCGGTGGTGTGGGCACCGTGGTGGGCGCGATGGTCGGCGGTCTGATCATGGCGGTGATGAGCAACGGCATGCAGCTGATGGGCGTCGACCAGTCGACGCAGTCGGTGGTGAAGGGTCTCGTCCTGCTCGTCGCGGTTGCCTTCGACGTCTACAACAAGCGCCGCGCGGGCACGGCCCGCTGACGTCGTAACGGCACGACCGTGGCCCCTGCCCGCCTCTGCGGGCGGGGGCCACGCGTCGATAGGCCGCAGTGCGCCCACCTCCGCCCCTGCGTCGGCGTTCGGGACTGCACCGACCGAGGGTTTCTGCGCCGATGCCCGAGCCACCCCGCAGGGTCGCGCACCTCTCGGCGCCCCTGTAGAGCTGCCCCATATCTGGGGCAGCTCTACAGGGAACCGGACACACCCTGGCCCCGTCAGGGAGCGCCGCGCACGATCCCGCTGCGCCGTGCACGGCGCAGCGGGATCACGCGGTCAGTGGCAGTTGCCGGTGCCGCTGTCGTTGTAGGTCTGCCCGGCCACCGGCATGAACCGCCAGTCGTAGCTGCCGGAGTGCAGGGTGAACTTCAGTACCCCCCACGCGGAGCTGTTGCGCGCCTCGCTGTTGGGCTGGATGGTGCCGAAGCCGTAGTGACCCGCACCGCCCATCCCGGCGACGAAGCTGCGCAGGCCCCGGCTGGCGTCGGCGCCGCCGGCCGGGTTCATCGGAGCGAACCGCTCGTACACGTGGTTGTGCCCCCACACCACGACGTCGGCGTTGTAGTCGTAGAGCGCCTGGTACAGCGGACGCGTCGACGTCGACGGCGCGTGGTTGGAGCTGGACGTGAACAGCGGGTGGTGCCAGTACGCCAGCGTGCACGGCTTGCTGCTGGCGGCCAGGTCCGCACGCAGCCACTGTTCCTGCGTCGAGCCGGCCGACATGCTGATGTTCGAGTTCAACGACACGATGTGCCAGTTGCCGAGGTCGAACGAGTAGTAGCCGCGGCCGCTCGGGCCGGCGGACGTACCGAAGTAGTTGTAGTAGCCGGTCGCCCCCGACGTGTTGTAGTCGTGGTTGCCCGGGGACGGACGGGTACGCGACTTGTGCCGACCCCAGGTGGGCTCGTAATAGCTGTTGAACTGCGACGCGGTGCCGCTGTCGTAGACGTTGTCGCCGGTGGTGAAGACCGTCCCCGGGATGCTGTCGAGCAGCGTCGCCGTGGCGCTGTCGCCGGAGCCCGAGTCGGCGATGTCACCGGCGCCGACGAACACCGGGTCCCCGGACTCCGGAGGTGTCGTCGTCCCCGTCGCGACCACCAACTGCGGGGCGTCGGCACCGCTCTCGCGCGTGTCGTAGTAGGCGCCGTCGCCGCTGGCGGAGCTCGCTCCGAAGCTGTACGTGCCGTTGCCGGTGACGGCCGCCGTGACGTCGACCTCGTACCAGCTGTTGCCGCTGACCGCGCCGATCGTGCCGAGGGTGGCCCCGTCGATCGCCGGCTGGTTGTTCCAGGTGGTGCCGGTCTCCGACCAGGTCGTGTTGGACATCCGCCGGAACGTGCCACCGGCGTCGCTGCCGCTGTTGCCGCTGATCGTGCGCAGTCGCAGCTTGGCACTGGTCACCGTGCCGCTGACACCGCTCACCGTGAAGCGCAGGAACGAACGCCGCACGGGCGAGTTGTCGACCACGACCTGGGTGGACGTGCCGTAGTTGGTGGACGCCGTGTCGCTCTGGACGTAGGTGTCGGCGACCGGCGTGAACGTCACGCTCGCCGCCGACGCCGCGCCACCGCCACTCACGACGACGGCGGCGGTGGCGGCGACGAGCACCACGACCGACCCCATCGTCACCGACGGACGCGGAAATCGAATGTGCATCCAGGACTCCTCTTCTGCGGGTGTAGAGCGCAAGGAATATAGGAAGGTCGATGGGACGGCGGACGACGGACGGATGAACAGTGCGTCCGGGCAGGCGAATATCTCGATGTTCGAGGTGAGTTCACCCGTGCCACGCCTGGCTGCCACGTGCGGTCCGTTGTGTGCTCTCCGATAAGTACGGACGATGGCTGACCGGCAACCGTCGATCCGAGGAGATGCTCGTGTACCTGTCGACCGTCTCCCGACCGGTTACCGACCCGCCCGAAGCCGGGCCGCACCGCCGACGGTTCGCGATGGTCAGTGGCAACGTCGTGGCACTCGGCACAGTCAGTTTGATCACTGACATCTCCGCCGAGATGGTGGCCGCCGTCCTGCCGCTCTATCTGGTGTTGGGCCTACAGCTCAGCCCGGTGGCCTTCGGTGTGCTCGACGGAGTCCACACTGGGGCGACAGCGCTACTGCGGGTCGTCGGCGGTTACGCCGCGGACCGGTTCCGGCGGCGCAAGCTGATCGCCGGCATCGGTTACACGCTCTCGGCGGTCGCGAAACTCGGCCTGCTGCTCGCCGGTCGGTCGGTGCCGGCGATCGGCGCCGTCATCGCCGTCGACCGGCTCGGCAAGGGCGTACGCAGTGCGCCACGGGATGCGCTGATCACGCTCTCCACGCCACCGGAGGCCCTGGGCCGGGCGTTCGGCGTACACCGGGCGATGGACAGCGTCGGCGCGTTCCTCGGGCCGCTCGCCGCGTTCGCGGTCCTGCTGGTCGTCGGAGAGTCGTACGACGCGGTCTTCGTCACCAGCTTCTGCGTCGCCGCCCTGGCCGTCGTCGTACTCGTGCTCTTCGTCCGTGAGCGCCCGCCCGGTGAGCCGACGGACGGCCCGGACGACCCGAAGGTCTCCGTGCGCGAGGCGTTTGGCCTGCTGCGCAGCCGGCCGACCCGCCGGATCGTGCTGGCCGCGGCCCTGCTCGGGCTGGCCACCATCGGCGACGGCTTCGTCTACCTGCTGCTGCAGCGCCGTGCGGACCTCGACCTGCACTGGTTTCCGCTGCTCGCGGTGGGGACCAGCCTGGCCTACCTGCTGCTCGCCGCCCCGTTCGGCGTGCTCGCCGACCGGATCGGCCGGCTGCCGGTGGTGATCGGCGGTTACTCGGCCCTCGGTGCGGCGTACCTGCTGCTGGCTGGCCCGGTCGACGGTTGGCCGCTGATCGCGCTGACCCTGGCGCTGTACGGCGCGTTCTACGCGGCCACCGACGGCGTACTCATCGCGCTCGCCGGCCCGGTGCTGCCCACTCGGCTGCGGACCACCGGAATCGCGCTGGTGCAGACCGGGCAGGCCCTGGCGTACCTCGTCTCCTCGGTCCTGTTCGGTCTTGCCTGGCAGGCGTGGGGGCCGGGGAACGCGATCCGGGCGGCGGCCGTCGCCGTCGCCGGCGTCCTCGTCGTCACCCTGCTCCTGCTGGCCTCCCCATCCCGTCTCGTCACCCAGAAAGTACCCCGATGACCGTGTTGTCGACCCGAGCGAAGCTCGGCGTGGTTGCCGCCTCGGCGGTCCTGCTGGGCAGCGTGGCGGCCGGCTACGCCGCCACGGCCGCAGAACCGGCCCGAACGCCGCCATCCGCCACCGGCGACCAGGCGGTCACCCTGGAACCCGGCGCCCGCCTGCTGGCGATCACGGACCGGCACGTCTCCACGGTCGCCGCGGCCGACCCCGCCGGGCCCCGCACCGTCTCCGGCCTGGAATGCCTGCGGGTGTACGCCGCGGCCGGCATTGGTGTCTGCCTCAAACCGGAGACCGCCTGGTCGTACCAGGTCGTCGTGCTCGACGCGGCGCTGCGCCAGACGCGGGCGGTCAGCGTGCCGGGCCTGCCGAACCGGGCCCGGGTCTCGGCCTCCGGCCGGATGGTCTCCTGGACCACGTTCGTCGGTGGCGACTCCTACACCTCCAGCGGCTTCTCCACCCGCACCGGGATCCTCGACACCACCACCGGCGCCACGGTGAGTTCGCTCGAAGAGTTCGCGATCACCCGGGACGGCCGGAGCTACCGCAGCCCCGACGTCAACTTCTGGGGCGTCACCTTCACCGCCGACGACAACCACTTCTACGCAACCATGTCGACCGGGGCCACGAGGTACCTCGTCCGGGGCGACGTCGCCGCCCGTACGGTCGAGACGCTGAAGGAGAACGTCGAGTGCCCGTCGCTGTCACCGGACGGCACCCGGGTCGCCTTCAAGGAGGCGATCGACGCCGACCCGGCGAAGGGCTGGCGACTGTCGGTCCTTGACCTGGCGACCATGCGGGTCACCGCGACGGCCGAGACCAGCAGCGTGGACGACCAGGCCGCCTGGCTGGACGGTGGGACACTCGCCTACACGAGACGCCAGGACGACGGCCAACCCGACGTCTGGAGCGTCCCGGCCGACGGCTCCGGTACGCCGAAGCTGACCATCCCCGGCGCGGAGTCCCCGGCACCGCTCGGCTGACGGCGGTCGCGGGGCGGCCAGGACACCTGACTGCCTTGGTGCGGACAGCCTTCCGTCATGTGGGATTACACGCCGCACCCATCGCCGTTCATCGACGTTCTCAAGGCTATTGACCATGACAAGGCTGAGTCGTCGCATTTTCGTCCTCAGTGGACTCGCGGCCGCCGGTGTCGCGGTAACACCCCGACAGGGTGCCCGCGCCGCGCTGCCGTACCCCTTCAAGCTCGGTGTCGCGTCCGGTGATCCGGCACCCGACAGCGTGGTCCTGTGGACCCGGCTGGCACCGTCGCCGCTCAACGCCGACGGGCAGGGCGGCATGGCCAACGCCGACGTGACCGTGGAGTGGCAGGTGTCCACCACCGACCGGTTCACGGCACTGGTCGCCTCGGGCTCGGTGGTCGCCCGCTACGCCGACGCGCACTCCGTGCACGCGATCGCGGGTGGGCTCGCCGCCGACTCCGATTACTACTACCGATTCCGGGCCCAGGGCCAGATCTCCCCGGTCGGTCGGACGCGGACCGCGCCGGCACCCGGCACCTTCGGCCGCGACCTGGTGATGGCCTTCGCCTCCTGCGCCCACTACGAGGCCGGCTACTACACCGCGTACCGGCGGATGGCCGAGGAGAACCCCGGGCTGATCCTGCACCTCGGGGACTACATCTACGAAGGTGGCGTCGGCAGCTCCGTGGTGCGGCAGCACGTCGGCGCCGAGATCGTGTCGCTGGCCGACTACCGCCGCCGGTACGCGCTCTACAAGTCGGACCCGGACCTGCAGGCAGCACATGCGGCGGCACCCTGGCTGGTGGTGCCGGACGACCACGAGGTGGAGAACAATTACGCCAACATGGTCCGCAACGACAGCAGCCCGACGCTGACCGCGGCCCAGTGGACCGCCCGCCGCACCGCCGCGTACCGGGCCTACTACGAGAACATGCCACTGCGGCCAGCCTCCGCGCCGAGCGGCAACAGCATCCCGCTGTACCGCCGCGTCCGGTGGGGACAACTCGCGACCTTCCACATGCTCGACACCCGGCAGTTCCGCGACGACCAGGCCTGCGGTGACGGCTGGAAGGTCTGCGCGGACGCGGACCTGGCCTTCCGATCGCTGACCGGCGCGACCCAGGAGGCGTGGCTGCTCGACGGGCTGGCTCAGCGCTACGGCACCTGGGACATCCTCGGCCAGCAGGTCTTCTTCGCCCAGCAGCTTGACGCGAGCGGTGCGGCGAGCATGGACGCCTGGGACGGCTACCGGGCCTCCCGCAGCCGGATCCAGACCGGCTGGCAGCAGCGCGGGGTGCGCAACCCCCTGGTGCTCACCGGCGACGTGCACCGGTCCTGGGCCAACGACCTCAAGGCCGACTACGCCAACCCGTCGTCGGCCACCATCGGCACCGAACTGGTGTGCACTTCGATCACCTCGACCGGTAACGGCAGCGGCAGCACCACGGTCCCGAACGCGGCGGCCAACCCGCACCTGAAGTTCTACTCGGACCGACGCGGCTACGTCCGTACCACGATCAGCCGCAGCCAGGTCCGCGCGGACTTCCGCGCGGTGAACACGGTGACCGAGCACGGGGCCGCGGCGTCCACGGTGCGCTCGTTCGTCATCCTCGACGGCCAGCCCGGCCTGCAGGCCGGGTAGAAGGAGAACCACCATGACCGCACTCACATCGCTGCTCGCCGCGTCCCTCCTGGTGCCGAACGTCGTACCGGCCCCGATCGCCGTCACCGCCGAGGCGATCACCTGGACCACCGCGAACAGCGTTGCCACCGGTGACCAGGATCTGCCCTCCATCGCCATGAACCGCAACGGTCAGGTCGCGGTGGTGTGGGAGGACGACCGGGACAGCACAGCCCCCGAGAACGACACCCACAGCGAGATCTATCTACGGCTGTTCCGCGACGGCACACCCGCGTACGAGCTCAAACTGTCCGGCGGGGGCACCAGCGGAGCCGCCTGGCGACACATCAGCCCCGATGTGGGGCTCGACGACCGGGGCAACGCCGTGGTGGTCTGGGCCGCCGACGGCGACGGCAACGGCGTCTACAACATCCAGTACCGGGTGGTCTCGCCGAGCGGCACGGTGCTCGGCTCGGGGCAGGCCAACGCCAGCGACGCCGGGCAGCAGATCTGGCCGAAGGTGGCCCTCGACCCGGACGGCGCGCCGACCACCGGCGGCGTTGGCTTCACCGTGGTCTGGGAAGACGTGCAGGGGACCGCACCCGCCACCGTCAAGGCCGCCGGCTTCACTGCCGCCACCACCAAGGCGTACGAGGTGACGGCCTCGCAGACGACGGGGACGCACCACCGCCCCGACGTGGCGGTGTCCGCCGCCGGCGAGGCGCTGGTGGTCTGGGACGAGGACGCCGACGCGAACGGCTCGTACAACATCGGGTTGACCCGGCTGGCCCGGTCCAACGGCGCGGTGGTGCTGTCCCGGCGGACGGCCAACGCGCAGAGCGGCGGGCAGCAGCAGCGGGCCTCGGTGGCGACGAACTTCGCCGGGGACTTCACCGTCGGGTGGGAGTCCGACCACAGCGGCACCCGGGGTGTCTGGGCGCGATCGTTCACCTCCACCGGCACCGCCCGACACGACGAGGTCCAGGTCTCCACCGGGACCGGAGCCGTCGCCCCCGGCGTCGGCATCGACGACCAGGACAACATCGTGGTGGGCTGGACGGAATCGGGCACCAACCCGGACGTCTGGGCGCGTGGCCTCAACCCGGACGGCACCTCCACCGGCCGGCTGGCGGCCCAGGCGCTGAGCCAGACCACGACGGGTCGGCAGGAACATCTGGCCGTCGCGACTTCTCCCTGGGGAGAGGTGAGCCTGTGCTACACCGACGACAACGACGGGAACGCCTTCGACCAGGTCATCCTCGGCCTCGGGGCGACGAACTCCACCTGGCTGATGTCCGCTGACGAACTGCGCCGGCTCAAGGCGCGGAGCAGCACGGCGGCAGGCTGAGCGGATCGGGTCTTCCGGGCCGCGTTCCGAGTAGGGGACGTGGCCCGGGGCCCGGTCGTTCAGCCGGTGCGGCGGATCTCCCCCGACGCCGCTTCGTCCCCGGACGACGACGGGCTCGCCGCGGCGCGCAGAGTGACCGCCTGGTCGACGTGCTCGACCTCGAACAACGTGCCGGCCGGGAAGGCCGCGAACGTCTCGGGTGGCAACTGGATCGTGCCATCGCCGGCCACCACGGCGAAGTCCCGGCCGTCGCGCCCCTCGGCCCCGACCCGGCCGTCCCGGATGGTGACAGCGCGACCCAGCCGGGCACCGACCTCACCGTCGTGGGTCACCACGACCACTGTGGTGCCCCGCTGGGCGTTGACGGTGGCCAGCGCCGCGAGCACCTCGTCGCGACCGGACGCGTCGAGCTGGCTGGTGGGCTCGTCGACCAGGAGCAGCCCGGGCCCGGCCGCGAGCCCCTGTGCCAGAGCAGCCCGCTGACGCTGCCCCGGAGTCAGGTCGCCCGCCCGCCGAGCGCCGTGACCGCCGAGGCCGACGAGTTCCAGGATCGCCTCCGGTGGGTCGAGCCGACGCCCGGCGATGCGCGCCGCGGGTCGCTGCGCCAACCAGACGTTGCGCGACAGCGACACGTACGGCAGCAGGTTGCGTTCGGCGCCCTGGAGCACCGTGCCGACGGTGGCCCCGCGCAGGGCCGCCAGGCCCTTGGACGAGAGCCGGGACAGCTCGTGGTCGCCCACGTGCACGCGGCCGGCGGACGGTTGCAGGAGCCCGCCGAGGATCGCCACCAGGGTGGACTTTCCCGAGCCGGACGGCCCCACCAGCGCCAGCATCTCGCCCGGCGAGATGTGCAGGTCCACGCCGGAGAGCGCGACGACGTCGCCGGTGCCGGTGGGGTAGATGTGGATGAGCCGGTGGCAGGTGACCGCCACACCCCCGGCCGGCGGCTCGGCGGTCGTCGGCCGTTCCGGCGGCTCGACGGTCATCGTCCGCTCCGACGGCGTACCGAGGCGGCGATGACCCGACCGAGCACGACCGCGGTGAGGGCGAACAGCGCGACAGTGGGCACCGCGAACACCAACAGACGGTCGATGTCCGGCCATTCGGGTATCGGGACCGGGGAGCGGCCGTCACTGAACAGCCGTTGCCCGCTTCGGGTGAGCAGCCAGATCACCAGGGTGACGAGACCGCCCGACACGGCGGCGACCGCGACCGGTAACCCGTAGCCGCCGCGGACGGCGCGTGGTGGCAACCCCTGCCGACGCAGCGCCACCAACATGGTCACCCGGGTACGCTGCTCGGCCGCCGCCATCGCGATGAGGCCGGCCGCCCCGATCAGTACCCCGGCCAGCGCGGCGAACAGGTTGAAGCGCAGCGCCAACGCCGGTGCCTGTCGATCGAAGTCCTGGCGAACTCCGGTGATCGTCCGCTCACCGACGATCGCCAGACCCTGGGCGCGAAGCCGGTCGAGGACGTCGGCGGGCGCGGTCGCGGCGAGCCACACCTCCTTGGTGCCGCTCTGGCCGGAGACCGCGATTCGATCAGCGTATTCCAGGTCGACGATCAGGCCGGCGCCACCGAGCTGCGGCAGAGCGTCGGCCACGCCCTCAACCCGGGCCTTTGTCGGTGACCCGTCGACGCCTTCGTGCGGATGAGCCCCGCCGAGCGGCGTCCCCACCGACCGGGTCAGGTAGACGGGCAGCGGGAGCGGTGAGTCGGCAACACTGATGCCGGCCGTCAGCGGACCCCCCTCCATCATCTGAAGGGACAGCGCTGGGGACGCACCGCCCGTGGCGCTGAACTCCGAGTCACTCCTCGAGCCTCGCCACCGCTTCAGATCGGCGAACTGCGTACCGGTCAGCACCACCGTGTCGGCGGAGCCATCGCCGCTGCGCAGCTCCTCGAAGTGGACAACCAAGTTCTGCCACCTCGCCTGGGCGACGACGTCCATCTTGACCAGGCGGCACTGCGGTACGCACTCGGGCACCTGAACGACGTACTCGTTGCGCCCCGGCCGGATGCCCGGGCGTGCGACGACCACCCGGGTGCCATTGGCGCTGGAGACGGTCACTGCGAGTTGCAACTGATATCCGCTGGAGGCCTTGGCGTCGAAGTTGGCCGACATGACGACGGTGAGCTGTCGCCCCCGTAGCCGCACCGGCTCCCCGGGTGGAGCGGGGCGGATGGCACGTGTGATGTCCGCGAAGGACACTCCGTACGATGGATGCGGCGCGGCCACCGCCGCCAGCCGGGCGGAGTCCACGGCGAGCACCGGTGCGCCGCCGTCGGGGAGCCTATTCGTCACGACCGCGGCCATCGCGAAGCGACCCTCGGGATCGGCCTTCCGCACGGCCGTCAACAGGTGTGAACGGGACGTCGCGTCGACCTCGACCACGCGCGCCGCGCCGACCTCCACGACCGCCCGATCGCTGTAGGCGGCCGAGGCGAGCTCGTTCATCGACGCCGTGAAGGCGAGCATGGCGACAGCGACAGTGAGCAGCGCGATCAGTGGCCGGAACCGTGGTTGCCGGGCCACCTGCACCAGGGCGAGGCCGACCGCGGTGCGGCCCCGCGCCAGCAGCGCCGCACCCACCGCGGCGCCGGCCAGCATCGCGACCCGTGCCAGCAACACCGCCGCGGCGAGCGCCCCGGCGACCGGTGCCACGAGGGCCAGCCCGCTGGGCGACCCGCCGGAGCGCAACTGCACCACGGCAGCTACCGCGATGGACACCGCCACGACGTCACCGATTGTTGCCCGCCATCCCCGTACCCGAGCCGGCACCCGACGCAGCAGGTCGATGACCGGCGCGGACAACATCCGAGCCTGGGCCAGCAGCACCGCGGCGAGCGCGCCGGCCGCGCCGATGGCGGCGAAGGCGACAACGTTGGCGTCCAGCGTGACGTCGGCGCGGGCCGGGAGGGTGTGCGCGGCGAGCAGTGTGGCAGCGGCGACGCCACCCAGGCAGCCGAGGGGGATCGCGACCAAAGCGGGTACGGCGTGTTCGCCGATCGCCAGCGCCCACAGTCGTCGGCGTTGCACCCCACGGAGCAGGAGCAGACCCTGCTCCGGTCGCCGTTGGTCCGCCGCCGAACCGACCGCGACGAACAGCACCAACCAGCAGAGCAGCACGAGCAGCCCGGCGCCCAGTGTGACGCCGTCGGCCAGTTGCCCGCGTTGCCGCTCGATGCGATCGAACAGGCTGGTCGCGGTGGTGCCGGCCCCGTAGCCCTCGCGGTTGCCGTCCCGCTGCGCCTTCATGACCGCGGCCCGCAGCTCCGGCATGGGCCGGCTGTCCAGCAGCTTCTCGGTGACGTAGAGGTCGGCCGTCGACCGATGCAGGATGGCATCGTCATCGGGCAGGGGAGCGGCCTCGGCGGTGAAGATGGCATCCGCGGCGCTGCCCGGGATCGACGTGCCGGCCGAACCTGCGGTGGCTGGCCGGATGAGTTCCCCATCGAGCCAGAACGGATCGGTCACGTCCAGCGGTCGGTAGATGCCTGTCACCCGCATCGGCACCGCGGCGAAGGTGAACTGATCGCCGACGGCGACACCGAGCCGCGCTGCGGTGTGCGTGCTGACCATGACCTCGGGGGGCTGGTCCCTCGAGGTGGTCCGGGGGCAGGCGCCGACCACGGCGACCCGTTCACACACCTGCGCTCGGAAGATCAGGCTGGAGGTCACGTTGCCGGCTCGGCCGGTGGCGACGCCACCGGTCTGAGCGCCCAGGACGATGTCGAACCCGGCCGGCGTGAGTCGCTTGACGGTTTCGGTGAACACGGTGCGGGTCGGATCACTGGGCATCCCCGGATATTCGGTGCCCTCGGTGAGCCGGATGCGAAGCTCGTTGGGCTCCGCATTGGACATCTCATACCGGGCCAGCGCCTGCCCGGCTGCGGCGACGTAGCTCGGTGCGGCCGCCGCGGCGGCGCTGGCGAGCACCGCGAGCAGGAGCACCGCCAACGCCTGTGCTCGACGGGCCGCGATCGCACCCCAGATGACGGTCAGCATTGACGCCGAGGGTATCGACCCGACCGACCGCCCGCCGCCCCGTCCGGGTGGACCGAGACCTGCCGGTTACCGGCGGCCTCAGTCGCGGATAATCTCCGCCCGCCCCTCGACGAGGTGCACCTCGGCTTCGCAGGCGGCGGCCACCTCCGGGTCGTGGGTGGCGAACACGACGGCTGCGCCCCGCAGCGCCTCGTCGTGCAGCAGGTCCAGCACCCGCTGCCGATTGCCCGCGTCCAACTCGCTCGTCACCTCGTCGGCCAGCAGCACACCGCCGCGCAGGGCCAGACCGCGAGCAATCGCCGTACGCTGCTGTTGGCCACCGGACAACTCCTCGACGAGTTGGTCGGCCTGGCCGGCAAGGCCCAGCAGATCCAACATCGCGGCGGTCTGCCGACGGGCCTCCGGCGGTGTCACGCCGTCGGCCACGAGCGCCACCTGCAGATTCTCGGCCGCGGTGAGGATCGGGGCCAGGCCGTTGTCCTGCGGGATGAGCACGATCCGCTGCTCCACCGCGTGATCACGATCGCGGAGCGGCTGCCCCTCCACGGTCACCGTGCCCTGCTGTGGCCGCAACAGCCCCGCCATCGCGTTGATCAGCGTCGTCTTGCCCGCGCCCGACGACCCGGTCAACGCCAGGACCCGTCCCGGCCGTACCGTCAGCGAGATCTCCCGGAGGACGGCCGGCGCGTTGCCGTAGCCCACTGACGCCCTGTGCATGCTCAGCATGTCCCACCGCCCTTCCTGAGCATCGACGATCCGCAGACTGCCACGGTGAGTGCGAGCCGCACAATCCCCTTCGATCTGCCGCGTCCGGGGCCAACGCCCGGCTGCGGCGGAATCAGGCGAAGATCAGGTCGAGGTGGGCGTCCAGCGCGCCCAGCGCCTGCTCGGCGGTGTACTGCCCGCCCAGGAGGTAGACACCGAGCCCTTCCATCAGCGCCAGCAGGCCGGCTGCGGCGGCGTCACCGTGGCCGTCGGGCAGGACGCTGGCGATGAACTCGGTGAACTGTCTGGTGCCCTCGCGGAGGCTGGGCGCGGCGGCTGGACGCACCGCCGTGTAGGCGAGGAACGCGAGCGCCACGCGCCCGTCGTCGCGGGTCCCCTCGTCGAGGGGCAACAGCGCCGCGATCATCGTACGCAGCAGCAACCGGGGCGCCGGGTCCACGCCCAGCCGCGCCACCGCCTCGGTGACCCTGATCTGGCTGCGTTCACGCACCACGCTCAACGCGAACGCCATCATCTCGTCCTTGGTGCGGAAGTAGTGCTGGACCATTCCGGCTGACACACCGGCCTCGGCCGCCACGTGACGGAGGCTGACGGCCTCCAGGCCCTGATCGGCGGCGACCCGCATCAACGCGTCCGCGATGAGGGTGCGTCGTTCCTGGTGATCGACCTTCTTGGGCATGGCCTCGATCGTTTCACAGTGAGCGGCCCGGACACCTCGCCCAGCGGCGGTGGCTACCGGCTGACGGTGTTGCTCACGGGAGTGCCGCGAGCGCTGCGCAGGAGGCCGTCCGGGTCGTCGGCATAAATTCGCAGCTCGTCCGTCGGCGCGGAATTACCTCTGGGAAGGTCGAAGGTCAGCGGTCGGCGGAGCACGACGTCGATGCTGGTCTGGCTGCCAACCGCGACGGACACCACCCGACGGTCGCCCTCCTGCTCGACCTGCACCGATTTGCTCGATGGCAGTGAGCGGTACCGCTTGCGCAGCGCTTCGACGTCGGTCCACGGGATCCAGATGTCGATGCCCGAGCTGAGGCGCACTCGCAGCCCTCGGTCACCCACGATGTGTGGGTGGATCGTCATGCTGGCGAAGAGCCCGATCATCCAGAGCAGACCCCAGATGCCGAGGCCGAGCACGATCCAGCGGGCAGGCCGCCATGGCACCACGTGGGTGACGACGACATCGAAGATCGGGATCTCCACGATCGACAGGCCGATGAAGATGCCGAGGATCGGTTTGACCACGCCGAGGTAGCCGAACGGCTCGTCGCCTGGGCTCAGCGGCAGTGGCCTGCGCAGCGCCCACACGTACAGGCTGCGCCACATCGCGGCCTCGGCCTCGGCGGCGCGCCGCAGCAGCGGGCCCACTCGCGCCCTGGTCGTTGCCTTCGTGTCGGTCATGGTCGTCCTCTTCGAGTAGGAGGGCGGAGAGTCAGTGGACGGTGATGGGCACCCGTTCGCCTCGCCGGATCAACTCGCCCAACCCGGCGGCCGTACCGCCGACCAGGTCGATCATGCCGGCGGTCGCCTCGGACAACGCGATCACGTGCATCGGGGTCCGTTTGCAATACGTCTGTATTGCAACCAACCATAGCGCCTTCGCGATGCGACTGCAATGTCAACCGGGTGGTGCCCGACCCAGGGCCGAGGCGTTGCCGGTATCTGTCATGCTCGGCCCGGTGACGACCGGCCGCCCGAGCAGAGCCCGCTCCCATCGCCGCGCCCGGAGCCGCGCCGCCCGCGTCCTCATCGCGCTCGTCGCGGCGGCGGCCGTCCTCGGCATCGCCGTGGTCGTCGTGCCGATGCTGCGGCCGGCGGGGCCGCGCCCGCACTTCCAGATGCCGGTCGCCTGCGGCGAGACGTGGCAACTCAGCACCTACCCCGGCCACGACGACTACGACGTCGACCTGTTCCCCACCGAGGGCGAGGCGTGGGGCCGGCCCGTGCTCGCGTCGTATGCCGGCACGGTCACCGAGGCGGGCATCAATGGGTCGCTGGGTGGCCGTACCCCGGAGAACCCGGAAGGCCCAAGGGGACGCGGCGGCGGTTACTGGGTGAAGATCGACCACGGTGGCAAGTGGGAGACGCAGTACCTGCACATGCTCGAACCACCGCTGGTCGAGGTCGGTCAGAAGGTCGCCCAGGGTGACCAGATCGGGCTACTCGGCAGCACTGGCAACTCCGGCGCACCGCATCTGCACTACGAGCAGCGGCGCGGCTGGGACAAGGTCGAGACCCACTTCGACGGTACGCCGTCGGGCATCACCACTGACGAACGCGAACAGATCCTCCGGCGGGTGAGCAACAACTGCCCGGCTGGCTCCTGAGGACGGCGGTTTGCCCGGAGCGGCTCGGGGCACTGATCTGGGAGACAGTTCAGACGCAGGGAGGAGCCAGCCATGGTCAAGGGTGACGTCGACACATACCACGAGGACGGGCAGTGGAAGAACAAGGCCGAGGGCAACGAGCGGGCCAGCAGCACGCATGACGTGAAGGCCGACGCGCAGGCCCAGGGCCGCGAGATGGCCGCCGACCGTGGCGTCGAGCACGTGGTCAAGAAGCAGGACGGCGCGATCGGGGAGAAGAACACCTACCCGCGCAGCCGCGACCCCCGCGACATCGAGGGCTGACAGCTTCCCGCGGACTGACCTCCTCGGCACCGCCGACGAGGTCAGTCCGCGTCAGCCCAGCCGGCGACCGGACGTGAGACGTGTCCGTTGTCGACGGGCGAGATGCCAGCCGACCACCACGACCAGCACCAGCAGTGCCGCGATGCCTGTCGCGTAGGCGAGCCAGACCGCTTTCGGGGACTTCTCCACCGCCATCGGCGCCGCGACGGGCAAAGTGATCCGCCCCTCCGCCTTCCGTTCCACCAGCCCACTGGCGAGGAGCACCTGTACGTCCCAGACGCCAGCGGGCAGGGATTGGTTGACCTCGATGCGGACCTTACCGCTCTGGCCCGGCAGGATCGTCACGCCGTTGGTGACCTTGAACGGCCCGGCCTGGACCGCTCCCTTGTTCAACGTCAGGCGTCCGGTCATGTCCAGAGCCCGTTCGCCGGTGTTGGTGACGTTCGCGGTGACCACGGGGAACTCGCCGACTCCGCGCTCGGCGCCCAGGTCGCCGATGCGGAAGTCCGTCGGTGGCTCGCCGCCCGGACCGATGTCCAGGTAGACGCGGATGCCCACCCGGTGCACCTGCACGACATTGCCGCTCTTCTTCGTCCCGCTGGTCACCTGCGCCCAGATGGCGGCGTACCGCTCGCCCTTGGACGCGGTCTTGGGAACGGTGATGTCCACCGCGACCGTCTCCCGCTCGCCCGGGGCGAGTTCGACGGCGGGCGTCTTCAGCTTGATCCAGCCGCTGAGCTCGTTGCCTGTGCGGCCATCGGGAATGGTGAAGGCGCTGTTCTCGACCGACGCGGCCCCGGCGTAGAGCTCGATCTTCTGCGACTCGGGGGAGTCGTTGCGCACCTCCACCCGCCGGCTGATCATCGCGCCCGGCTTGAGATGGTCGATGATGTAGACCCGGGCGCGCGGATCCTCGGCCCGTTTGGCGGGGATGTCCAACAGCTGGAGGTTGATCGCGGCAGGATCGTCCCCCGGCTCGTACCGCTGCTCCCGCGCGGCAACGGCTGGTGCCGCCGACGCCCCGAACGCTACGAGAGCGACCGAGGCCAGCAGCACCAGCCGGCCGAGCGGCTCAGACCACCGAATGTGTCACCGTCCCGGTGTAGACGCCCTCGACGGTTCCATCCGGAATGTTCACCTGCAGCGTGGGGTTCCAGCTCGCGAAGTTGTTGCCGGTGCCACCCGTCTTGGTGAAGGCGACCTTCGGGGCATTGATGATCACCGCCTGGGCTGCGGTCGGTTGACCCGGCGTGAAGGTGCCGGTGCCGGCCGTTCCGGTCGCGGGACCCGACCAGTACAGGACGTTGATGTTCGGGATCGTCTCTCCGGAGCTGCCGCCGCCGGTGACGAAGTCGGTCGAGACGACGCTGGCGGTCCAGTTCGGGGTGAGCGATCCCCGCTGGTCCAGCACGGTGACCGGACCCAGTTGGCCGGAGACGGTCGTGCCCTCGACGCCGTTGCCGATGTTCGCCGTCGCGGGCACCGTGATCGAGAGGCCACCGGCGGCGTTGACGGTGAGGGTCACGATCGTGTCGCCCGTCGTGTCCGCAGCGGCTGGCCCGGCGAGGGCGGCGGCCGCGGCGACACCGGCCAGGCCGGCGGCGAGAAGTTTCCTGCGCATCAAGTCTCCTTCGTCCTGGAAATCCCCCATGGGATGCATTGAGAAGACTATGCGGGCGAACGGGCTGTTACCGGATAAATGGGGCGTTCTCCGACCTTCGGGGAGGGTCGCGAGTTCGCGGCGTGGACCGCGTGGGTGACCTCTCAGGCCGGCACCACGTACGGGAAGCTGGCGGCGCGGGCGGCCTTTGTGGCGTCCGAGGTGAGGCCGGATGTGGTGCCGGTGTTGAGCACCAGGGAGAACATCACCTCGGGTGCGTTGTCGGCCAGGGCGCGGCCGTTGCGGATCGCGAAGCCGTAGTTGGCGGCCGTGCCGACCTTGTAGGACAGCAGATCGGGGTAGAGCTGCCGGGCGACGCTCCAGCCGTACGCCTGCGGGTCGGGGGCGGTGCCGTTGGCGGCGACGACGCCTGCGACGGCGGTGGCGATCTCCTCGCCGTCCTCGCTGAGGTCCTTGCTGGGGTGCCGGAAGTTGGCGGGGTCGGAGAAGTCGGTGTCGTGGGGCCAGAAGATCGGCCACATCATCGGGTGGCCAGCACGGTTGATCTGGCGCCATCCGCCGGCGTCGGTGGCCAGCATCGTGCGGCACCAGACGCCGATCTCGGTGCCGTCACGCAGCAGCGGCTCATCATGGGAGACCTCGAGGACGATCGACTCGACGGTCGTGCCGGCGAAGCTGTTCTTGGCCTGGTCGACTCGCCACGCTGAGCGGTCCACCCGTGAACCGTTCTTGACCGCGCCGTTGATGGTGGCGAGTTCGTCGAGGTCGATGAAGAACGGGTCGGTGATCCGTCCGGCCCAGACGCGGACGTTGCCGCCGGTCGAGACCTCGCCGGTGTGCCCCTCGGCGATGGGAGTGCCCATCGCGGCGTCGTCGCGGGCATCCGCTCCGGCGAGCTCGTACAACTGGAGGGTCTGCTTGCCGTCGCCGTCCGGCTCGCCGAAGGCGAATCGGTAGGTCAGCCCCTCCATGTCCGCGCCGTTGAAGTGAATCTTGATCTCGTAGCGCGCCTCGGCGTGGAAGCCGCGTTTGATGTCGGCCTTGGTCACCGAGCTGTTGACGTCCATGACGAACACCGTGGCGCGGTCGCCGTTGAAGACGTACAGGTCGTCGATGTAGAGCTGACCGCCCTGTGCGGCGAGGGGGGTGTCGAGGTGGTGCGACATGAGCTCACTCCCGGAGATGCCTGATTTGGATAAACCAGAACATAGCGGGCGTGATGCTGGTCCCCGCGCCATCGGCGGAATCCCGGCTCGCATAAGGGCCAGGCCTGGCGGTGGGCCGCCCGAAGCTGTTCTCGGACGGCCCACCCCGCTCGTGTCGGCGTCGTCAGACGCGGGTCCACTTCTGGTTGGCAGCGCCCACGCAGTCCCACAGGTGCAGCTTGCCGCCGTTGTTGGGGTTGGCTTCCCGTACGTCCACGCATTTGTTGGCGTTGAGGTTAACCAGGTCGCCGGAGGCGTTGAGGGTGAAGCGCTGCGCCGTGTTGCCGTTGCAGCTGACCAGGTTGACCTCGGTGCCGTTCGCGGTGCCGGCCCAGGCGGGGTCCATGCACTTGCCCATCGCGCGGACCGTCCCGTCGGAGGCGAAGGTCCACGCCTGGGCGGCGGTGGTGTTGCAGTCCCAGATCTGCAGCTTGGCGCCCTCGACCGGGTTGGCGCTGGGGATGTCGATGCAGCGACCGCTCTGCGTACCCCTGATCCGGCTGGTGCCGGGAGCCGGGTCGCCGCCACCGGGGGTGTAGCTGGACACCCGGACGTAGTTGACGAGCATCTGCTGCGGGAACTGCGTGGAGCCGTCCGGGTAGCCGGGCCAGTTCCCGCCGACCGCCACATTGAGGATCATGAAGAAGGGGTGGTCGAACACCCAACGGTTGCCGCCGAGTCGCGCGGGATCGACCCGGTGGTACTGCACCCCGTCGAGATACCAGGTGATCGCGTTCGGCTCCCAATCCACGCGGTAGGTGTGGAAGCCGTCCGCGAGCGGCCCGCCGAGAGTGCGGCTGCCGGTGATGCCGCCGCCCCCGGAGTAGCCGGGCCCGTGCACGGTGCCGTAAACGGTGTTGGGCTCCCGGCCGATGTTCTCCATGACGTCGATCTCGCCGGCGTCGGGCCAGCCGCCGCCGGTGCCGAGCATCCAGAACGCCGGCCAGATGCCCTGACCGCGCGGAATCTTGATGTTGGCCTCGAATCGGCCGTACGTCTGGGTGAAGGTGGCCGCCGTCAGCAGCCGCGCCGATGTGTACTCGCAGCGCCCGTAGTGGCACTGGTAGTTGGCGGGGTTGTCCCGGCGGGCGGTGATGACGAGGTTGCCCTGGCCGTCGTGGACGGCGTTGCTGGTGCTGTTCGTGTAGTACTGCCGCTCGTTGTTGCCCCAGCCGCTGCCGCCGATGTCGAACCGCCATTTGTTCTGGTCGACGGGCGTGCCGGCCGGCGAGTTGAACTCGTCCTGCCAGGTGATCGGGCCGATGGCGGCCTGGGCGGGGTCGGGCTGCGCCGGGACGACGAGCGCCGCGGTGGTCGCGACGAGGGCGACCGCCATGAGTACGAGAGGGCGAAAGCGGAGGCTGGGGCGGGCTGTGAACACGGGAGGCTCCTCAGCGATGGGTGGCGGAGGCTTCGTACCGGACTTGGAGAGCGCTCTCTTCAGTGAAGCATGTCGATATCATGTCTTTCTGTCAAGAGTGTTTCCAATGCGACGACCGTCCGTTACGCCCCTGATGTTGACCGGTGAGCGGCGGGCCGTCACGGCACGACCGCGGCACGACGCCGATCCATGCCTCGGATCGACGCCTCCGATTCATGTCTCCGGGATGGACGGAGCCGACCCATCGGGGAGCCTGCACGGCCACCGCCGCGGCGGCCGAGTGTTACTCGATCGCGGTCGAATCGACATTTCCTATTGCCGTGGACGTCCATGCGGGACAGGATGACGAGGCGTGCAGGAAACCTCCCCGTAACCTGCGTGCTGCTGGTCTCTGTCACAAGGAAGTGGGAGTCAGTCATGAGCGAGGCGTCGACGGCGCTGGGTGTGCGCCTCTACCCGGATCTGGTCGAGCGGGGTGGTCTGGCCCCCGCGCTCATCGAAACCGGTGCCCGGCACGGGCTCGATCTCGGCCAGGTCACCGCCCCCGAGCAGGGGCGAAGCCGGTTCACCTGTGCCGAGCTGCACTCCGACCAGGGCGTGATCTGCGTGGGTCTGGGATCGCAGGCCCGATACTTCATGATCGATATTCGGGTCTCGGGGGAAGTCCTCGCCCGGGGCGACGTCATGGACCTGCTGCAGGTCGCCCAGGTGGCCTCGGCGTGGCGGGCCGGCCTGACGATTGCCGAACTCACCGCTCGATTCCGGTTCATGGAGGAGATCAAGCACCGCTCGGCGCCGGTGGCCCAGGTCAGCTAGCCGGCGGAGTTGGCAGGAGTGGTTGTGGCCGTGCAGCGCATAGTCGCCGATCTGCACAGCGCCTCGATGGCCGAGGCGACCGCGTTCTACACCACCGTCCTCGGCCTGCGGACCGTCATGGACCTCGGCTGGATCGTCACGCTGGCTGACCCCGAGCGGCCGGAGGTGCAACTGAGCCTCCTGACCGAAGACGCCACCGCGCCCGTCGTTCCGGTCGTCTCGATCGAGGTGGCCGACGTGGATGCGAGCTACCGGGCGGCACGCGACGCCGGGGCCGAGATCGTCCACGACCTGACCGACGAACCTTGGGGTGTGCGACGGTTCTTCGTCCGAGATCCGAGCGGCCACGTCCTCAACATCCTGGCCCATCCGAAGGCGTGACGGACGCACGTCCGGTGCGGACCGCGGCCGTCCCGACCCCTCCCTTCGCCTCGATGACGACCTGCTCGATGAGGTTGATCTGCTTCTCGAGGATCTCCTGAAGCCGGCTGCGGATCTCCTCGGCCTGGTTGCTGAGTTCGAGGGCGAGGTTGCCGAACAGGCAGCCGGCGACCACCCGGCCTTGTGCTGGCCGCCGCCGGCTACCCCGTGATCTCGGCGAAGAACTGTCGCAGAGCGTCGACGACCAGGGTGGGCGCCGTCATGGTCACGAAGTGCGACTGGCCCGGCCAGACGACATGGCGCGCCGCCCGAATCGTCGTCGCGAGGGCGTTCATCGTCGTGGGCATCGGCTCCCACGTGTCAGCGCCGGCCAACAGAAGGGTCGGCACGGTGATCGAGGACCACCGGGCGATGTCCGTGCTGTCCTCGGCGAGAGCCTCGAGATCGTGCAGCCAGCCGATCGCCGAACGCCGTGCCTCGACCGGGTCGGGCGTCCGGTCGCCCGCTGCGGCAGCGAACGCGGCGACGATCTCCGCCGGAACTCGTGTCACGTCGTTCAACGCCGCTGCCATCGCCTCGGCATCGTCGCGCTCGAAGGCGGCACGGTAGCGGTCGAGCAGGGGTGCGATCTCCGCTCCGGCCGCGAACAGCGGGGGCTCGAAGATGGCCAGCGAGCGTATGTCGTGCGGATCAGCCAAGGTGGTGTGCAACGCCAGGGTCGCTCCGTAGGACGCGCCGACGAGATGGACCGTCTTGCCCGAGGGCTGGCGTGCCGCCTCGATGACCGCGCTGAGATCGGCGGTCTCGTCCTTGAAGGACTTGTGGCCGGACGGGACGTCGCTGGGGCCGTATCCGCGCCGGGCCGGCATCCACACCTCGTAGTCATTGGCGAGGTGCTCCGCGACGGTGGCCCAGGAGTGCAGCCCACCACCCGAGCCGTGCACGAGGACGACGGGGTCGCCGGCACCCAGGCGTCGAACCACCAGGCGGGTCCCGTCGGCGGACTTGACGTACTGATCGTGGCTGCTCACTTCTGCTCCTGTGTTCCGGTTGGCCAGTTGCTCAGAGTGGTGTGCATCGCGTCGAGGATCGAGTGCCACGATGCGTCGACAGCGCGGGGATGGCCGAACCCGTCGGCGTTCTCGAGACTCGCGAAGCCGTGGAATGTGCTGCGGACGAATCGGATCGCGTCGGTCAGAGCCGGCTCGTCGAGCCCGTACCCGCGCAGCATCGCGTAGCTCAGCTCGATCATGCGCAGGTGTCCGGCCGAATTCGTGCCGACCTCGGGCGGTAGCTGGAGCTGTGTAGCGGCGTACTGCCCGGGGTGCGCGACGGCGAAAGCGCGCCAGGCGTCGGCGAACCCGACGAGAGCCTGGTGGCCCGCTCGACCAGCCACGGCGATCGCCAGGTCGTCGGCGAAGGCGGCCGCAGCCCGGACCGCGACGTGCTCGATCAACGCGTCGCGACTGCGAACGTGCACGTACAGCGCGGCGTCCGAGACGCCGAAGTGCCGCGCGACGGCCGCAACGGTCAACCGCGACAGACCGACCGAGTCCGCCAGTTCGGCTGCGGCGGCCGAGACTCGGGCGCTCGTCAGACCCTGCCGTGGCATAGCGATCCTTTGTTTCACTAGGATTAAACTTAGGGATCCTAAGATAGCACCGGCCGCGAGCCTTTCTGCGGGGGCATGGACGGAGCATCCGGGGGGAAGACCGGCTGTTCCGTCATGCGAGCCGTCGTCTACGCGGACGTGTCCGGACCGTCGCCGTGCGGGAGGTGCCCGACGCGACGGTGGAGACGGAAACCGACGCACTCGCGCCCTGTGCGGCACCGACCTGCACATGTACGACGGACGGACCAGCGCCGCCCCCGGGCTTGTGCTCGGCCACGAGCCGCTGGGTGTGGTGCAGGAGGTCGGCGGCGCTGTGCAGACCGTCCGCCCGGGCACCCGGGTGGTGATCCCCACGCACCTGTTCTGCGGGACGCGTGTGATGGGCTCTCGGCGACCTGTCTCCGGGCACGGGATGAAGGGCCGGGCGCGGCGTACGGCTATGCCGGGATGGGCCCCTATCGAGGTGCGCAGGCAGACCTGCTGCGCGTGCCGTGGGCCGACGCGGGTGGCGCGTGCGTTGGGGTCTCGCGGGTCGGGTTTGGGGTGTTGGCTGGCGGGTGGCGTGCGTTGGAGTCTCGTTGGCCGGGGTTCGGGTGCTGACCCGGGCGGTGCAGCCTCGTGAGGTCACCGGACAAATGGCCTAAATGGGCGGGAAGTGGCCTTGATCCCGATGCGCCGGGGGATGATCCACTCCAGGTCGCCGACATGGGGGTATCCAAGCGGGGTGATGCCCCAACATCGCCGACATGGTGTCGATCATCGTGGTGCCGAATCGGCCAACGCGGCAAAAGCCGGACAAAAGGCATGCGCAGGTTCGGCTTTCAGGGGCCTGCATGTCTCGTCGCGGCTCGGACGGTCGTAAGTAGGGAGGATCCGGTCTGCCGGTCCCGCGTGCCCCCTCGAACCAGATTGCTCACACCGGGGACGCGCCGACTCGTACCCGTGCCCGGTGAACCGGGCGACGGCGTCGACGCCCGGCTGGACAAGGCCGGCGAGGTCGGTGCTGTCCCGATCGACTTTCGCCGTGGCGACCCGGTCCAGCAGATCCGCGCCGACCGGGCCCAGTGCCGGGCTGGCGCTCGGCGAGGAGAAGCTGGGCGGAGTCGACAAGGTCTTCGAAGCGGTCGGGTTTCAGGCCCGCGACCGGGAGCGCCCCGACCAGGAGCGTCCGGGCCAGGTCATCTCCGACGCGGCTCGGCTGGTCGACCCCACCGGCGCGAACGCGGTCGCCGGCGTCTACCCGGACCGGGATCCGCACCCCGGCCCCGGCGCGGACGGCCATGAGGATCTGATCGCAACGTGGGGGACGTTGTTCAGCAAAGGCACCGCGGTGCGGTTCGGTCGCACCCGCGACCGCCGCTACATCGTGCTGCTGCGCGACCTGGTCGTCGCTGGTCGCGCCCGGCCCAGCGTTGTCGTGACCCACCACGGCACCCTCGCCGACGCGCCGGACCTGTGCCGCAGCTCCGACCGCCGGCAGAACGGGTTAATCAAGGCGGTGCTGCACCCGAACTGACCGCTTGCTGTGGCGTCCGCGCCGCGATGCGCGGACCCCGAACTGCACGTATGGGACGCCGAGGCTGTTCTCCGCCTCCTGGTGCCGGAAGCAGGGGACGACTCTGGTCGATCCGCCCGTCGGGCAGAGGCGTGGGTCACACCGCCGGTCGAGGGTCCTCGGGGAGTCCTGGTCCCTGTGCAGGAACCCGTGCCTGATCAAGGTGACTCGATGATGGCGAGCGCGCGCCGCGCCACCGCTCGCCCGGCCGTCGCGGATCTTGCCTGGTCGGGGCCCGGTCGCCAGCGACCGGCATTGATCGACGCGCTATCGTCGTTCGACAACGTTGTCAGGAGGGGGCTAGGGTCCCCGGAGGGGCTGCGGGGGCGGCTGTGACAGGCGAACACTGTGCGACGTCTATATTGCCGGATTGTTACATTTTCAACAGGCCCTCGCCTTGCGGATGGCCCTCCGGCCGCAATACGTTGCCGTCAACAACAAAACCAAGTGAAGGTTCAACCTTCCGGAGGCAACCGATGACGTTGGCGAGGTGGTACGAGCGATGAGCGACGTGCCGATCCTCCTTGAGATGCGTTCCATCACCAAGGAGTTCCCCGGAGTCAAGGCCCTCTCCGACGTCAACCTGGTGGTTCGCGCCGGCGAGATCCATGCCATCTGTGGCGAGAACGGTGCGGGCAAGTCCACGCTGATGAAGGTGCTCAGCGGGGTCTACCCACACGGCACCTACAGCGGCCAGATCGTCTACCAGGGGTCGGAGAGCAAGTTCTCCGACATCCGGGCGAGCGAGAACGCCGGAATCGTGATCATCCACCAGGAGCTCGCGCTCATTCCAGGTATGTCGATCGCCGAGAACATCTTCCTCGGCAACGAACCGCGCAAGCGGGGCGCGATCGACTGGAAGGCCGCGAACCGGATGGCGCTGGACCTGATGGCCCGGGTTGGTCTGCAAGAGGACCCGGACACCCTGATCAAGGACATCGGTGTCGGCAAGCAGCAGCTCGTGGAGATCGCCAAGGCGTTCGCCAAGGACGTGAAGCTGCTCATCCTGGACGAGCCGACCGCAGCTCTCAACGAGGCCGACTCCCGGCACCTGTTGGACCTGCTGCGCGGTTTCCGCTCCCGGGGCATCACCTCGATCATGATCTCGCACAAGCTGAACGAGATCGAGGCGATCGCCGACCAGATCACGATCCTGCGCGACGGCCGGACCGTGGAGACCCTCGACGTCAAGGCGGACGGGGTCGACGAGGACCGGATCGTGCGCGGGATGGTCGGCCGTGAGCTGAGCAGTCGGTTCCCGGACCACACCCCGAAGATCGGTGACGTCTTCTTCGAGGTCCGCGACTGGAACGTGCGGCACCCGATCTCCGCCGAACGGCAGGTCTGCAAGAACGAGAGCTTCGTGGTGCGCCGCGGCGAGATCGTCGGCTTCGCCGGGCTGATGGGCGCGGGTCGTACGGAGTTGGCGATGAGTGTCTTCGGCCGCTCCTACGGAGTGTTCGAGTCGGGCACGATCATCAAGGACGGCAAGGAGATCGTCCTGAAGTCGGTCGCCGATGCGATCGACAACGGGCTCGCGTACGTCAGCGAGGACCGCAAGGCGATCGGCCTCAACCTGCTCGACGACATCAAGACGTCGACGGTGGCCGCCAAGCTGTCCAAGATCCGGCACCACGGCGTCCTGAACGAGGTCGAGGAATACCAGGCGGCTGAGGCGTACCGCAAGGAGTTGCGGACCAAGGCCCCGACGGTCGACGAAGGCGTCTCGAAGCTCTCCGGCGGCAACCAGCAGAAGGTCGTCCTGGCGAAGTGGATGTTCACCGACCCGGACCTGCTGATCCTCGACGAGCCGACGCGCGGCATCGATGTGGGTGCCAAGTACGAGATCTACGGCATCATCCAGCGGCTCGCCGACCAGGGGAAGGGCGTCGTCGTCATCTCCTCGGAGCTGCCTGAGCTGATCGGGCTCTGCGACCGCATCTACACCGTGTTCGAAGGCGCCATCACGGGCGAGATCGCCCGGGCCGACGCCACCCCGGAAAACCTCATGAAGCAGATGACCTCGACGAAGAAGATGGCCACACGATGAGCCGATTGAAGGACCTTCAGAAGAACCTGTTCGGAGGAACCACCTCCAACGCTCGCCAGTTTGGAATGATCTTCACTCTGGTGGCGATCGTCCTGATCTTCCAGATCTGGACCGATGGGCTGACCCTGCGGTCGGACAACCTGATCGCGCTGTTCCAGCAGAATTCGTACATCCTGATCCTGGCCATCGGCATGCTCATGGTGATCGTCGCCGGCCACATCGACCTCTCGGTCGGCTCGGTCGCCGCCTTCGCGGGCATCCTGGTCGCCAAGTCGATGACCGAGTGGAATCTGCCCTGGCCCGTCGCCATCCTGTTCGGCCTCGCGATCGGTGCCATCATCGGCGCCTGGCAGGGCTTCTGGGTGGCCTACATCGGGGTGCCGGCGTTCATCGTCACCCTGGCCGGCATGCTGCTGTTCCGCGGTGGCAACCAGTTCATCGGCAACGCGCAGAGCATTCCGGTGCCAGAGGGCTTCCGGGACATCGGCTCCGGCTTCCTGCCCGAGTTCGGTCCGAACACCGGCTACAACAACGCGACGCTGCTGCTCGGTCTGGTCGCCGCGGTGGCGGTGGTGTGGCGCGAGATCAAGGCCCGCAACACCCGTCGGGCGATGGACGCCGACCCGGCGCCCATGTGGGTCTCGATCCTGCGGATGGCCATCATGGTCGGGGTCATCGCCTTCGCCTCGCTGCGCTTCGCCAGCGGTCGCGTCGGCACCAGCTTCCCGATCTCCGGCATCATCCTGCTGGTCCTGGTCATCGCGTACTCCTTCTACACCCGCAACACGGCCGGCGGCCGGCACATCTACGCGGTGGGCGGCAACTCCCGGGCGGCTGAGCTGTCCGGCGTGAAGCTCAAGCGGGTCAACTTCTTCGTCATGATGAACATGTCCGTCCTGGCCGCGCTGGCCGGCATGATCTTCGTGGCCCGTTCGGCGGCCTCTGGACCGCAGGACGGCAACGGCTGGGAGCTGGACGCCATCGCCGCGGTCTTCATCGGTGGCGCTGCCGTCGCCGGTGGTATCGGCACCATCAGCGGATCGATCGTCGGTGGTCTCGTCATGGCCGTGCTCAACAACGGCCTCCAGCTCCAAGGCGTGGGCACCGACAAGGTCCAGATCATCAAGGGCCTCGTCCTGCTGCTGGCCGTCGCGATCGACGTCTACAACAAGAGCCAGGGGCGGTTCTCCATCATCGGAAGTCTGATGCGGCCGTTCCGCCGCGACGACTCCGCCGCACCCGCCTCACCGCCGGACGCGGAGCGCGAGCCCGCCAAGGCAGCGGTGTCCGGCTGACGGTCACCGACCTCTCCACCCCGTTTTAATTTCCAGAAAGGCAAGTCCTCACCATGCGTAAATTCTTCGGCACGTCGGTGGTCGCCGTCAGCGCCGCCGCCATGCTGGCCCTCGCAGGCTGCGGCTCCGGCCGTGACGGCGACTCCGGCACCAGCGGCGAGGCCGCCAAGGGCTTCCCGGCGAACTCGCTGATCGGCGTGGCCCTCCCGGCCAAGACCTCGGAGAACTGGGTCCTCGCCGGTGACCTGTTCACCAACGGCCTCAAGGAGGCCGGCTTCGAGGGCAACGTGCAGTACGCGGGCGCGTCGACCACGGTCGCCGACCAGCAGGCCCAGATCACCTCCATGGTGACCAAGGGCGCCAAGGTCATCGTCATCGGCGCGACCGACGCCGCGCAGCTGTCGACCCAGGTCGCGGCCGCCCACGCGGCCGGTGTGAAGGTCATCGCCTACGACCGGCTGATCACCAACGCGCCGGACCTCGACTACTACGTCGCGTTCGACAACTTCAAGGTCGGCCAGCTCCAGGGCCAGGCCCTGCTGGACGGCATGAAGGCCAAGAAGCCGAACGGCCCGTACAACATCGAGCTGTTCTCCGGCTCGCCGGACGACAACAACGCCGGTGTCTTCTTCGACGGCGCGATGAGCGTGCTCAAGCCGGCGATCGACAAGGGCGACGTGGTCGTCGCCTCGGGTCAGAAGGACGTCAAGCAGACCGCCATCCAGGGCTGGAAGGCCGAGGGTGCGCAGGCCCGCATGGACCAGCTGCTGACCTCGACCTACGGCAGCAAGGAGCTGGACGGCGTCCTCTCCCCGAACGACACGCTGGCCCGCGCGATCCTGACCTCGGTCAAGGGTGCTGGCAAGCCGACCCCGATCGTCACCGGTCAGGACTCCGAGGTTGAGTCGGTCAAGTCGATCGTCGCTGGCGAGCAGTACATGACGATCAACAAGGACACCCGCAACCTGGTGAAGGAGACCATCAACATGGTCAAGGCTCTCCAGGCCGGCAACACCCCGCAGGTGAACGACACCAAGTCCTACAACAACGGCAGCAAGGTCGTCGACACGTTCCTGCTCCCGCCGGTCGCCGTCACCAAGGCGAACGTGGTTGAGGCGTACGCCAACGACCCGAAGCTCGCGCCGCTCACCAAGTAATCACCGCACGGTAGGCAGCAACGCCGATGGGTCCCGGGTCTCCTCTACCGGGACCCATCGTCGTCCTGGCACCCCCACACCACCCGACCCGGAAGGAGGTCTGACCGTGGCGATACCCGTCCGGTCCAGGCCAGCCGGCGTCGGCCGCAACACCGAATCCCCGCTGCCGTCGCTCCCCGGCGCCAGCCAGGAGGAGATCCGGCGGCAGAACCTCGGCGCGGTACTGCGCTACGTCCACCTGAACGGGCCGACCTCCAGGGCCGAGCTGACCAGCCGACTCGGTCTCAACCGCAGCACCATCGGCGCTCTCGCGGCTGAGCTGGTCGCCAGCGGCCTGGTCACCGAGGAAGCACCGACCACCGCCCGCCGCGCCGGTCGCCCGTCACTGGTGGTCAGTCCCCGCTCCGACCGGGTCTACGCACACGCTCTGAGCATCGACGCGGACCGGCTCCGCGCCGCCCGGGTCGGTCTCGGTGGGCGCATCCTCGACCTGCGTGAGGTCACCCGACCCAGTGGCATGTCAGCGGTCGACGCCGTCGGGCCGCTCGCCGACCTGGTCCGCGACATGGAACGGCCGGTGGGCGCCGACGCGCTGCTGGTCGGCGGTGCCGTCGCGGTCACCGACACCACTCGTGACCCGGACGGCAGGATTCGGATCGCCAGCGTCGACGAGACGCTCGGCTCCGCGCTCGAGGCGGAGTTCAGCGGCGGTCCCGGCTTCGTGGCCGGTGACCTGGCCGACATCGCCGGCCTGGCCGAGAACGTCCGGGGCGTGGCGGTGGGCATCGACGACGTCATCTACCTGCACGGCGATCTGGGCATCAGCGCCGGCATCATCGTGGGTGGCCGCCTGATGATCGGCCACCGGGGCCACAGCGGCAAGGTCGGCCACATGGTGGTCAACCCGAATGGCCTGCCCTGCGGCTGCGGTTCGCGTGGCTGCTGGGAGACCGAGATCAGCGAAGCCGCGTTGCTGCGGCACGCGGGCCGGGATCCCGGCGACCGCCCGGCGGTGACCGAGGTGCTGCGCGCGGCGGCGGACGGCGACCCGACCGCCCGGGCGGCGGTCGAGCGGGTTGCTGACTGGCTCGGCTTCGGCGTTGCCAACCTGGTCAACGTGGTCAATCCGGATGCCGTGGTGTTCGGCGGATCGCTTCGCGACATCTTCACCGCCGGAGCGGACGTCGTCCGTAAGCGGTTGGACAGCATGCCATTACCAGCCTCCCGCGAGCACCTGCGGCTGCGCGCAGCGGCACTCGGCCGCGACGCCGTCCTGATCGGCGCCGCCGAGTTGGCTTTCGACAAACTCCTGGCCGACCCGCTCAACGTCGGCGTCGCGGGCCAGGTCGGGACCGCCGAGCCCGCGTAGCCGCCGCCTGGCAGGTACTCCCGCGACCAGGTTTCGTGCAGCCGGAGCCGGCCGTCGGGGAGCACCGACACAACGCCGTGACGTCCCCCGGTGGCCCGGCCCGGCCGGTGGTTGGCAGAAGGGTGATGTCGGTCGTCGCCGTTAGGCTCGGCGGCGTGGTTCCCCACCAACTCGATCGCGCGCAGGCACGACGGATCGCCGTCCGGGCCCAACTGCTGGCCGACACCCGCCCGGCCGACCTGCTCACGGTGGTGCGTCAGCTGACGCTGCTGCAGATCGACCCGACGGCCGCCGTCGCCCCCAGCGCGGACCTCGTCTGCTGGAGCCGGCTCGGCTCGTCGTACCAGCCGTCGCAGTTGCGGCAGGCGATCGAGCAGGATCGGACGCTCTTCGAGCACCAGGCGATGGTGCGACCGATGGACGATCTGGGGCTCTATCTCGCGGCGATGGCCGCCTGGCCCACCCACGAGCGGGAGCGGAAATGGCTGCACGCCAACGACTCGTTCCGTCGTGACGTGCTCGACCTGCTCGGCCGCTCCGGGCCACTGCTGTCCCGCGACATCCCCGACACGTGCGCTGTGCCGTGGCCCTCGTCCGGCTGGACCAACAACCGCAACGTCACCCAGATGCTGGAGTTCCTTCTCCTGCGCGGCGAAGTCGCGATCGCCGGCCGTCAGGGCCGACAGCGGTGGTGGGACGTTGCCGAGCGGGTCTACCCGGCCGGCATGCCCGTCGTTGCGCTGAAAGAGGCGCATCGAGTCCGCAACGAGCGTCGACTGAGGGCGCTGGGCATCGCTCGGGAGAAGGCGGTGGTCGTTCCCGGCGAGCCGGCCGAGGTCGGCGACGCCGGTGAGCCAGCGGTTATCGAAGGTGTCGCGGGGGAGTGGCGGGTGGATCCGGCCGCGCTCGGGCAGCCCTTCACCGGGCGCACGGCGCTGTTGTCGCCGTTCGACCGGCTGGTGCACGACCGGGCGCGCCTCGCGGACCTCTTCGAGTACGAGTACGTGCTGGAGATGTACAAGCCCAAGGCGAGCCGACGGTGGGGCTACTTCGCGTTGCCGATCCTGCACGGCGACCGGCTGGTCGGAAAGGTCGACGCCACAGCCGACCGCCGGCGCGGCGTGCTCACCGTGCACGCCATCCACGAGGACGTGCCCTTCACCCCGGAGGTGACCCGGGCCGTGCATGACGAGCTGCACGATCTCGCCTCCTGGCTCACGCTGACCGTCGAGGGCCTGCGCTGACGGGTGCTCGCCGAGGCCCCCGCACCCCGACGAGCACCCGTCGTCGACCTACGCGATCCGACGCACCCGGCGGACGGCGAAGTAGAGCAGGAGCACAGCGAGGGCGACGAAGATGCCCGTCTCGATGCCCTGGAACAGCCAGAACCGGTCCGCCGGCTGGTACAGCTGCCAGTTGTACGCGCCCGGGTCGAGGCCCAGCTCGGCGCCGCAGACCCGACCGTCCGGCCCTCTGCCGCCCGGTGGGCACTGGATCCGGGCGTTCTCCGCGACCATCGTCCCGTCGGCGTTCCGGATGCCCATGGAGAGGACCCAGTCACCCCGGCTCAACTCCGGTATCCCGTCCCCCTCGATCGGGAAAGTCTGGGTGCGGGCGGGCTGGTAGTGCGGCCGGGCCAGGATCTCCACCGCCGCCCGCACGCCGATGAACCCGGCCAGGGTGATGCCCATGGCCGGCAGCATCCGCTTCCAGACGGTGCCGGCAAAGACGCCCAGCGCCACGGCGAAGATGGTGTACCCGATCGGGACGACGCCCTGCAGATCGAAGACGATCATGCCGAGCCGGCCCTCGTGCGCGGCCTGGGTGAGCGGCTCCACCCACCACGACATGCCCAGCCCGTAGCACGCCGCGAGGAGCACTGCGGCCGTGCCGACCAGCCCGAACTTCACCAGGGCCCAACGGGTCCGGCCGACGCCCTGGGTCCACACGAAGCGGTGGGTGCCCTGCTCCACCTCCCGGGCGACCAGCGGGGCGCCCCAGAACAGGCCGACCAGCACCGGCAGGGTGATCAGCAGTACCGCTACCAGGTTCAGGCTGTCGTACTGATCGCTGAACCGGCGGAAACCCGCGTCGCAGGTCTGCATGGCGGCCTCACTGAGGGTGATCGGGCGGATGCAGTCCGCCAGCCCCAGGTCGGCGAAGGTGTTCCGCATCGACAGACCGATGGGCACCAGTAGGGCGGCGAGCGCCGCGAACCCCAGCAGGGTGTAGAACGCCTGCTTGCGGTGTTGTCGCCAGGTCAGCCAGATCATGCCGGCACTCCCCACTCGGTGTGACTGGTCTGCGTGGTGCCATCGGCGAGGTAGGCCAGGACGACGTCCTCCAGGCTGACCTCGCGCACCGTCCAGGCGGGATCGGTGACCGGTCCGTCGGTACGGACCAGCAGGGTGGACTGTCGGTCGGTGTGGCTGGCCCGGATCACGGCGGCGACGCCCCCGATAGCGCCGCCGTCGTGCCGAGGACCGATCAACTGGCGGTGCTCGGCGACCAGGTCGTCGACCGCGCCGGTGAGCTGCACCTGGGAGGCGTTGAGGACGATCAGGTAGTCGCAGATGCGCTCCAGATCGGCCAGCAGGTGCGAGGAGAGCAGGACGGTGGTGCCTGACTCCGCGACGCTGCCCATCAGCGACTGGAGGAACTCCCGCCGGGCGAGGGGGTCGAGGCTGGCGACCGGCTCGTCGAGCAGCAGCAGCCGGGGTTGCTTGGCCAGCGCGAGCGCCAGCGCCACCTGGGCCCGTTGCCCGCCGGAGAGCTTGCCGACCGGGCGGTCCGGCGGAATGCCGAGCTGAGCCAACCGGGTGCGGGCCAGCGCCGCGTCCCACCGCTTGTTGAGTTTGCCGCCGGCAATGACCAACTCCGCTGCGGTGAAGTCCCGGTACAGCGGGGTGTCCTGGGCGACGAAACCGATGTCGGCCAGGCCCTCCGTGTCACCGTATGGCGACCTGCCGAACACCCGCACCGCGCCCGCGTCGGGCTTGAGCAGGCCGACGGCCAGGTGCAGCAGCGTGCTCTTGCCCGCGCCGTTCGGCCCGACCAGCGCGGCGATCCGGCCAGCCGGCAGGTGCAGCGAGCAGTCTCGCAACGCCCAGGTGCTGCCGTACCGCTTGCCCAGGCGGTCTGCCTCTAAGACCATGTCCATCCTCTGTCCTCTCGATCCGGCTGCGCCGCCACCAAGTGGCGGCGCGATCCCTCGTCGCTGTGCTTGCTCTCTCGCTCGTAGCGCTTGCTCACGCGGGCTCCTTCTGTGGGGCGTCGTCCGCGAGGGTGGCGCGCAGCGTGGTCTCCACCAGGGCGATGACGTCCTCGGCCGTGAGGCCTGCGGCCTGTGCCCGGTGCAACCAGGCGACCAGGTCGTCGCGCAGCTCGGCCTGGTTGGGCAGGGATGCGCCGGCCAGGGTGCGCTGGACGAACGTCCCCACCCCGGGTCGGCCGCCGACCAGACCCTCGATCTCCAGCTCCCGGTACGCCTTCAGCACCGTGTTCGGGTTGATCGCCAGTGACTGCGCGACGTCCCGGACCTTTGGCAGTTGGTCGCCCGGCGTCAGCAGGCCGACCCGCAGCGCCTGTTTCACCTGCTGCACGAGCTGCATGTAGGTGTTCACCTTCGACCGGCTGTCCAGCACGAACTCGATCACTCGTGATGATCCTTCCTGTTGTCCTACGACAGTAGGACTAATAGACAGCTTTACTGGCGACCCGGCAGCTGTCAAGGCAGGGGCGGCGCGTCGCGTCCGGACCGGTGCGTCGGGCGCGTTGGCGCCGGCGGGCCAGCCCGCCGGGTAGGGACCGGCACGCAATCCACTCGGACGGGGGGTGTTCGTTGGTCACCAACGAAGTGACGACGTCGAGAGCGACGCCACTACGGGTGGCCCGCGCCCGGGGTCGGGTACGCGGGCGGCTGATCCTGCTCGGCCCGGCGTTCGTCGCCGCCGCGGCCTACGTCGACCCCGGCAACTTCGCCTCAGCTTCAGCGATCCGTTCGCGCTGATCCCGGTCGTCGTCTTCACCCGCCGTCGCGACCTGATGGGCAACCTGGTCGACCACCCGCTCACCACCGCCGCCGCGTCCCTGGTGGCCGTGCTGGTGGTCGCGCTCAAGGCGTTCCTGCTGTGGCGGCTCGCCGCCGGCTGGGCCGGCTGGTGGGCGTTGCCGGCTGGGCCGGCTGGTGGGCGTTGCCGGCTGGGCCGGCTGGTGGGCGTTGCCGGCTGGGCCGGCTGAGGTGGGCGTTGCCGGCTAAGCCGGCGGGTTGGGCATTGCCGGCTGGCAACTCGCGCGGCCCGTCGGTCGCGGCCGGGCGGGCCGCGACCGGGAGCCGTCAGGTGCGGCGGCCCTCGTCGCGGGCGGGGATTTCCTGGCGCTGTTCGAGGGCGTCGGCTGGATTGGCGTCGGCCGGGAGCGACGTCGCGTCGTCGAGTGTGCCTGCCGGTAGTGCGCCCTGTTCGGCCAGGTCGGCCTCGGACGCTTCGGAGTCGACGTCGCCGGACATCCGGTCCGGCGGCCCGTAGTCGACGGCGTTCTGCCGTTGCTCCAGGGCATCGGCCTCCGGCGGAGGAAACGTATCGCCCTGCTCGTCCCGGTACGTGCTCATCGGAGCCTCCTACCCGGCGGGTGTCGACATGCCGCCGGGCCGCTGCCTACCCGTCACCGTCACACTCACGCCTGGGCAGTCGCGCCCGAGCGCGGATCCGGTCGGCCTGGGCGCCGAGCACCGCCACGACCGGGCGGCCGCAACCTCGAGCGCGTCAGGAGCATGGCCACGGCGGTCTCGGAGTGGTGTGTGTCGTCGGGATGAAGGCCCCGCCATGCGGCCTTGCGAACCGGCGCACTGGTGCCTGCCGCCGGGGCGTGATCCACTCCGCTTCGCCGACGTGGTGGTATCCCGTCCCGCGGATACCGCCACATCGGCGACCTGGAGTCGACCACGTCCGAGTCGCCCGTTCGGTCACCGGCAAGTGTGCACAACGGCGGTCAGCCGACCGACGCCTCGGCCGTGGTGTCCCGGCGGGCACCGGCGGCCAGCCCCAGTGCCAGCAGCGCACACCCCGCGCCCACCAGGAAGAGCAGCGAGACCGCTGGCTGGCCCAACCACTCCCAGAACGGGTGCCAGGCCGGGTGCGGCTCGCCCAGGTGGTGCCACAGCAACTGCGGTGCGGCCAGCAGCACCGGCAGCCACCACAGCACCACGGCCACACCGAACAGGACGTTCACCGTGCCGCGCCGCCGGCGTCCCTCGACGCGTCGGCTGGTCCAGCCGAAGACCAGCCAACCCGCCACCGCGCCCAGCAGGGTGCCGAGCACCCCGGCGGGGACCACCGCCGGCGGCGGTGCGCGGTGCAACTCGACCGAGAGGTAGGTGGCTTCGGCGGCGGTCTGGGAGGAGATCGAGGCGTTCAGGATGGTGTCGCCACGTCGGGCGACCAGGGCGGTGTTGGTGATCGCCCGCGGCGTGGCGCACACCTTGTCCCCGCAGGTGATGCCCTCGGTCACCTGCGGGTCGTACACCCGCCAGCCCGTGCCGGTCAGGCGTTCCCGGGCCACCGCGACGATCTGCTCGGCGGGCACCGGCGGCGCGCCGAAGGCGGCGGCACCGGTGGCGCTCTCCTGATATTCGCCACCGTCACCGAGCACCAGGGTCTTGACGGTCTTCAGGCGCAGCGCGTGCCCGTAGACGACGAAGAGCGCGGGCGGAGTGTCGATGTCGCCGAGGTCGTGCCCGGGAAACACCTCGGCCAGGATCGCGGAGGCCTCGGCACGGTCGGGTTGCGGTCGGGAGGTCTCCCAGGCGGCCCGGCTGGCCAACGCGCCGGTGAAGAGGCCACAGATGACCGCGGCGAGCGGCACCCAGGCGATGGCGGCGCCGCCGGCCGGACGGCCGAGGCGATGGCGCAGCAGTCGCCGGAACCGGGGGACCACCGAGGTTTCGGTCACGGGCACGGCCACCCTTCACGTTGATCAATCAGGCGGAGTGACATTACATCGACCAGGGCGCGGGTACGTCCCCGCGTTGACCACACTGGTGGCCGGGATCGGCCAGGATGGGCAGGTGGCCGGGACAGGGCCGCGACGAGGAGGGTGGGCGATGCGGGTACGCGGGCGGTTGACCTGGGGGCGGCGCGCCCGTGCGGGGGCGGCGCTGCTCGCCTGTGTGGTAGCGCCGGCCGTCGTGCTGTCGCCGGGTGTGGCAGTGGCAGGTGCGGCGGCGGCAGGTGCGGCGGTGGCTGGGACGCCGGTGTGCCAGGTACGCGACGACCGGCTCCGCGAGATCTCCGGGATGGTCGCCACCGACGACGGGTACGTGGTGATCAACGACGGTGCCGACGACGAGGCTCTCCGCCGGATCTTCTTCCTCAATCAACGCTGCGCGGTGGTCCGGTCGGTCGCCTACCCCTCCCGTCCCCGCGACACCGAGGACCTGGCCATCGGCCGGGACGGCACCGTCTGGGTCGCCGACATCGGCGACAACGACCACTCCCGGCCGACGATCGCCATCTGGCGGCTCGCACCCGGGGCGGCCAAGCCGGTGCTGCACCGGATGACGTACCCGGACGGCGCGCACGACGCGGAGGCGTTGCTGCTCGACGCGGACGGTCGACCGTTGGTCATCACCAAGGGTGGCAGCGGCACCGTCTTCCTGTACGCGCCGACCACCGCGCTGCGGCCCGGCGCGACGACGCCGATGGCCTCGGTCGGCCAGGTGACCCTGCCGCGGACCAGCACCAGCAACCCGTTCCTGTTTCTCGGACGCGGTGTGGTCACCGGCGCGGCAAGCGCACCGGACGGGCGTCGGGTGGTGCTGCGCAGCTACGCCGACGCCTTCGAGTACGACGTACCCGCTGGCGATGTGGTCACCGCGTTGACCTCCGGCACTGCGCGCATCACGCCGTTGCCGGACGAACCCCAGGGTGAGTCGATCACCTACAGCCGCGACGGCCGGTCCTTGCTCACCGTCTCCGAATCCGCCGACCAGCCGCCGGGCACCCGTCCGACGATCCTGCGCTACCCGGTCGCGGCCGCGGCGGACGCTGCGGCACACCCGACGGGGTCCGCTGGCCCGGTATCTGCTGGTCCGGGGGCGCCCACGTCAGTCCGCCCCGCCGCCGAGGAGGCGTCCGGCGCGGGCGCCCGGCCCTGGGCGCTGGTAGCCGGCGCCGGAACCCTGTTGGCACTGCTCGGCCTGGCCGGTGTGCTGCGATCGAGGCACACCGCGCGCCGGTGAGCGAACTCCGGCGGTGCGGCAGGATGGGTGGATGTCCGTGCTGTCCACGTTGCGTCACCCGATCATCGCCGCCCCGATGGCTGGCGGTCCGTCCACGCCAGCGCTCGTGGCAGCCGTCTCCGCGGCCGGTGGGCTGGGCTTCCTGGCCGCCGGGATGATCGACACCGAGCGGCTGACCGCTGACGTCGCTGAGGTCCGCGCGCGCACCGACCGGCCGTTCGGCGTCAACGTCTTCCTGCCCGACCCCGGCCCTGTCGACGAGGCCGCCATCCAGGCGTACGCCGAACGGCTCGCCCCGCAGGCCGCTGCGCGTGGGGTGAGCCTGGGCGAGCCGGTGGGCGGCGACGACGCGTACCCGAAGAAGTTGGCCGCGCTGCTCGCGGACCCGGTCCCGGTCGTGTCCTTCGTGTTCGGGCTGCCCGATCGGGCAGCGGTGACCGCCCTGCGCGAGCGGGGCACCGAGGTATGGGCCACGGTCACCCGCCCGGAGGCCGCGACGGCCGCCGTCGACCTGGGCGTGGACGCGGTGGTGGTGCAGGGCACCGAGGCCGGTGGGCATCGCGGCGGCCTACCGGACGACGACGACTACGCGCTGCTGCCGTTGCTCCGGCTGGCCGCGGCGCACTGCGACCGCCCGCTGGTGGCCGCAGGCGGTCTCGTCGACGGCCCCGCGGTGGCCGCTGTGCTGACTGCCGGTGCCGCCGCCGCGCAGCTCGGTACGGCCTTCCTGCGTTGCCCTGAGGCGGGCAGCTCGCCGATGCACCGCTCGGTGGTGGCGAGTGCCGCGAAGACCGCGTTGACCCGGTCGTACACCGGCAAGCGGGCCCGGGGCGTGGCCAACGACTTCCTGCGCCAGCACGACGCGGCGGCGCCGGTCGGCTACCCCCAGGTGCTACACCTGACGCGTCCGCTGCTCGCAGCCGCCCGGAGCGACGGGGACACCTCGGTCGCGAACCTGTGGGCCGGGCAGGCGCACCCCCTCGCCCGGGACCTGCCGGCCGCCGAGGTGGTTGCCGAGGTGAGTGCCGGCGCCCAAGCCGCGCTGGCAGCGGTGGTCGAGCGGTCGACCCGTTGGGGCTGAAGCGGAACCCGTAGAGTCGCGCCGTGATCGAGATCGGTGCGCAGGTCGACCTGTCCCACCCGCCCGACCGGGTCTGGCTCGCATTGACCGATCGGGGGTTGCTCGGCCGGTGGTTCGCGGAGGCCGAGACGGTCCAGGGCGTACTGGACCGACTGCTGCTGCACACGGCCGGTCTGCCCGGCTTCGAGGCCAACGTCGAGGTCGAGGTGACCGAGCGGCAGGTGCCGGAACTCCTCGTACTGGCCTGTGACGAGGCTGGCCGGCTCAGCGAGGTCACCTGCACGGTCACGGCCACCAAGCAGGGCTGCCGGCTGGAGCTACGGGAGGTCACGACCCACGGTGCGTGGTCCGCCGAGCAGCACGAACCACGCGAGGAGCAGCTCCGGCAGTCACTGACGGTGCGGCTGCCGGCCATCCTCGACTGGCTCGCCTTCCAACAGGTCGACCTGCGGCGCGGCGACGGCGGGTTGACCGCCGAACTGCCGCTGGTCGGCCTACGCGGCAAGGGGCCCGCGCGCGCCCGTCGACGACGCCACCAACTGGCCGCGATGCTGGGTGGGGTGGTGGTCTTCGGAGGAGTTGCGGCGTGGGCGGCGCTGCCGGACGAGCCGAACCGGAGCGCCGCGCCGTCCTCGACGCCGTCGCTGTCGCCATCGCCGTCCGGAACGCTCACGTCGCCCACCGCCACGCGGCGGGCGACGCCCTCGGTGCGCCCCTCGCGGACGGCCGCGTCGGCGACCGCCCGTCCGAGCCGAAGTGTGTCGGTGCAGCCGTCGCGCCCACCCACGTCGGCGCCGCCGCCCTCGCCGCGGCTGACAGCCCGGTACGACACGGACTCCACCCGGCTGTTCGGCTACACCGGCGAGGTGGTGGTCAACAACTCTGCCGGCGTACCGGTGGGGGACTGGTCCGTGGTGGTCACGTTCGCCGAAGGCAGCACCGTCGATGACGTCGACGGTGCGAACTGGCGACAGGACGGGCAGGCGATCACCTTCACCGGGGCCGCCGTGCCTGCCGGAGGGTCGCAGACGTTCCGCTTCGACATACGCGACAACCGGCCGAAGGCCAGGGCACCGGAGGGCTGCACGGTGGGCGGTAAGCCCTGCTACGGCCTCTGACCTAGGCTGCCGTGATGGCATTGCTGCATCGGGCGACCCTGCGCCCTACGAAACTCGAATTGCTGGCGGCCTGGCTGCCCGGCCGACCCTGGTTCTCCGGCCCGACCGGCGTCGATCTGGTGAGCCGGGGTGCTTACCGCTTCGACGACCCGGCCGGCGAGGTCGGCATCGAGACGATGCTGGTCGGCGCCGCGAACGGGCCGGTCCATCAGGTCCCGCTGACCTACCGTGCCGCGCCCCTCGACGGCGCCGACGGCTGGCTGGTCGGCACCGTCGAGCACTCGGTGCTCGGCCCACGCTGGGTGTACGACGCCTGCGCCGACCCGGTGTACGCGGCCGCGCTCGCCCACGCGATCCGCACCGGCGACGGCCAGGCGGAGGAGTACTTCGAGGTCGACGGCCGACGGGAAGTGCGTGAGCCGACGATGAGGATCGCCGTCGACGGGGCCGACGCCGTCGATCCGTCCCCGGCTGGCGCTGTCCGACGGGTTGTCGACGGGGAGCTCACCATCATCGGCACCGACTCCGTTGAGCTGGTCGTCATCCGCCGGCCCGGTGTCACGGCCGACGGGGCGGCCGGGCCCACCCTGAGCGGCAGCTGGGACGGGCAGCCGACGACCGTGCCGCTGGCGTACGTCAAAAGGCTCTGACCTGCCACGCAGGTGCGAAAGGCTCTGACCTGCTGCGCAGGTGCGAAAGGCTCTGACCTGCTGCGCAGGTGCGGTGGGCGGCCCGACTCCTCGGGCCGCCCACCGCGTTTACCACCGTGCTGGAGGCGGGGGAGGCGACACGGGTGGCCGGTCGTCGCAGGTGATGGTGTTGGGCAGCAGCCACGGTGTGAGCCACCCGCCGTCGTTACCGCCGAGGTCGGTCAGGGTGAACTCCGAACCGGCCGTGGTGAAGTGGAACGAACCGCAGTTGTTGACCCCGACCGCGCCCACGTTGCGGGCGTCCACGTTGGCGAACGAGGCGGACCCTGCCGAGCGGGCGCTGACCACCGAGGTGCCGGTGCCGTCGACCCGGATGTCCCGGAATCGCACGTTGGAGATCGAGTAGAGGTCCTTCACCGGCCAGTCGCTGACCAGCATGATCGCGTTGTAGGTGTTGTCGAGGTACGCGTCGCCGGTCACCTCGATGGCCGCGTCGATGCTCCGATCCAGGGCGAAGATCCAGATCGCGCCCAGCCCGATGTTCCAGTTCAACTCGTAGGTGCCCGCGCGGGCGGTGGTGTTGTTGGTGATCCGTAGGTGCCCGGTGAACGGCTCCGCGCCGAAACGGGCACCGGCGTGGATGCCGCTGCCCTCGCGGACGGGGTCGGCGATGAGGTTGTGTGAGACGGTGGTGTCCGTGCCGCCGTAGATGGCGATGCCGTTGGCCAGGGTCGGTGACTGCACGGTGTTGTGGTCGAACGTGTTCCGCGCGTTGGCCGTCTTCTCCGACCACATCGCCAGGCCGTCGTCGCCGGTGTTGCGGACGAAGTTGTGCGCGACGACGGAGTCGGTCACACCGGTGTGGAAGTTGAGCGCGTCGGCGATCTGGTCGACGATGATGTTGTTGGTGACCCGGACGTTCCTCATCGGCCCGTCGAACCACAGACCCGCCTTGGTGTGCCGCAGGTGGAGTCCGTCGATTGTCGAGTCGCTCATTGCGCCGCCGATGGCGTTGACCTGGTCGGTGTCGATGCGCTCCCGGACGTCTCCCTCGATGGCGAAGCCGGAGAGGTGGACGTTGCGGCTGCCGACGTCGGCGGCGTCCCGGCCGTAGAACCCGACGCCGGTGTGCACCGAGCCGTCCGGTGCGGGCGTCGGCAGGGCGACTTCGCGGCCCTTGATGATGGTGTACCAGTTGCCGGCGCCCTCGATGGTCACGTCGTCGACGATGATGTGGCGGTTGACCTGGTAGGTGCCCGGCGGGACGTACACGATCAGATGGGTGCGCCGGGCGAAGGCGATGGCCCGGTCCAGTGCGTCGGCGGAGTCCCGTCGGCCGGTGGGGTCCGCGCCGAAGGCGAGCACGTTCGCCGCGAGCAGCCGGATGTGCGGTGGCTTGACCAACTCGGAGTCGAGTAGGTCGATGACGGTCCAGGCGGCGGCGCTGCCGGGCGGCGCGGTGAGGCGGATCTTGTCGCCGGCCTGGTAGGTGCGTCCGAGTAGGAGCCGCTGCTCGTCGTAGAAGTGGGTGGGCCGGAACGGCGTGCTGATGCTCGGGTACGGGGTGGTGGCCGACGGCACGCACTGGCACTCGGTGATCCACCAGTCCGGGTGCAGCAGCCCGGCCTGAGGGTCGTTGGAGAACGGGTACTGGTTGTAGAGCCACGAGTACTGCGACGTCAGCGTCATGGTGCGCGCGTTCTTGCCGTTGACCGTGACGTTCAGCGGGGCGGTGATCCCACCGCCCTGTGGCGCGTCCGGGATGCTGTACCGCACGGTGATTCCGTTCGCCGCGCTGGGCAGCACGAACTCGACGTACTCGCCGGGGGTGAGCCGGACGGCCCGGCGGCCGGAGGCCTCGGCGGGCAGCGTGTAGGCGGACCGGTCGGGCCCGATGATCTCGCCGGTGGTGCGGGCGTTCTCCGCCTCCTGCTCGACGAAGTCGACGTCCGCGCCGCGGCCGGCGACCAACGCCGGATCGAGGGCGGCCCGGGTGATGACCGGTGCCGCGCCGGAGGCCGCGGGTGGGCCGGCGACGGCCGCGGTGGGGCCGAGGATCAGCACGGTGAGGCCGGTCGCGAGCGCGGCCGCGGTGGCCGTCGGCCGGCCGGGGCGTCCCCGCGCCGGCATGATGGCACGAAACATCGGTGACCCTCCTCAGTGGGTGGTGGTGGGAGGTCCGCCTGGCGCCCCCGACGCCCGACATTGATCGTCATGATGCCAGCAGCGAACACTGCGTTGCAAGACAGCAATCGAACAGCGAAAAGAGGCGACAATCAGTCCGCAAGAAATGGACGATTGACGAGTTGGGGTGTCGCGCGTCGCGTGCCCCCCGGCAGCTCACGCCGGGCGTAGGCTGATCCGCGTGGATCAAGAAGATCGGATCGCTCTGTTCCTCGACTACGAAAACCTCGCGTTGGGCGCGCGCGACCACCGTGGCGGCGCGGCCTTCGACTTCCGGCCCATCGCCGACGCGCTGGCCGAACGAGGTCGGGTGGTCGTCCGGCGGGCGTACGCCGACTGGTCCTTCTTTGACGAGGACCGGCGGATGCTCACCCGGTCCCACGTCGAGCTGATCGAGATCCCACAGCGGATGGGCGCCTCCCGTAAGAACGCCGCGGACATCAAGATGGCCGTCGACGCGATCGAGTTGGCGTTCGAGCGCGACTACATCTCCACGTTCGTGATCTGCAGTGGCGACAGCGACTTCACGCCGCTGGTGCACAAGCTTCGCGAGCTGAACAAGCGGGTCATCGGCGTCGGGGTCGAGGGGTCGACGTCCGCGCTGCTCCCGCCGGCCTGCGACGAGTTCCTCTACTACGACCGGCTGGAGGGTGTGGACATCCCGCCGACCCGCAGCCGGCGCGGTCGTCCGACCCGGCAGGCCGGTCCGGACCAGCGCCCGCCCGAGCCGCAGCAGGAGCTTGAGCGGGAGCCAGAGGTGGACCGGCGACCCGCCGGTGAGGAGCCCGAACGGGACGTGGACGCGCTCGCCGTGTTGGTCGCCCAGACGGTGGCCGGCCTTCAGGGCAGCGCCAACGGCGAGGTCACCGCGTCCCGACTCAAGCGCACCCTGCTCCGCAAGGACCCGACGTTCAGCGAATCCGACTACGGTTTCCGCACTTTTGGCGAACTGCTGCGGCACCTCGCCGAGCACAACGTGATCGAGTTGGCCGAAGGCCCCGCGAAGGGCGACCCCGAGGTTTCGCTGCCCGAGCACGGCGACCGGGAGGTGGCCTTCGGCCTGCTCCGAGGGGTGGTGGCAGATCTCGGCAGCAGCGGCAACCCGGTGGCCCTGTCCGGATTGAAGAACCAACTGCGCAGGGCCCGGCCCGACTTCAGCGAGAAGAAGCTCGGCTACCGCAGCTTCCTTCAGTTCTGCAAGGCCGCCGCCACCGGTGGCGTGGTCGACCTCCGCTGGAGCCCCGAAGCCGACGACTACCTCCTGACCACCCAGGGGTAGGCCCGGTCGACCATCGACCGCCGGCGAGCGGGAGTGCGGACTGCTCATCGGGGTGGGCGGTAGGGCTGCGCGAATGGACGCGTCGAGCGCGACTTCGCCCGACGTGGCGGTTCACTCCGGGTGACATGCAGATCACTCAGGAGGGAAGCTCACCGCACCCAGTCCTACGGGCCAGGACAGGTTGGCCAATGCCCTCGCCGGTGTGCTGAACGGCAGGTAATCGGGTCCTGATTCGCCGCTCAGGACGGGGAGGACCCCCCGTTGTGGGTCTTCCCCGTCAACGCTTAGACCGAAGTACGCCGGAATTGCGCCTATCGCCCTGGTTCCGACCCACCTGCGACGTACCCCCGGCGCAAAATTTGCTATACGGTCGGCGAATGAAGGTCGAGGAGCATTGGTGGAACGGAGACACGACCCCGCGCGGGCGCCGGGACGTGTATATCCGTACTGACGGGCAGGGTTGGGAGGTCCGCGCCCAGATCGGTGGGGCGTCGGGTCGTGAGCGGGTGCAGCAGTGCCCTAGCCGGGCCTCGGCGGCCATCCTCGCCGACGCCTGGCGCGGCACGCACCCATCCTGGCGTGAGCTGAAGCAGCGCTGATCCGGCACCGGGCCGGGCCGGCAACGCTCCTGGGCTCCAGCCCGGTGCGTACCCCCGGCCGGCCCGGCGCTCGGTTTCCCCCCGCCGCCGACGGCTGGCGAGGCTCGACAGGTCATTACCTCTGAAGCGTCAGTGCGGCGATGTCCGCCAGCCCCCAGATCCACTCCGTTTCGGCGATGTGGCGGCATCCGCTCGGCGGGATACCGCCACATCGGTGACATGGAGTCGATAGCGCGTCCGTTTCGTGTCGTCGCCGTCAGACCGGGTACACCGAGGTCCGACCGGTCGTGCCCGATGGAGGTCGCGGATGTCGCAGAGCCCCGACGAAGAGAACCCCAGGCTCGACGAGGAGGCCCGAGAGGCCGAGCGTCGGCTCGGCGACCTCGCCAACCCGTCGAACGACGCACAGACCGACGACGACGCCCGGGTGCCGGATGAGGCCCCTTCCGAGCAGGACGCCGACTAGTGCCCGTCTAAGCTCCCCTCCCGCCCGGGCCTGTCCGGCGGAGCACGCCGGACAGGCCCACGGATCGGTGCAGAGGGCTCACAGCTTCAGCGTGAAGGTGAAGTCGCCGGAGAGCTTGCCGCTCAACCGGACTGCCGAAACGATGTTCCCCTCCAGGATCAGTCTGTCGACCTCGGCTCGCGAAAGACCGAGACCGTCAGCGATCAGTCGCACCGGCCGGACCGGGATCCGCGCCGCGAAGCGGACCGCGACGTCGATCGTCTCGTGGTCCAGGTGCTCCGATCCGTCGGTGTCGAGACGCCAGGCGTCGTCCCAGTCGAGGGCGATGCGATTGCGGTGCTGCACGGCCGGGTCCTGAAGCAACGCGGCGGTCAGCCCGGGGTCGTTGTGGTGCAGCAGGTCCAGCAACCCCGGTCGGATGGAGCGCACGGTCACCCGCTCCAGGAGGGCGAGCTTGGCCGTCACCCCGCAACCCGTACAGAGCACGAGGAGCCAGGCGTCGATGAGCTTGTGGTTGGCGTTGACGCGGAATTTTCCGCTTGGTCGGAAAATCTCGGACGCGCACGAGTGGCAACGGCGGCGAACGAGCGGCAGGCAGGTGGGCACGACGGCCCAGTTTCTGAGCACAGAAGGACACCGGTTTCAGTGAGAGATCCGCAGCAAAAGGAGCGCGGCGCACAGGCGCGACGCGCGACACAATCAGCAATCGGGAGGTCTCACAGGGTGTACAACGGAACGTCCTTGCCTAGACGACCTGGTTCCGCTGCACGGTAATGGCGCAGAGCGGCGCTACTCCACCGATTTCTCAAGCGCCTCGGGCCCGGTCAGGCGGCCGGGACCGGCAGCACCACACCCTCGACCGCGGACCGGTGTGCCAACTCGATCAGCTCGACTGTGGCGACCGAGTCCCGTGGGTCCACCGGCATCGGCGTGCCCTCGCGCAGTGCCGCTCCCACCTGCGCGTAGAAGCTCTGGTACGCGCCCGGCTCGGTCGGCACCGGCCGCAGCTCACCGTCGACGCCGAGCATGCCGTACCGCTCCGGCGGGACCTCGCCCCAACCTGGCTGGTCCGGCCGGCCGCCGTCGTGCAGCGCCGCCTCCTGCACGTCCAGCCCGTAGCTCGTGTACGCGGCCCGGTCGCCCAGCACCCGCAGCCGCGGTCCGAGTTGGGCGGTCACCGCACTCATCCACAAGTGCGAATGGACCCCGTTGGTGTGCGTCAACGCCACGAACGCGTCGTCGTCGACCAGGGCGCCCGCACGGCGACGGTCCACCTCGGCGTAGACCCGGTCGACCCGGCCGAAGAGCTGCACCGCCTGGTCGATGAGGTGCGCGCCGAGGTCGAACAGGGCGCCGCCGGCCTCCTCGGGGCCGGCGAGCTCCCGCCAGCCCGGCTTGATGGTCGGACGGAACCGCTCGAACCGCGACTCGAAGCGGAGCACCTGCCCCAACTCGCCCCGCTCCACGAGGTGGCGGGCGGTCAGGAAGTCGCCGTCCCAGCGGCGGTTCTGGAACACGGTCAGTGGCACGCCCCGCCGGTCAGCCTCCTCGACCAACTCCCGACTCTCGGCCGAGGTGGGGGCCAACGGCTTGTCGATGACCACCGGCAGCCCGGCGGCCAGCGCCGCCCTGGCCATCGGTGCGTGCTGCCGGTTCGGCGTCGCCACCACGACCAGGTCCAATGCGTCCGGCGTACGCCACAACTCGTCGGCGTCGTCGACCAGGCGGGCGTCGGGGTGCTGCTGCCGGGCCTGCTCTCGCCGCTGCGGATCGCGGGTCACGATGGCGTCGAGCCGCAGCCCGGGGGTTGCGGCGATCAGCGGTGCGTGGAACACCCGGCCCGCCAACCCGTACCCCAGCAGACCGACCCGCAGCGCCTCCGCCATGCCGTACCCCTGTCTCCCCGGTCCGCGCTCTGAGGTGGCGGCGGTACCGCTTGCCGAATCTACGCCCCGGCCTCACCCCACTGCTGGCTAGCTCGGCGGGTCGGCCCGCAGGTACGTGAGCACCGCGAGCACCCGGCGGTTGGTGTCGTCGCTGGGTGGCAGGTCGAGCTTCAGCAGGATGTTGCCGACGTGCTTGCCGACCGCTGCCTCGGTGACGTGCAGTCGGGCGGCGATCGAGGCGTTGGACCGGCCCTCGGCCAGCAGTTCGAGCACCTCGCGTTCCCGGCCGGAGAGTGCGGCGAGTGGGTCGCGCGGGCGGTGCAGCAGTTGCCGCACCACGTCCGGGTCGATGGCGGTGCCGCCGGCGGTGACCCGGCGCAGCGTGTCGACGAACTCGGTGACCTCGGCCACCCGGTCCTTGAGCAGGTAACCCACCCGCTGGCCGTCGCCGCTGTCCAGCAGCGCCGCCGCGTACCCGGTCTGCACGTATTGGCTGAGCACCACGACCGGCAGGTGGGGCCGCTCGGCGCGCAACGCGACGGCCGCGCGCAGGCCGTCGTCGCGGCGGCCCGGCGGCATACGGATGTCGGTCAGCACCAGGTCCGGTTGGTGTTCGCGAGCCGCGTCCAGCAGGTCGGGCGCGGAGCCGACGGCAGCGCACACCGCGAACTCGAAGCGGGTCAGCAGCGCGACCAGGCCCTCGCGCAGCAGCACCTCGTCCTCCGCGAGCACCACCCGGGTCACCGACGGCACGGGAGCTCCACCCGGACCAGGGTAGGCCCGCCGGGCGCGCTGGCGAGCAACAGCCGGCCGTCCGCCGCGGCGACCCGGTCGGCGAGGCCGGTCAGACCGGTGCCCCGGGCCGGGTCCGCACCGCCGTGGCCATCGTCGGACACCTCGACGACGAGGTCCCCGCCGGCCCGCGTGAGGCGCACCTCGGCGCGGGTCGCGTTGGCGTGCCGGGCGACGTTGCCCAGCGCCTCGGACACCACGAAATAGGCGGTGGTCTCGACGATCTCCGGCAACTCGCCATGAAGGTCGGCGTGCACGGTGACCGGGATGGTGGCGGCGTCGGCCAGCTCGCGTACGGCACCGGCCAGGCCGAGGTCGGTGAGGCTCTGCGGGCGAATGCCGTGCACCAGCTGCCGCAACATCACCATCAGGCCCCGGGCCTGGTCGTGTGCGACGGCGAGAGGCCGGGCGGCGGGGGAGTCCTCGGGTACGTCCAGCCGGGCCAGGCCCAGTTGGAGGGTGAGGCTGGTCAGCCGGGGTTGCGCGCCGTCGTGCAGGTCCCGTTCGATCCGACGCCGTTCGGCCTCGTACGCGCTGACCAGCCGGGTCCGGGACCGGGCGACCTCGCGCAGCGCCGTCGCGTCGACCGGCGAGGCCAGTGCCCACCGGGCCACGGCGGCCTGGGCGGCGGCGAGCAGACCGCCCGCGTAGCAGAAGACCGGCAGAAGCAGCACCGCCACGATCGCGTACGGGATGGCTTCGCCGGTGGTTTCGATCGGCTGCCAGATGACGACCGGTTCGGCGTTCCCCGCCAGCCAGGGACTGGTGACCATGCCGAGGTCGAGCAGCACCAGCAGCAGGAGCACCCAGTACGCGACCGGCACGAACCCGCCCAGCCAGAACAGGTACGCGACCTCCCGCCAGGTGGCGGCGGCGCGGTAGCGGTTGGCCAGGCCCGGCCACGGTGACGCGGGCAGTGGGCGGCCGTCCACGAGCCTGAGCCGCCATCGCTCGACGGCGGCCACCCCGAAGCTCACGATTGGCGCCAGCGCCACCAGGATGACGCTGCCGGCCACCAGGAACAGCACCAGCGCGATGCCGGGTGGCCGGTCGTGCCGTAGTAGGGCGTTGACGGCGGGCAGCAGGGGTGCGCCGATGATGAGCAGCCCGACGGAGAGCAGGCCCGCGATCGGCACGGTGCTGACGAGGTAGGCCAGCGCCCGCCACGGCCAGGCGGAGATCAGCCAGCCGCGGCGGCGCAGCGCCTCGGCCAGGTGACGAGGGTGTTCCGGGGTCATGCCGCAGACGCTAATCGCGACAACCTCGTCGCCCCAGCCGTCCAGATCCACTTTCCGAGGTATGCCCAGCACTACCGGCCGAATGGGTGTGCGGGGTTCGGAAACGGGAAGAACGCGCCGTCACGCGACGCGCGTGGCCTGTCCTGGCGGCGGCTGGAGAGACATGGGTGCCAGAACCTTCGTGGTGGTCGGCGGTACCAGCGGGCTCGGCCTCGCGGTGGCCCGGCTGCTGGTCGACGAGCATCAGGTCGTGGTGTTCGGCAACGTGCCGGCCGAGGTCGCCGCGACAACCGATGAGCTGGGATGCGACGGCGCGGTCTGCGACATCTCCTCGTACGAGCAGGTCCGTGAGGGCTTCGCCGAGGTGGTGGAGCGCTACGGCACGATCGACGGGGTGGCGGCCTGCGCCTCGATGTGGGCGGGCGGTGAGCTGTCGGACCTGTCGGTGGAGCACATCCGCCGAGCCGTGGAGGTCAACGTTCTGGGCATCACGTACCTGCTGCGGGAGGCGGTGGGGCACCTGCACCGGCAGGGCCACGGGAACGTCGTGTACATCGGCGCGTTGGCGCTGGCAGCCCCCCGGCCGGGCATCCCCGTCTATCGCGCCACCAAGAGCTACGGCAACAGCCTTGTCGATTCGTTGGCCGAGGCCCAGCACAGCAACCGGGTCAAAGTGATGCAACTGCATCCCGGGCCGATGCCGACCCGGCTGCAGGAACGGGTGGGGGCCGAATTCCTGGACGAGGTGTACGCCATGCCGGAACAGGTCGCCACCGAGGTCGTCCGGCTGCTGCTGCTCGAACCCGACGATCTCTACGTCTCCGGTGAGCGCGTACTGCGCGCGGACGGGCGGTGGTGACGGCCGCAGCCGGACCCGACCACCGTCCGGTCTCGGCATGGGCACCGCTGCGGACCGCGGTCTACCGCAACCTGTGGTGGGCCCTGCTCGCCGCCAACATCGGCACCTGGATGCAGACGGTCGGCGCGCAATGGCTGCTGATCCACCACTCCAACGCCTCCACCCTGGTCGCGTTGGTCCAGACCGCCAGCCTGCTGCCGGTGCTGCTGCTCGCGTTGCCCGGCGGGGTGCTGGCCGACAGCTTCGACCGACGGCACCTGCTGATCGCCGTGCAGCTGTTCCTGGTGGCGGTGGCGGTGGCGTTGACGCTGCTCACGCTGACCAACCGGATGCCCCCGGCGCTGCTGCTCACCCTCACCTTCGCGTTCGGGGTCGGGCAGGCGCTCACCCTGCCGGCCTGGGCGGCGGTGATCCCGGAGCTGGTGCCACAGGACCAGCTGCGGTCGGCGTCCGCGCTCGGCTCGATCAGTGTGAACATGGCGCGGGCGGTCGGGCCCGCGGTGGCCGGTGTGCTGATCGCCCGCATCGGCGTCGCCCCGGTCTTCGGTCTCAACGCGGTCGCGTTCGCAATCTTCGCGTACGCGTTGTGGCGCTGGCGGCCCCGCAACGCCCGCGCGGTCGAGGTGCCCGAGCGGTTCACCGCCGCGTTGCGTGCCGGTAGCCGATACGTACGCCATTCGCCGATCGTGCGCCGACTGTTGCGCCGTGCGCTGGTCTTCGTGATCCCGGCGAGCGCGCTGTGGGCGTTGCTGCCGTTGGTGGCCAGCCGGCGGCTGGGGCTGGGCTCCGGCGGGTACGGGCTGCTGCTGGCCGCCCTCGGGGTGGGTGCCATCGCGGGTGGTGTGCTGCTGGCCGTGATCCGCACCAGGCTGTCGGCCAACCAGCTCCTGCTGATCGCCGGGGCGGTGTTCACGGTGGCGCTGGCCGTGGTCGGCACCGTGCGTACGGTGCCCCTGGTGCTTCTCGCCCTGCTGCCCGCCGGGATGGCCTGGGTGACGGTGCTGGCCAACGTCAACGCCGAGATGCAGCTCTTTCTGCCCAGTTGGGTGCGGGCCCGAGGGCTGGCGGTCTACCAGGTGTTCTTCGCCGGTGGGCAGGCGGTCGGCGCGCTCGTCTGGGGCCTGGTGGCCGACGTCGCCGGTCTGGTCATCGCCTATCTCGCGGCGGCGGCGCTGATGCTGGTCGGCACCGTCACGAGTCGGATCTGGCCGTTGCCGAACCTGCGGTCGGTAAACCGTGAACCGGCGGCCTACTGGCCGCAACTGCACCTGGCGCACGAGCCGGACCCGGGGGTGGGGCCGGTGCTGGTGACGGTGCAGTACACCGTCCGGCCGCAGCAGACGCAACCGTTCCTGGCGGCGATGGACGTGGTGCGCGCTGCCCGGCAGCGGACCGGCGCGATGCGCTGGGGGCTGTTCCGGCCGGCCGAGACGACGGACCGGTTCATCGAGGTGTACCTGGTGCCGTCCTGGGGCGAGCACCTGCGCCAGCACGGTGGCCGGTTGACGGGCGAGGACCGTGAGGCCGAGGAACGGGCCCGGGAGTTGACCGACGGCGAACTGGAGGTGCGACACCTGGTGCCCGCCGCCGCAGGCCCGACGCTGTCCGACGACCGTGAGGCCGTGTGACCGGACCGCCGCCAGTTGCGCGTGAACGCAGCGTAATGATCGCGCCGATCGGCGTAGTGGACGCGTGAAACTCGTGGCCGGCTGCGCTCGGGCCGAGGTGCGATGGCCTTCGGTGGGTCCGAGGTACGGGCCGTCGCCCTCGCCGGAGGCGTGCAGTGAGTGTCGATCAGGGGCAGAAGGCCGCGGCGGTCGGCGGGTCGACCCGGACCGGAGCTGAACGCAGGCGGGGACGCCTGGTCGTACGCCCTCGTGATCGCCTTCGCCGCCACGCTCGGCGCGGGTTACCGCTGGCTGCGGTCGATGGCACCGTCGGCCGATTGACCGATGCCGTTGCCGCAGCGGGCGGCCCGCAGCGGGCGGCCCGCAGCGGGGCAGCGCGCCTCCCGGGTCGGCACCGCGGCCGGCCAACAGCACGGTGCGGCCTACGGCTACGCCTTCGAGTTCGGCCTGCAACGCGTCCTCGACGGGATCGCCGTGGTGGTCGCCGAGCGGGCGACCTCCGGGGAGCCCGCGCTACCGCCCGCGGACGAACACCACCACCGCTACCTGACTCGACGGCCGGGCCTGGCGGAACCCACCCGGCACCGGTCGTCCAGGTGGTACGACTTGGGCGTCGCCTACCGAACGGCGTGGTTCCGCCGGCACGTGGGCATCCTGTGGGACCTGGGCACCTTCTGGCCCCGGGCCGCGCACCCGTTCGCACCCCCGAGCTACGCCGACCGCGCGGTGAGGAGGTGCTGCGTCAGGTGGGGGAGCGGGTCGAGTGGCGGTGGCTCAACCTGTGGCGGGACACGGATCCGATCGGCGGTTGGACCTTCGCCGCGCACCGGCCCGGCGATCCGCCCACGGACCCCGCCGATCCGGCCAGCCGGGTCGACCGGCGGTTGCGGGACCCACGCGACCTGCTTCCCCCACCGGGCGAGCGCCGCCCGCCGCCGGTGCGGGGCCACCATCCGGCGAGTCCGACCCCGATTTCCGGGCGGCGGTGCGCGAACTCGCCGGACGAATCCTCGACGCGGATGGTGGCTGAGCGCTCGATCATCACCGCCCGGACGCGCGACCGTCGATCAACGGGCGAGCAGGGCGCGCAGCTCCCGGACCACCTCGGCTGGCGCCTCCTCGGCCATGAAGTGCCCGCAGGTGACTGTCTGGTGCGCCAGGTCCGGTGCCCACGCCCGCCACAACCCCGCCGCGTCGTAGCCGAGCGCCGCGCCCCAGTCCTGCTGGAGCACGGTCACCGGCATCCGCAGTTGGTTGCCGGCCACCCGGTCGGCGGTGTCGTGGGCGACGTCGATCCCGGCCGACGCCCGGTAGTCGGCGACGATCGAGGTGACCGCGTTTCGGGACGCGCGCAGGTACGCGGCCCGCACGTCCGCCGGCAGGGCTTCCGGATCGCGGGTCCAGACGTCCAGGAAGTGACCGAAGAAGGCGTCCGGGCTGGCGCCGATCAGTTCCTCGGGCAGGCCGGGCGGCTGCGCCATCAGGTACAGGTGAAACCCGACCGCGGCGGTGGTGCCGTGCAGCACGTCCCACATGTCCAGGGTCGGCAGCACGTCGAGCAGGGCGAGCTGGCTGATCGTCTCCGGATGGTCGAGACCGGCGCGGAACGCGACCAGGGCGCCCCGGTCGTGTCCGGCCAGGGCGAACCGTTCGTGGCCGAGCGCGCCGGCCAACCCCACGATGTCGGCGGCCATGGTGCGCTTGGCGTACCCGGTGCCGTCGGTGTCGAGTGGCTTGTCGCTGTCGCCGTAGCCACGTAGGTCGGGGCAGATGACCGTGTGGTCGGCAGCCAGGTCGGCCGCGACGTGCCGCCACATGAGGTGGGTCTGCGGAAAGCCGTGCAGCAGCACGACAGCTGGCCCGGAGCCGGCCACGGCGGCGTTCAGCGCCACACCGTCGGCCACGGTGACGCGCCGGTAGTCGAAGCCGTTGATCTTGGGGTCCACGGGGAACCTTCCTGGTGAGCAGGGGCGGCCGGGGCAGTGGCCCATCGCCGAGTACGGTGTCGAGCCTGCCCGGTGGTGATCAGCAATTGGTCAGTGCCGAATCAGTGCGGGCAGGTCGCCGTCGTTCGCGCCGATCCGCCTAGATTGGTGCCATGACCAGGCAGCCAACGGCACCTGTCGCGGTGACGTTCGGCGTACTCGGGCCGGTGACCGCCGCGACCGAGCGTGGCCCGGTCCCGCTCAAGGGGCACCGGCAGCGCCTGGTACTGGCCCGGTTGCTGATCGCACACGGCCGGGTGGTGCCGGTGGACCGTCTCGTCGACGACCTGTGGGAGGTCGCGCCGGACGGGGCGGTGGGCGCGATCCGCACCTTCATCGCCGACCTGCGCCGGGCCGTGGAACCTGATCGACCGCCAAGGCAGCCGCCCCGGATCCTGGTCACCGAGCCACCCGGATACGTGCTGCGGGCCGCACCGGACGCGGTGGACGCCGGCCAGTTCGAGGCGGCCGTCGGCGAGACCGGAAGCCTGCTGGCAGCGGGACGTCCCGCGCCGGCCCTGGCCGCGCTCGACGCGGCACTGGGGCTCTGGCGCGGCCCCGCGTACGCCGACTGCGCGAACGAAGCCTGGGCGGTCGCGGAGATCAATCGACTGGATGAGCTGCGGATGCTCGCCGTCGAGCGGCGGGCGGAGGCGCTGTTGGCGTTGCGTCGACCGGACGAGGCCGCCGCCGACCTGCCCGCCCACCTCGCCCGACATCCGTTGCGCGAGGACGCGTGGCGGCTGCTCGCGGTGGCCCGGTACCGCTCCGGCCGGCAGGGCGACGCGCTGGCCGCGCTGCGTGCGGCCCGGGACGTCCTGGTGACCGAGTTGGGCGTGGATCCGGGGCCCGAGCTGCGGCAGTTGGAAGCCGACATCCTGGCCCAGGCACCGCACCTCAACCCACCCCCGGAAGACGCCGTCACCCCCAGCCTCGCCGGACTTGTCCGACCCGTCGGGCCGGGGTCGACCCGACAGCGTCCGTTCGTCGGCCGTGAGGCGGAGCTGGACCGGCTGCGGCAGGCCGCCGCAGCCACCGCCCAACGCCGCCAACCCACCCTGGCCCTGCTCAGCGGTGATCCGGGCGCCGGCAAGACCGCGCTGGCGGAAACCCTGACCCAGCGGCTCGCCGCCGAGGGGTGGACCACGGCGTGGGGACGCAGCCCGGAATACGAGGGTGCACCGGCGGCCTGGCCGTGGACCCAGGTCACCGACGCGCTCGCCGGGCCGGCCGGAGCCGTTGAGTCCGCCGGAGCTGTGGAGCCCGCTGGGTTGGCCGACAGCCCGGGTGACCCCGCCGGGACGCGCTTCCGCCGGCAGCGCGCGGTGGCGTCGTTGGTCTCGGCGGTCGCCGACCGAGGGCCGGTGCTGCTGGTCCTCGACGACCTGCACCGAGCCGACGGCGACACCCTGGACCTGTTGACCGCCCTGCTCACCGGCCCGCAGCCGGCCACCGGGCCGGTGCTGATTCTCGGCACCTACCGGGCCACCGAGATCAGCGCGGAGTTGACCGCAGCCCTGGCACACACCGCCGGGCTGGAGCCGACCCGGGAGTATCTCGCCGGCCTGCCCGCGTCGGCGACCGGAGAATTGGCCCGCGCCGTCGTCGGGGCGGAACTGGACCCGGCCACCGTCCGGTTGATCCACCACCGCAGCGGCGGCAACCCGTTCTTCGTCCGCGAACTGGCCCAGTTGTACGCGGGCGAGGGCGAGGCGGCCCTGGCCGCAGTGCCGCCCGGGGTGCGCGACGTGATCCGGCACCGGTTGGCACAACTGCCCGCGCCGACCCGAACCGTGCTGCGGCAGGCGGCCGTGCTCGGCCGGGACCTCGACCCGGAGGTGCTCAGCGCGCTGGCCGCTGATCCTTCGGCTGTGCTGGACGCCGTCGACCGTGCCCTGCAGGCCGGGTTCCTCACCGAGCGGGAAGGCGACGGGCGGGTGCGCTTCACCCACATCCTGGTCCGCGACACGCTCTACGCCGACCTGTCCGCGCCGCGCCGCGCCGCCTGGCACGCCGCCGTCGCCGAGGTGCTGCGACAACGGCATCCCATCGAACCCGCCGCCCTCGCGCACCACCTGCTTCGCGCTGGTGGCCCAGTCGCTGCCGGTCGCGCTGCGGCGTACGCCCGCACGGCTGCCGAGCGGGCCGAACGGGGCGGGAATCCGCACGAGGCGGCCCGTCTGTGGGGGCAGGCGATCGACGCGTACGACCGCGCCGGTGGGGTCGAACAACGCGAGCGGCTGACCGCGTTGCTCGGTCTGGGACGCGCGCTGGCCGTGACGGGCCGGCTGGCCGAGGCGCGGCGGAGGCGAGCCGAGGCGATCGCCGCAGCCGAAACCGTCGGCGACCCCCTGCTGATCGAGGAGGTGTTGGCGGGTTTCGACGTGCCCGCCATCTGGACGCGCAACGACGACGACCTGCTCTCCGGGCACATCGTCCGGGCCGCCGAGCACGCGCTGACCGCTCTCGGCTCGACCGGCTCGGCTGGCTCGGCGCAGCGCAGCCGGCTGCTGAGCACCCTCGCGCTGGAGTTGCGCGGCACCACCACCGATCGCGGCCGCCGTGCGGCGGAGGAGGCCGAGACGATCGCCCGGACCGTTGGCGATCCCGGGCTGCTGGCCTTCGCGCTCAACGCCCGTTTCATGCACGCCTTCCAGCGTGTCGGTCTGGCCGGTGCGCGGGCCCGGATCGGCGGCGAACTGGTCGACCTGGCTGCCCGGCACCAGTTGGTGACCTTCGAGGTGCTCGGGCACCTCGTCCTGGTCCAGGCCAACTGCGCGTTGGCCGACCGGCCCGGCGCCGACGCGCACGCCCGCGCCGCCGACCGCCTCGCCGAACGGTACGAGCTGCCATTGGTTGGCGTCTTCACCCGGTGGTACGCGGCGTTGCGCCTGGCGCTGGACGGCGAGTCGGCCGCGGCGGCGGAGGCGTACCGGACGGCCGCCGACCGACTGCCCGCCGACGCTATGCCGGGGCTGACTCGTGGGCTACTCCCGCTCGCCCTGCTCGGTCTGCGCCTGGCCGAAACCGTGAGCGGCGACCCGCTGGCAGGTGACGCCCGGCTGCTCCCCGGGCGGCGGCCGATTCCCGGGCCGGACGACGAGGACTGGGCGCGGCTGGACTGGGGCCCGCACGAGCCCTGGGTTCGGCCCCTGCTGCTCGCCGCCGCCGACGACCCCAGTGCCGCCCGAGCGGCGCTGCGGGCCCTGCCGGACGGGCCGCACGACCTGCTGCGGGAGGTGCGGCTGTGCCTCACCGGCCGGGCGGCGCTCGCCATCGACGACCGGCCCACCATGGAACGCGTCGCCGCCGCGCTCCGCCCGGCCGCCGCCGAACTGGCAGCCGGCAGCGGGGTGGTCACCGTCGGCCCGGTGGCCGGGCATCTCGCCGATCTGGCTGCTGCTCTGGGCCGCGACGAGGAAGCCGCCGGGCACCGCCGTACCGCGCGGGTGCTCACTGCGCGCGTCCGCGCCGACGACCCAACCTGAGCGCTGGACAAGCCGTGCTCTGCGAGATCTTGGACAGTTACCGTCTTGCGGACGGTAACTGTCCAAGATCTACGAACGACCGCCGAACCGGCCGAGCCGAACGCCGGGCAGCGCCTGTTTCGCGCCGACATCGCGATGTCGACCAGACCCGGAAACGCCAGCGGTCGGTGCTGATGCGGGGTCAGCTGTTCCGGCGCTCCCGGTGCCCGTTCTCGTGCCACACGACACGCCCCCGCTCGGGCTACCCGGGGACTTGCCGGTTTCCGCCGGAACCAGCCGGCGGGTGCGGTCAGATGGAACCACCGGCGCGTCCACCGCCGGCCAGCGATCGAGGGGGTACGCGTGGAGGTGCTCGTCCTGATCGTGGTGCTGGGCGTCACCGTCCTCGTTGGTACCACTCTCGGCGGTCGGTACCGGGTCGCCCCGCCGGTCTTGCTCATCGCGTTCGGGGTGCTGCTCGGGTTCACGCCGCCGCTGTCCGAGGTGACCCTGGAACCGGACCTGGTGCTGCTGATCTTCCTGCCGGCGATCCTGTACCGGGAGAGCCTCACCATCAGCCTGCGCGAGATCCGAGCCAACCTGCCGGTGATCGGGCTGCTCGCCGTGGTGTTGGTGGTGCTCACCATGGTCACGGTGTCGTTCACCGCGCAGGCGTTCGGGGTGAACCCCGCTGCCGCCTGGGTGCTCGGCGCGGTCCTCGCGCCGACTGACGCCGCCGCGGTGACCGGCCTCGCCAAACGGCTGCCCCGGAAGCTGCTCACCACCCTGCACGCGGAGAGCTTGATCAACGACGGCACCGCCCTGGTGATCTTCGCGGTGGCGGTGGGTCTGCTCGCCGGGCGTGCGCAGCCGGGTGTGCTGGGCGTCAGCGAGGAGTTCGTCGGGGCCAGCGTCGGCGGCGTGCTCGCCGGTCTGCTGGTGGGGGCCGCCGTGGTGCTGATCCGTAAGCGGCTCGACGATCCGCTGCGCGAGGGCGCGCTGAGTGTGCTGACACCGTTCGGTGCCTTCCTGCTCGCCGACTCGGTGCACGCCAGCGGTGTGCTGGCGGTGGTGGTCGCCGGACTCATGCTGGCCTACGCCGGCCCACGGGTGATCCGCGCCCGGTCCCGGGTGCTGGCGTACGCGTTCTGGGACCTGACCACGTTCCTGATCAACGGTGGGCTGTTCGTCCTGCTCGGCACGCAGATACCCCGGGCGGTACGGGGCATCACGAGCACCTCGCCCGGGCGGGCGCTGGTGATCGTGCTCGTGGTCACCGTGGTCGTCCTGGCCACGCGGCTGCTCTTCATCTATCTGACGACGCAGACGGCGAGGCTGCGGCGCCGCCGCATGGCGATCGAGGATCAGGGGCCGTCCGGCTGGCGGGTGGGGACCGTCGCAGGCTGGTCCGGTTTCCGGGGTGCGGTGTCGCTGGCCGCCGCACTGGCCGTCCCGACGATGACGGTCGCCGGTCGGCCGGTGGTCGAACGCGACCTGATCATCTTCGTCACCGCGCTGGTGATCGTGCTGATCATGCTCTTGCAGGGCACCACCCTGCCGCAGGTGGTGCGCTGGGCGGGGTTGGTCGGCGACCCCGAACGCGTCGACGAGGCCCGCAACGCCCGGCGACGGGCCACCGAGGTGGGCCTGGCCGCCCTGCCCCAGGTCGCCGCCGAGGTCGGTGCTCGGGAGGAGTCGGTGCGCCGGTTGCAGGCCGAGTACCAACGCCACCTGGAGGACGTCAACGAGAGCGGGGGGAACACCGCCGAGGAACGTCACCTGGAACGCCGGCTGCGCCTCGGGGTCCTCGCCCACAAGCGGCGGGAAATCACCCGCCTGCGCGACAGCCGGGAGATCGACGACCTCGTGCTGCAGGAACTCCAGTCGGCGCTGGACAACGAGGAGATTCGGCTGTTGGGTCGTGAACCCAACGACTGATCGCGGTCGACGGGCTCAGAGCACCTGGGCGAGGAACCGGCGCAGCCGAGGATGCTCGGCTCGTTCAAAGATCGTCTCGGGCGGGCCGGCCTCCAGCACCACGCCCCGGTCCATGAAGGCGACGGTGTCGGCGACCTGCCGGGCGAAGCCCATCTCGTGGGTGACCACCACCATGGTCATGCCCGCCGCGGACAGGTCGGCCATCACCCCGAGTACGCCCTTGACCAGCTCCGGGTCGAGCGCCGAGGTGGCCTCGTCGAAGAGCATCACCTCGGGCCGTAACGCCAGCGCCCGGGCGATCGCCACCCGTTGCTGCTGACCGCCGGAGAGCTGCGCCGGCCGTGCGTCGGCCTTGGCGGCCAACCCCACCAGCTCCAGTTGGGCCCGGGCGACCGCCTCCGCCTCGTCCTCGCCGAGCTTGCGGAGCCGGCGCAGCGCGAGGGTGACGTTGCGCAGCACGCTCATGTGCGGGAAGAGGTTGAACTGTTGGAAGACCATGCCCACCCGCTGCCGCAACGCGTCCGGGTCGTCGCCCAGCACGCTGCGCCCGTCCAGCAGCACGTCGCCGCGGTCCGGCTCGATCAGCCGGTTGATGGTGCGCAGCAGGGTGGACTTCCCCGACCCGGACGGGCCGATCACACAGGCCGTCGCCCCGCGCGGCACGGTGAGATCGACACCGCGCAGCACCCGGTTCGGCCCGAAGGCGAGGTGCACATCGCGTACGTCGAGGCTGACCGAGGTGGTCGTCGCGGTGGTCATCGCCGGTCTCCTTCCGTTGCGGCGGGCAGCGCCGACGCGGTGTCGTCGTCCTGGTCCTCGTCCTCGTCTGACGGTGTGGTGGTTGGCCGCCCGTTGCGTAGCCGCCGGTCGATCCAGTTGACGACGTGCGTCAGCGGAACGGTCAGCACCAGGTAGCAGAGCCCCGCCAGCAGCAGCGCGGACTCGTTGCCGGTGGTGGCCGCGTAGTCCTGCCCGATCCGGAACAGCTCCCGCTGACTGGCCACCAGGCCGAGGAAGTAGACCAGGCTGGAGTCCTTGATCAGGGCGATGAGCTGGTTCACCCAGGCCGGAAGCACCCGCCGGATGCCCTGCGGAATGATCACCAGCCGCATCGCGTCGGCCCAGGAGAAACCGAGCGCACGGGCACCCTCCAGCTGGGCTGCCTCCACCGACTGGATGCCGGAGCGGAAGATCTCTCCGATGTACGCGGCCGCGATGAGCGACAGCGCCAGGATTCCCAACGGGTAGGGGTCCGGCCCCCAGACCTGCATGCCCAGCGGGGCCAGCCCGACGCCGATCAGCAGGATCGTCGCCGCGGCCGGAAGCCCTCGGAACACGTCGGTGTAGACCCGCGCCGGCCAGCGCAGCCAACGGCTGCGGGAGATGCCGGCGACGGCCAGCAGCAGGCCCAGCACCGAACCGAGCAGGGCGGCGGAGACTGCCAGGATCAGCGTGTTGGGCAACCCGACGGTCAGCATCTCGGGCAGCGCCTCGCCCATCGCGTGCCAGTCGAAGAAGGTCTCCCACAGGGTGCTCAACGGATCCATCGGTCGCCTCTCCTACCGCCCTGCTCGCTCATCACCGGATCAGGAAGCGGCCGACGCGGACGCCGACGGCGTGGCCGCCGCGGACGGGGCCGTCACCGTGCCGCTGCCCGGCTTGAAGTCCGCCGGGATCGGCCGGCCCGGGTAGTACTGCGCCTGCAACCGGGTCCAGGTGCCGTCCGCGATGACCTCGTCGAGGCCCTTGTTCAGTGCCTCGCGCAGCTTGTCGCCGCCCTTGGCGACGGCGTACGCCGTCGGTGCCGGGCTGAGCTGCTTCGCCGCAACGGTGATCTTGCCGCTGCTGTCGGCGGCCGACTTCTCGCCGATCTCGGCCGGGGCGATCCACGCGTCGGCGGTGCCGGCCTTGAGCTGGTTGATCGCGCCGTTGTAGTCCGGCACCCGCACCGGGTCGAGCTGCTCGCCGGTGGCGTAGTCGTCCTGGACGGTGCCCTGTACCACCACGACCCGCTTGCCGGCGAGCTGGTCGAAGCTGGTGATCGGAGAGCCAGCCGGCACGTCCAGGCCGAAGTAGCCGAAGTCGTAGCCGTTGCCGAAGTCGACGGTCTTCTTCCGCGCCTCGGTGATGGTGATCGAGGAGCTGCCAACGTCGAACTTGTGGTTGTTGACCTGGGAGAGCAGGGCGGAGAAGTCGGTGCCGACGAACTCGACCTTGAGGCCGAGCTTGCCGGCCACGGCGGTCAGCAGGTCGTTGTCGAAACCGGTGAACTTGCCGTCCTTGAGGTAGACGTTCGGCGGGGCGTCGGTCAGCGTGCCGGCCCGCAGCACGCCCGGCTGCGCCAGGCCGTACGGGTTCGCGGTGGCGTCGGACGAGCTGTCGCCGCCGCAGGCGGTGAGGGTGGTGGCGGCCAGGATGGTGGCCGCGCCCAAGGCGGCGGCGCGGGTCAGGGCAGGAAGAAATCGCACGGGTGTCTCCGGGAAGGTCGCGTCTCGGCGCGCACGGACGTACGCCGCCGACGGTGCGCCCGCTGGGCGTACCGCTGGAAAGGGTTCGGGAAAGGGGTGCGCTAGTGCGTGATGCCGCGGCGACAGGCGGCGCCGCACATTCGCATCATGTCCACGTGCCGTCGCCGGGTCAGTGCCGGCGAGGGCCAACCGGCGCGGAAATCCGCGACGTCGGTCAGTGGGGCGGTGCTGAGGATGCGCATGGTTCTCCCGGGTCTGTGCTGACCTGGGTGCCAGGCCACGCTTGCACCGGCGTCGTGCCGGTGCCTGGTCTTCACCCGGGGCACCCCACCGCGGAGGAGGGTTGCCGGCCAGCGAGCCGGGGCTTCGCGCTGGCACTCATGACCTGCGGCGAGGCTAGCAGCACGCCCGGGTAGGTCGTCCAGTCGTTATGACCACGCTCACCGTGCGCGACGAGCTGCCCCGCCCGCAGGTCAGCCGGCGTGCACGTGCGGTCGACGGTGCGGGTCGGGCTCCTGGCGGCGCAAGATCTCTCGGGTCACCGAGGCGATGGCACCCTGTCCGAACGCCAGGTAGCGCAGGAGGTTGCGAGCCGGTCCGCCCTCGGACCACTCGAAGTAGATGTGGGGGCGCCGACGGCTGCGGTCGCGGATCTCCAGCAGCAGGGCGGCGAGCGCGGTGGGCACCGAGGAACTGGCCAGGCTGAGCACCGGGAAGCGGCCGTCGGCCACGCTGCCGCGTACCAGCAGCTCGGTCTCGAAGTCGGACGGGTCGGTGACCTGGACCTCGACGAAGATGACGTCGCTGTCATCGGGGAAGTCGTTGTCCGCCATGGTTTGCGCCAGCTTGGCGCGGTACTCCGCCGCGTCCCGGCGGTCGGGATCGTGGGCGATGAGCCGGATTCGCCGTCCGGCCCGATCGTCGATCATCCGCGTCGCGGCGGGGTCCAGTTCGATATGGTCGACCCGCAGCTCATAGGCCCGCATCAGCCGGGACAGCACCGACACCAGGATGATCCCGCCGATGAAACAGGCCGCGATCTTGACGCCGTCGGGACGTTCCGCCACGTTCGCCAGGGTGGTGTAGACGAAGATCACCGCGATGGTTCCGAACGCGATGGTGCGGCCGCGCTGACGCCGCCGCACCGCCGCGAGCGTCACCGCCGTCGCCGCCGAAGTGATCAACACCAGGACGCCTGTGGCGTACGCGCCGCCCTGCGCGTCCACGCTGGCCTCGAAGACGACCGTGATCAGAAACGCCACCGCGGTGAAAACCAGCACCAGCGGCCGGACGGCCCGAGCCCAGGTCGGAGCCATGCCGTAGCGGGGCAGGTAGCGGGGTACGAGGTTGAGTAGACCGGCCATCGCCGACGCCCCCGCGAACCACAGGATCCCGATGGTGGACAGGTCGTAGACAGTGCCGAACACCTCGCCGAGGTGCTCGTGCGCCAGGTAGGCCAGCGCCCGGCCGTTCGCCGGTCCGCCCGGCTGGAAATCCTCCGCCGGGATCAGCACAGTGGTCGTCAAGCTGCTGGTGATCAGAAAGGCGCTCATGATCACCGCGGCGGTGGTGAGCAGTCGGTGCGCCCCGCGGATCCGGCCCAGCGGTCGAGCCTCGGAGTCCTGTGGGTCACCTCGTACGCTCGGCATGACCGCCACCCCGGTCTCGAAGCCGGACAGGCCCAACGCCAGTTTCGGGAAGAGCAGCAGCGACAGCCCGACCACCATCCAGGGATCGCCGTGGCCGGTGGTCAGCGTGGTGGTCCAGTCCCCGACCGCGCTCGGGTGCGTCACCACCCGCCACAGCGCGTCGCCCATCACCACCGCGTTCAACGCCAGGTAGACCGCGACCAGGACGACGGCGATCCCGATGGCCTCGCCGAATCCCTTGAGGAACACTGCGCCCAGCAGCGTCAGCAGCAGCAGCGTGAGCAGCACCTCGTGTCCCTTGAGCCCGCTCGGCCAGAACGGGTTCTCGTCGAGGTGCGCGGTCGCGTCGGCGGCCGACAGGGTGATGGTGATGATGAAGTCGGTGGCCGCGAAACCGAGCAGCACCAGCACCAGCAACTTGCCCGGCCAGTAGCTCAGCAGGCGTACCAACATCGCGATCGAGCCCTCACCGTGCGGGCTCTCCACCGCCACCCGGCGGTAGACCGGCAGCGCACCCAGCAGCGTCACCAGTACCAGGACCAGGGTCGCCACCGGCGACAGTGCCCCGGCGGCCAGCGCCGCGATGCCCGGCTGGTAGCCCAGCGTGGAGAAGTAGTCGACGCCGGTCAGACACATCACCTTCCACCACGGGTGGTGCCGCTGCTCCGGCGGACGCCCGTGCGGCCCCGGCTGCTGCGCGACCTGGTCGGAGCCGGCGTCGAGTAACCACCCCCGCAGCCGGCCGGCGCGCCTGTTGACCTCCATCGGCGCGTCCCCCGTCATCCCGCCCATGGTCACCGTGAGTATCCGCCCGTTCAGCCGCGTCCGTCCGCCGGTGCTCGGAACTCGTCCGGTGCACGGCCGGGTTTCGGCCCGGAGACAGCGGGGAAGCAGCGCCCCCGGGTTGGCGGATCGCGCCGGACCGGACGTCACCGGGGGAGGGGACAGGGCATGGTCGGTGGCCGTCGCTCCCGCTCGGGTGGTGGTTTCGGTCGCCAACTGGACGAGTACGAGACCAGGGTCGGTGTGCCGCCACCTGCGGAGTCGCCTGCTTCGCCCGCCGTTGGCCTGGTGGACAGCGCGGTCTACGTCCGAGGACACCGGTTCGCCTCGCCGGCCGGCCTCGCCGAGACGTACCGCTGCCTGCAGGAGCAGGACGGCGCGATGGCCTGGATCGGGTTGTACCGGCCCGACATCGACCAGATCACCTCGCTGGCCCGGGAGTTTCGGCTACACGACCTGGCGGTCGAGGACGCGATCAACGCCCACCAGCGACCCAAGCTGGAACGGTACGGGCACACCCTGTTCGTGGTGCTGCGCGCCGCCAGCTACGACGACCTGCGGGAGGAGGTCGAGTTCTCCGAGTTGCACCTGTTCATCGGGCCGGGTTTCGTGGTCACCGTTCGGCACGGTGAGGCACCGGATCTGGCCGCGGTGCGGCGGCGGATGGAGACCGAGGCGCAGATGCTCGCCCGGGGCCCCGAGGCGGTCCTGTACGCGATCCTCGACCAGGTCGTCGACGGGTACGCGCCGGTGGTGGCCGGGCTGGAGAACGACATCGACGAGATCGAGACGCAGGTGTTCGGCGGCGACCCGAACGCCAGCCGGCGCATCTACGGCCTCAGCCGTGAGGTCATCCAGTTCCAGCGGGCCGCCCGCCCACTGCTCAGCGTGCTCGACGCGTTGGCCGACGGCGCCGGCAGCGCCAGCACGGACGAGGAGCTGCGCCGCTACCTGCGCGACGTGACCGACCACCTGACCCAGGTGGTGGAGCGGGTGGACGGTTTCCGGCACCTGTTGCAGAACATCCTCACCGTCAACGCCACCCTCGTCTCGCAGCAGCAGAACGAGGAGATGCGCAGCCTCACCGCGGCGAGCTACGCGCAGAATGAGGAACTGAAGAAGGTCTCGTCCTGGGCGGCGATCCTGTTCGCACCCACGCTCATCGGCACGGTGTACGGGATGAACTTCATCCACATGCCGGAGCTGAACTGGCGCTTCGGCTACCTGTTCGCGTTGCTGCTGATGCTGCTGGTCTGCGGCACCCTCTACGTGATCTTCAAGCGGCGCGGCTGGCTGTGAACCGCGCGGCCGGGGTCACTCGATGCCGCGCAGGATGTGCCGTTCGTCCTCGACGTCGTCGTCGCCGGCACTGATCCGGCCGAGCAGCACGGCGGCGGCCCAGATCGTCAATGGCGTGGCCGTCCCGGTCATGCCTCCGCCGGTACGGTCGTCCCGGGTCTGGTTCCGCTCCGCGCGCGGTCGCCTGCGCTGAACCTGCATAGGGCGCTGCCCTCCTCGTCGAAGCCGCCTCAGTGACACGGGGTGCGCCCGCGCCGCTGGCCGGGTCACCCGCCCTTGGGCAGGCCATCACCGGTACGACATCCATGCCGAACCATCCCACGCCGGGCCGCATCGGCACCGCTGGTTTTGCAATTTCCCGATGTCGCCTCGCCAAACCGGACATTTTGCCGCTCGGTGCGGCGGGTGCTCAGGGCAGCGGGTGGGCGATGCCGCGCGCGTGGTCGGTGAGTGCCGCACCGACCACGGTCGCGGCCAGCGGCAACACCTCAAGGCAACGCCGCACCGCGGCGGCCATCAGCGCGTTCGGCACCCGCATGGAGAGCGTGCAGTGCGGCACCCAGCGGCCCGGCTGGTAGTGCTCGGCCAATCCGATGCCGGCGGCGGTGAGCCGGTCGTGCACCAAGCGTTGGTGGGTCAGCAGCTCCGGTGTCGGCGCCGGGCCGAGCCAGAGCACCCGGCCGACGAACTGCCCGGCGTGCTGGAAGTCGAGGCGCAGCGGGGCCGCCACGACCGTCTCGTGCAGCGCCTCGACGACCTGCTCGGGGTTGAACCGAGGGGCCACCGCGAGGGAGACGTGCGGCCGGTGGCGCTGCTCCCACAGCGACCGCATGCTCTGCACACCCTCGGCCTCCAGCGCGTCCCAGAGCACCCGGATCCGCCGAGTGGCGTCCGGGTCCAGATACAGCTCCAACGCCGCGACCACGTGATCACCGTAGCGGCCGAGGTTTGACCTGGCTCTGCCGGCGGTACTGGATCGGAAGCCGACCAGGAAGGCGTGTCCGTGGACGTGAGTGACCTGCTGACCGAGACCTACGACCGACTGCCCGACCTTGTTCGCGCGGCGGTGGACGGGCTGGATCCCGAGCAGCTGCGCTGGGCCCCCGGCCCGGGCGCCAACTCGATCGGCTGGCTGGTCTGGCACCTGACCCGGATCCAGGACCATCACGTCGCCGACCTGCTCGACACCGAACAGGTCTGGGTGAGCGGCGACTGGGCGGGCCGGTTCGGGCTCACCGCCGACCCGGACGACACCGGCTACAACCACTCGCCCGAGCAGGTCGCGGGGGTGCGGCCGGAGAGCGCGAAGGCGCTGATCGACTACTACGGGGCGGTAGCGTCGCGTACCGGATCGTTCTTGGCCGGCCTGCGCCCGGCGGACCTCGACCGCGTGGTCGACGAGGCGTGGGATCCGCCGGTCACCCTCGGCGTCCGGCTGGTCAGTGTCGCCGAGGACGACCTGCAACACGTCGGCCAGGCCGCCTACGTACGCGGCCTGATCGCGACCGAGTGACCGGGTCCGAGGGCTCCCACCTCCCCGCCGAGTAAACGGACCGCGTCCGCGCCTCCTGCTGGGGTGGGCCTCACCCGTTTCGGGTGAGCCGTCCTCACCCCGGTGTGGGTGATCCTCTCGGAGAACCGTGGGGAGGGGACGCGATGGGCACGACGGCAGCGCAGTACCTGCAACAGTTGAGCCCCGACCGGCGACCCGACCTGCCGGAGACCACCGCCGGGACGCTACGGCTGGACTTTCGCGGCGATGGCTGCACCGAGCACTGGTACCTGAACGTCGCAGACCAGCACGTCCGGGTTACCCGGTCCGCCGACGACGCCGAGTTGGTGGTCGGTGCGGACCGGACGATCTTCGACCAGATGGCCAGCGGCAAGTTGCACCTGGCTCAGGCTCTGCTGCGCAACGAACTGGCCGTGCAGGGCGACTTGCGACTGCTGATGCTGCTGCGGCGGATCTTTCCGGGGCCGACCGGCGCCCGTCATCCGCGTGAGCTGGGTCGAGCCGCGTTGGCGGCGGGGCGGGCCGCGTCGGCGGGGCGGGCCTCGGTGGCGGGCCGGGCCTCGGTGGCCGGTCGGGATGAGCAGCCATGAGGCAGGAGTTGGTGCACGTCATCGCCGGCAACGTGTTCGCGGTCAGCGACGCCCAGGGTGACATCGAGGTCGATCCGCAGACACCTGTCGGTCTCTTCGCGCTCGACACCCGCTTTCTCTCCCACTGGGTGCTCACCATCGACGGCGAACGGATCAACGCGCTCTCCCGCGACGACATGACGTACTTCGAGACTCGGTTCTTCCTGGTCCCGGGCGCGGCGAGTCACTATGTCGACGCAGACGTGTCGATCATCCGGCACCGCTCGGTCCACGACTGTTTCCACGAGAAAATCACCGTGCTGAACCACTCGTCGCAGCCCGCCGAGTTCACCGTCCGGATGGAGGTGGGCAGCGACTTCACCGACATCGCCGAGATCGGGCAGGTCAGGGGGCGGCCCGTCCAGGTCACCGCCGACCCTGCGGGCAACCAGCTCGTGCTGCGCTACCAGCGGGAGCGGTTCGCGCGCCAGACCAGGGTGCAAAGCACCGCTTTCGCCGAGGTGGACGAGGGGGGAATGACGTTCCGGATCCGGATCCCCCCGGAGGGCAAGTGGGAAACCGACCTGCACGTCAGCATGACCATCCCGAGCGAGAACGGTCAGGACATGCGCGCCCGCCTGCGAACGCACGAGCAGGCCGCCCGTGGGGGAATGCGCGAGGACCTGGCGGACTGGCTGGGCCGGGCACCGCAACTGGTGGCCGAGCGGGACGGGCTGGAGGATACGTACCGGGGCAGTCTGGCCGACCTGGCGGCACTGCGGTACAGGCCGTTCACCTCCAGCGGGCGGGTGCCGGTCGGTGGCCTGCCGTGGGCGATGGGGTTGTGCGGGCGGGACAGCATCATCGCCTGCCTGCAGACGATGGCGTTCACCCCCGAGCTGGCCTCCGCGACGCTGCGGACGCTGGCGCTGTTGCAGGGTGGTCAGCTCGACGATGAGCACGACGAGGAGCCGGGCAAGATCCTGGCCCAACTCCGCTACGGCGAGTCGGCCGCGTTCGGCGACCGGCCGACCGCGCTGTACTACGGCGCGGCCGACACCACCCCCCTCTTCGTCGTCCTGCTCGACGAGTACGAGCGCTGGTCCGGTGACGCCGATCTGGTTCGCGAGCTGCGCCACCCGGCTCGGATGGCCTTGGACTGGATCGACGAGTACGGCGACCTGACCGGTGACGGCTACGTGCGCTACCAGCGCCGAAACGAGCGCCACGGCGCGATCAACCAGTGCTGGAGGGACTCCCCGGACGCGATCGTCGACGCACACGGCCGACAGCCCGCCTTTCCCCGTGCCACCTGCGAGTTGCAGGGCTACGCGTACGACGCGAAACGACGCGGTGCCCGGCTGGCCCGGGAGTTCTGGGGTGACCCCGCGTACGCCGACCGGTTGGAGCGGGAAGCGGCAGCGCTGAAGGATCGCTTCAACCGGGACTTCTGGCTGCCGCACCGGGAGTACTACGCGCTGGCGCTCGATCCGTACGGTGAGCCGGTCGACTCACTGTCATCCAACATCGGGCATCTGTTGTGGAGCGGGATCGTTCCGGACGGCCGTGCGGAAGCGGTCGCCGGGCACCTGCTCGGGCCACGGTTGTTCAGCGGCTGGGGGGTGCGGAGCTTCGCCACCGGGCAGCGCACGTACAACCCGGTGGGCGCACATCTGGGTGGTGTGTGGCCGTCGGACAACGCACTGATCGCCGCCGGGTTGCGCCACTACCGTTTCGACGTGCAGGCGGCACAGATCGCGGCCGGCATCTTCGACATGGCGCAGACGCTTCGTGGGGCAGTGCCGGAGGTGATTGCTGGCTATGACCGCAGCGTGACGAAGTATCCCGTTCAGTTGCCATCGGCCGGCCGCCCCCAGTCGTGGTCGTCGGGGGCGCTGCTGATGCTGTTGGGCACCACGCTGGGGCTGCGGCCCACCGGCGACGACCTGTTGGTGAACCCGGCCGTGCCCGAGGGCTTCGGTGGGCTGGAACTGCTGGATATCCCGGGCCGGTGGGGCCACTCCGACGCCTATGCGAGAGACCGAACCACCACTTCCCATCCCCACCGCCACTAGGTGTTTCGCCATATCGCCGACATTGCGGCATCCGGGTGCGGCGGATACCGCGATGTCGGCGATATGAAGTCGATCAGCGTGCCGGGTCGGGGTGTCGGGTCGGCGGTGCCGGGTGGGCGGTGCCGGGTCGGGGTGTCGGGTCGGCGGTGAGCGCCCTGGTCAGCCCATGGTCTTCGCGCCGTCGATCGACTCCCGCAGGATGTCGGCGTGCCCGGCGTGCTGGGACGTCTCGGCGATCAGATGCAGCAGCACCCGGCGAACCGTCCAACTCGCTCCCGGCTCGAACCAGGGTGCCTGCGGCAGCGGGTGCGCCGCGTCCAGATCGAGAGTGGCCAGCAGTTCGTCGGTCTGGTCGGCCACCTCCCGGAACCGCTCGACCAGACCGGCGAGGGTTTCGCCCGGCGCCATCTGGAACTGACCGACCCAGTCGATCTCTTCGCGCTGCATCGCCTCCGCGCCGCCGGTGGCGAAGAGCATCCACCGGTGCTCGCAGACGGCCACGTGCTTGATGAGGCCGCCGAGGCAGAGCTCACTGACGGTGGTGCGGGTGGCCGCCTGCTCGTCGGTGATCCCGTCCGCGGCCTGCAGGAGGAAACCCCGGTGTCGGCGGAGTGTCTGCAGCAGGTCTGCCCGCTCCCCGGTGAGCTGCTCAGTGCTGGGCATGGTGCCATCCTTCTCGTTGTCGGCTGAACCCAATGTCCAATTGGCGTCACCGTAGGACGAGGCACCGACATTTTCGGGGATGCGACACGAGGGCGCGCGTGGGGTCCCAGCGGTTGCCGATCCGCGCCCGCAGCGGTCCACTGGATGACATGGGTGTGATCAAGGTGGGCACGTCGTCCTGGGCGGACCAGTCGCTGCTGCGCTCCGGGTGGTACCCGCGCTCGGCGAACACGCCGGCACGCAGGCTGGGTTTCTACGCCTGCCGGTTCCCGCTGGTCGAGGTGGACACGTCCTACTACGCCGTCCCCGTTCCGGAGACCACGCAGGGCTGGGTCGACGCCACACCGGACGACTTCACCTTCGACGTCAAGGCGTTCAGTCTCTTCACCGGCCATCCGACGCCTGTCGCCGCGCTACCCCGGGACCTGCGCCCGGCCACCGGTCCGAGCCGGATCCGCCGCCGTGACCTGCCCGAGCGGACGTACGACGAGCTGTGGGCCCGGTTCCGTGCGGCCCTCGACCCGATCACGGCGGCCGGCAAGCTGGGTGCGGTGCTGCTGCAGTTCCCACCGTGGCTGGTACGCGGCCCGGCCGCCGAACGCCGGATCATCGAACTGGCACAGCGTTGCCGGCCGTGGCGCGTCGGCGTGGAGCTGCGGCACGGCTCGTGGTTCGACGGCCCGGCCGCGACGGACACTCTGGACCTGCTGCGCGCGCACGACCTGTCACTGGTCTGCGTCGACATGCCCCAGGGGCACCCGTCGTCGGTGCCACCGATCCTGAGCAGGACGGCAGAGCCGGCGATCGTCCGCTTCCACGGTCACAGCGACGCCTGGGGCGACGGCGACAAGCAGGAGAAGTTCCGGTACGCGTACGCCGATGACGAGCTTCGGCACTGGGCCGGGCTGCTGGCTGAACTCGCCGGTCCGTCCGACGACCTGCACGTGCTGTTCAACAACTGCTGTGCCGGTCAGGCCCAACGCGACGCCAACCGCCTGGCGCAACTGCTCACCGAGACGATGATCGCTGATCGGGCCGTTCCGGCCCAGGCCACGCCGGCTGGCTGACGGTAACGCCCGCGGTGCGCACGGTCCGGGCACGGCGGCCGGGGTGGTGTCAGGAGCGCCGGCCCCGGCTGCGCAGTGCGTCCTGTGTCGATTCGCCGATGTCCGCGTCGTCGGGGAAGGTCCGGCCACTGGGTGCCGGATCCGGCGGGGCACCCGGTCCGGCCATCGTCGTACGGGTCGGCTCCACCGAGCCGAAGCCATGCTTTCCCGCCGGGTCTGACCGACCCGCAGAGGCACCCGCGCGCCGCTCCCCGCGCCGTCCCTCGGGCACCGCGGTCTGCTCGCTGCCCTCGTCCATCGGCGAGTCCTCATCGGTGCCCCAGGGCGCGTCGGCGTCGAAGCCATCGCCGGTGCCCCACGGTTTGACCGCTTCCGGCTCCAACCGGTCGTTGTCGCCACCGCGTCCCTTGTGTGCCGTCATGGCCACCCCGCTCGTCGGTCCGCCGCTGTCGGCGGACGCTGTGCCGTCCTAGGGCCGTGCCTGCCCGCCCGGTACCGGCGCAGACATCCGTCGTTGATCCGGTGAGCGCGCAGGGCCGGCCAGCGCCCCGCCGTCGAGATGGCGGCGGGACGCCGGCCGGCCCGACGCCTCAGCGCCCGGCCATCGCCATCGGCCGCTTGCCGTTGCTCATCCCCGCCATCTTGATCATGGTTTTCGAGGCGCCCTTCATCCCGCTGCCTCGGCCGAGTATCCCCCGGAACACCTGACCGGGCTTCTGCTGCTCACCCATGTACGCGGTGACCACGACCAGGGTCCCGGTCAGCGCCGGAATGGCCCACTGGAGCAGCTTCATCTGCCGCTGCGAGGAGGCCACGCTCGCCGGTGTCTGGTGGTTCGGTTCGGTGGCACCGCTCACCGACGGGCCGCCCGCCTTCTCCAGGCGCATCCCGATCAACCGGCTGTAGCCCGTCACCGCGAGCGCGCCGATCGTCAACGCGGTCTTGATGGCGCTGACCCGGCCGACGCCGGCCTGGGCCGCCACCCGAGGGCTCTCCGTCACCAGTTCGCCGACCGCGCCGGCCAGGTGAGCGCCGATCGCGGCCGCGTTGACCGGGGTCCACTTGGACCACCCGGCCGAGGCGACCGGAAGCCGCTGGGTCGAGTCGCTGATTTTCGCCGCTGCGCCGTTGACGCCGAAGGCACCCATGAGGGAGCCCCCGAACCAGGCCGCCAGGCCCAGATCGTGCATCGAGCGCAGTGCGGTGTGCCGTTCGGACATGTGATCCCCTTCCGCCGTGTTGGGCGGTGCGGCTTACCCGCCGCCTGGGCGGCTAACCCCGTCGCCCACCAGCTGATCCGCGCCGCACTGGCACGAGGGGGACGTTCGGTTCTCCCGGTGCCGCATCGCCGCAGGCAGGAGTCGTCCGCGCGGTGGCGGGTAGATCCCGAGCGACGCTGACGGAGAGGGGAACGGGATGTCGCAGCCGGACGAGACTCGGGAGAAGACCCCAAAGACCGACGCGGTGCTCATGCACCCGGACAACAACCCACACAAGAAGACCACGGAGGTCGCGCCGCGCAAGGATCACGTGGAGATTCAGGTGGAGCGCGACGGCGAGCTGGTGCCGCTGGACCAGGACGACTGAGCCGGCCGGTACGGCTCAGCGGGGCGGCAGGTCGCCGGCGAAACGGGCGATCCGCCGCGCCAGCGGGATACCCGGGCGGACCCACCTGAAGTGGTCCAGTGGCGCACCGGCCTGCGCCACCGTGTAGTACTTCCGGGGCGAGCGGCGCTGTGGTGAGCTTCGCGCAGAAGGCGTCCACCGTCTCGCGCGGGGTGTACTGGTCGTCGTCCACACTGACCGCCAGCACCGGTGTCCGCACCGCGCGTACCGCCGCTTCGGTGTCCGTATCGTTGAGGCGGGGGAAGCGGCCGGTTCGCGCCGCGACGGAGGCACCGCCGTTGGCGGGGCCTTCGAGTGGTGACGCGGTCAGGAGACGGAGATCGTCCCGTTTCCGGCGCGGACGCAGGACACCGCGCGGGCAGCGGTAGCGGCGGCGCCGGAGAGGCACTGGCCGAGCACCTGGTGCCCGGTGGCGTTCGACGCCGAAACCTGGGCATGGGGGCTCCCATCCATCGAAAGATGAAAGTTTCTCTGGGGGCGCGATCAGATCACCCTCGTGCGATGAGCGCCAATGGCCCGCAGCGGATTCATTCGATGAACTTCGATGAAAGACATGCACGCGTCAGCGTGATGATCACCTTGCCGAGGTGGGCCTGTTCGCCCGGTCGCGGCGCTTCAGCACGGCCGCGCCAGCGGCGTTCAGACCAACACCCCAGATCAGCAGGACGCACAACCACTGAATCCAACGCAGCACGGTCATGTCCCCCGAGAGCAGGTTGCGCACGCTGCCGAGCGGCGTGAGCCATGCCTGGGCGGGACGGAGAGCGTCCACGCTCAGCAACGCGAACAGGCCCAGCGGCAGGACGATCGTGGCGACGAACGCGATCACTGTCGAGCGCAGCAGCAGCCCGAGCCCGGTGCCCACCAGGCCGGCGCCGATCTGCGTCAGCACGCTGCCCACCGCGATCGTCCCGGCGTGCCGCCATGCATCATCGGCGATGTCGGCGGGGGTGAGGGCGAGCGTCGCGGCGCAGATCAGCACCCCGACAACGCCGATGACGACGGCCGGCAGGAACACCGCCAGCACCGTCGGCACGACCCGGACGTCGCCGCCCGCCCGCCGCAGGTCGCGCACCAGCAGGATGCCGAAGAGCGGCGTCACGACCGACATCAGGCTCTGGGTGGTGTCCGAGAGTGCGGCGAACGTCCGGTCGGCGGGAGCCGCCGCCGTCGTCAGCGCCACCGCGGCGAGCAGCCCGGCCAGCAGGGTGCCCGCGAGCAGCCACCGGCGGGCGCGCGTGCCGATGGCACGCTGGAGAGGGCTTCGCATCGTCTCGTCCTGCACCACAATCGCCTCCACTCGATGCGCCAGCGACATCCGACCGGTGTCAATCGGCCGCGATCATGGGTGAGCGTAGCGGCGGAGGTGTCTCTGCGTGGCCCCGTGATCACCGGCGGGATGTTTGTTGGCTCACGTCCGGCTCCTCACACACGGCGGGTCGGCGCGGGGGCTAAGGGACTTGTCCTAGCCTCGGGCTAGGCTCGCTGCGGCGCGCCACGCCGGCTGATGTCGCCGGTAGCCGGCTGCACACCGCCGAGACCGGGGAGTACGACCAGTTGACCGCAGAGCCTGACACCCTGTACGGGGCCGATGACCTCACCCACCTTGAGGGGCTGGACGCTGTCCGCAAGCGGCCCGGCATGTACATCGGTTCCACCGACAGCCGTGGCGTGGGTCACCTCGTCAACGAGATCCTCGACAACTCCACCGACGAGGGTGTCGCCGGTCACGCCAGCAACGTCGAGGTGACACTGCACGCCGACGGGTCGGTGCAGGTCGACGACGACGGCCGGGGCATCCCCACCGACGTGCACGCCAAATCCGGCATCTCCGGTGTCGAGCTGGTGCTCACCCGGCTGCACGCCGGCGGCAAGTTCGGCGGCTCCGGCTACAAGACCTCCGGCGGCCTGCACGGCGTCGGCGCCTCAGCGGTCAACGCGCTGTCCCACCGGTTCGACGTGACCGTCCGTCGGGCCGGCAAGGTGCACGCGATGTCCTTCCGGCACGGCGTCCCGGGCATCTTCGACGGCGACGGGCCGGCCGCGCCCTTCACCGCGGGTCCCGGGCTGCAGGTCATCGGCGCGATGAAGCGCGGCCAGCGCACCGGCACCTCGATCCGCTGGTGGCACGACGCCCGCTACTTCGAGACCGGCGCCGCACTCGACGTCGACGCGGTCCGCACGAAGCTACGCAACACCGCCTTCCTGGTTCCCGGCGTGACCTATCTGCTGCATGACCTGACCGGCGAGGCACCCGCCGAGGAGCGGTTCCACTACCCCAACGGGCTCAGCGACATGGTGGAGTTCCTCGCGCCAGCCGGCGACCGTCCGGTCTCCGGCACCCTGCTGGTCAATGGCGAAGGGACATACCGGGAGAACGCCGCGGACGCCAACGGCGTCATGCAGTCCAACGTGCAGCGGCGTGCCGAGGTCGAGGTGGCGTTCCGGTGGGGCACCGGCTACGAGCGCACCGTCGAGTGCTTCACCAACACCATCCGCAACGCCCACGGCGGCACCCACCGCAAGGGCTTCGAGCGGGCCCTCGTCCGCGCCCTCGCCGACGCGGTCCGCAACACCCGCGGCCTGCTCAAGGCCAAGGAGGAGCCACCCACCCTGGACGACGTCCTGGAGGGGATGACCGCGGTGGTGCACGTGCGGATCCCCGAGCCGCAGTTCACCTCGCAGACCAAGGACGAGCTGTCCACCCCGGGCATCACCAAGGTGCTCCAGAGCCTGGTCGACGCGCACGTCAAGGCCTGGCTGGAGGACCGGCGCACCAAGGCCGAGGCGCGCATCGTCCTGCAGAAGATCGTCGACGCGGCCCGGGTGCGGCTCACCCAGAAGCAGCAGAAGGACGCCGCCCGGCGCAAGACCGCCCTGGAGGGCGCGTCCATGCCGCCGAAGCTGGTCGACTGCCGCGCCACCGGCATCGGCCGCAGCGAGTTGTTCATCGTGGAGGGCGACAGCGCGCTCGGCACGAGTCGCATGGCTCGGTCCTCCGAATACCAGGCGTTGCTGCCGATCCGGGGCAAGATCCTCAACGTGCAGAAGGCCAACCTCCAGCAGGTTCTGGACAATGCCGAATGCGCCGCGATCGTCCAGGTCCTCGGGGCCGGCTCGGGGCGTACGTTCGACCTCGCCTCGCTGCGCTACGGCCGCGTGCTGATCATGGCCGACGCCGACGTGGACGGCGCCCACATCCGTACGCTGCTGATCACCCTCTTCGCCCGCTACATGCGCCCGTTGATCGAGGCCGGTCGGCTCTACGCCGCGATGCCGCCCCTCCACAAGATCACCACCAAGGGGCGCAACCCGCAGACCGTCTACACCTACACGCAGGCCGAGATGGAGACGACGGTTCGCAAGCTGGAAAAGGCCGGCAAGCAGATCGTCACGCCCATCCCGCGCTTCAAGGGCCTCGGTGAGATGGACGCCGACGAGTTGTGGGACACCACGATGAACCCCGCCACCCGTGCCGTCCGCCGGATCACCCTCGACGACGTCGACGCCGCCGAGCGGATCCTCGAGCTGCTGATGGGGGAGAAGGTCGAGCCGCGCCGCAACTGGCTCATCGACTCCGCAGACCGGGTCGACCGGGAAGCGATCGACGCATGAGCGCCCGTTCCGTTCCAGTGGAGAGCTGAGTCATGGCACGCCGTAAGGAAAACAAGGTCGACCTCTCCTCGTTCGACCAGGCCGGCGCGCGGGTCTTCGACAACCCGCTGGTCACCGAGGTCTCCGACTCGTACCTGGAATACGCGTTCTCGGTCATCCACTCCCGTGCCCTGCCCGACGCCCGCGACGGCCTCAAGCCGGTGCACCGGCGCATCCTCTGGTCGATGTACGAGCAGGGTTACCGCCCGGATCGCGGGCACGTGAAGTCCGCACGCATTGTGGGCGACTGCTTCGTTGCCGGCACACTCGTCTCGACGCCCGTCGGTTTGCGGGCCATTGAGGAGATCGAGGTCGGGGACCTCGTGCTGGACGGCGACGGAGCCTCCGTACCGGTGACTGCTGTTTATCGGAACCCGACCTCCGAACTTGTGCGCGTGACCTGGAGCAACGGGCACACGATGCTCGTCACGCCGGGCCAGCGCTTCCGCGTGGTCGCTGATGACCTTTCGGTTCAATGGGCGGAGGCCCGGGATCTCCCGGGGCGATTGGCATTGGCGTACGGCAGTCGCCGCAAAGCGGTGTCGACGCCTGCCGGTGACGTCTACGACTATGTGCGCGGGCTGCTGGTGGCTGAGGGCTTCCCTGTCCATCGGTCTCGGGAAGCGGACGGCCGGGTCCGGATTCACATGTGTGACATCGAGCCGCTGGATGTCGCTCACGGCTGGGCCATTGCCAGTGGACTGAACGTCTCCCGAGGTAAGCGCGAGGCGCGCAATCCCCTCCACCGCGACCAGCACATTCTGACCTTCAGCCGGCACGAAGGGCTGCTGGAGGCCACACGTCCGCTCAGCCGGGACAAGCACGTGCCGGGCGACATCATCGCGAACCGGTCGGCGTGGGTGCCGTTCCTCGCCGGCTTCTTTGACGGGGACGGCTACGTCCGTAAGCGCTTCAGGGAGATCGTCTTCGTCAGCACGAGCGAGGTGCTGGTGCGGCAGATCTATGCCATGCTTGCCGATCTGGGGCTGCACGGGCACCACTGGACCAGCGGTCGCGTCTCCGCGGGTAACCCGCTCTTTGGTCTCTCGGTCAGCGGTCGGGACGCCGCAGACCTTGCCCGGTTGATGCTGCCCTGGGTGCGGATCGGATACAAGCACGACGGCTTGCAGCGGGTCGCCGAGATCGGCTACGAGTACAGCGGCAAGCAGGGCAACGACCGGTTGCCGTACGGTCCGGTCATCGCGGAGTTCACGGCAGCGCATCGGGGCGGCGGGTGGTTCCGGGGCCAGGACGGACAGGCGTTCCGTGACTCGCTCTCGGCGAGCGGTGGACCGAAGGTGCGGTATGGCAAGGACCGCAATGGCGTTCCGCTCGCGGACCGGTCGTTCCAGTTGGAGCGGGCGGTGCGAGACGGCTGGATCCACAAACTCCACCGCCTTGGCTCACCGCTCGCTGCTCGGCTGGACGCGTTGGTCGGTAGTTCGTTCCTGCGGGTCACTTCGGTTGAGGCGGTTTCGCCCGACGTCACGTATGACATCCAGGTCGGCAGTGATGAGCACGCGTTCGTTGCCGAGGGCTATGTCGTTCACAACTGCATGGGTAAGTACCACCCGCACGGCGACACGGCGATCTACGACGCGATGGTCCGCCTCGCGCAGGACTTCTCGCTCAACGTGCCGCTCATCGACGGGCATGGAAACTTCGGGTCTCCGGACGATGGCCCGGCCGCCTCGCGCTACACCGAAGCGCGGATGTCCCGCGAGGCGATGCTGCTCGTCGGTGAGCTGGGCGAGGACACCGTCGACGTCGAGCCCAACTACGACGGGTCGCTGACCCAGCCGACCGTGCTGCCGGCGGCCTTCCCCAACCTGCTGGTCAACGGCGCGTCCGGGATCGCGGTCGGCATGGCCACCAACATGATCCCGCACAACCTGGCCGAGGTGGTCCAGGCGGCTCGTTGGCTGATCAACCACCCGGACGCCACTCTGGACAAGCTCATGGAGTTCGTCCCCGGCCCCGACCTGCCCACCGGTGGCGTGCTGCTGGGCTTGGACGAGGTGCGCCGGGCGTACGAGACCGGGCGCGGTGTGGTGCGGATGCGCGGCAAGGTGGAGATCGGCCCGATCGAAGGCAGTCGGGGTCGCCAGGCCATCACCGTGGTCGAGTTGCCCTACGGCGTCGGCGCGGAGAAGGTCATCGCGGCGATCACCAACGAGGTCACCAAGACCAAGCGGCTGACCGGCATCGCCGACGTCAAGGACCTCACCGACCGGGAGAGCGGCACCCGACTCGTCGTCGAGTGCAAGGTGGGGGTCAACCCGCAGGCGCTGCTCGCCGACCTGTACCGGCTGACCCCGCTGGAGCAGTCGTTCGGCGTCAACAACCTGGTCCTGGTCGACGGGCAGCCCCGCACGCTGGGCCTGAAGGCGCTGCTGGAGGTGTTCCTGGCCCACCGGTACGAGGTGGTCACCCGGCGCACCTCGTACCGCCGGCGTAAGCGGCAGGAGCGGCTGCACCTGGTCGATGGTCTGCTGATCGCTCTGCTGGACATCGACGAGGTGGTCCGGCTGATCCGCGGCAGCGATGACGCGCAGGCCGCGAAGGACGGGCTGATGAGCCGGTTCGGCCTCTCCGACATCCAGGCCACCTACATTCTGGACACTCCGCTGCGCCGGTTGACCAAGTTCGACCGGATCGAGCTGGAGGCCGAGCAGGAGCGGCTGCGCGCCGAGATCGCCGAGCTGAGCGCGATCCTCGACGACGATCGGGTGCTCAAGAAGCTGGTCTCCGACGAGTTGGCGGCCGTGGTCAAGCAGTTCGCCGCCGAACGGCGTACGACCCTGGTCGACGGCGACCTCAAGGAGGTGCTGGCGGCGTCCGCGCCGGCTGGCCCGCTGGAGGTTGCCGACGACCCGTGCCAGGTGATCCTCTCCGCGACCGGGCTGGTCGCCCGGACCGCGGCCGAGTCCGAGGAGAGCGCCGAGGGGCGCCGGCGCAACGGCCGGGTCAAGCACGACACGGTACGCGCGATCGTGCACTCCACCGCCCGTGGTCGGGTGTTGTTGCTGACCAGTGCGGGTCGGGCCTTCAAGGTCGACGTCCTGCCGCTGCCGGTGTTGCCGGAGCAGGCCGGCACGGTGTCGCTGCGGGGTGGTATGTCCGCGGCCGAGTTGGTGCCGTTGGAGGCGGGGGAGACCGTCGTCGGCCTGGCCCCTCTGGGTGGGCAGGCGGAGGGCTCACCGGGGCTGGCGCTGGGCACCCGGCAGGGCGTGGTGAAGATCTGCGCGCCGGAGTGGCCGGTGCGGTCCGACGAGTTCGAGGTGATTGGCCTGCGGGAGGGTGACGAGGTGGTCGGGGCGACCTGGCTGACCGGCGGCGACGAGACGCTGGCCTTCGTCACCTCGGAGGCGTCGCTGTTGCGCTTCCCCGCCGCGCTGGTCCGTCCGCAGGGTCTCAAGGGTGGCGGCATGGCCGGTATCAGCCTGCCGGCCGGAGCGCGGGTGGCGTTCTTCGGCGCGGTGCGCACCGACGACCCGGGGCATGGCGAGCCGATGGTGGTCACCTCCACCGGGGCGACGGTCAAGGTGACGCCGTTCAAGGCGTACCCGGCGAAGGGCCGGGCCACCGGCGGCGTGCGTGCCCACCGTTTCCTCAAGGGTGAGACGGACGTGGCCGTCGCCTGGGTGGGGCCGCGCCCGGTCGGCGCGACCGGCACCGGTGACCCGGTGGAGCTGCCCGCGGCGGACCCACGCCGTGACGGCTCGGGCTTCGCGGTGATGCTCGGCCCAACGGTGGTAGGCCACCTCATCGAACGCGACTGACCCCACCCCGCCCGCCTCGGGTCATCGCACCGCGCGCCCGGCCCGTCCGTCGTGCCGGGCCCGTCCGTCGTGCCGGGCCCGTCCGTCGTGCCGGGCCCGTCCGTCGTGCCGGGCCCGTCCGGTGTGCCCGGCCCCAATGATCCGCGCAACTTCGGGGAAGTTGCTGCCTCAGACGTGCCGCAGACAGCAACTTCCCCGAAGTTGCGCGGATCTTGGCGTTCGAGCCGCCGAAGATCGTGCTCGATCCTGGACGTAGTGGCGTCACCGCCGCGGCGACACCACTCGATCCTGGATCGAGCACGATCATGCGGAGGGGCGTCCAGCAACGCGGTATGGTGAGGGCTCTGTTGTCGGTGAGGGCCTGGGTGCGCCGCTAAGCACCTCTTACATGATTTCTACTTTGTCCGGCGGAGTCGCCGGCGCGGCGTGAGCGCCGCCATCCGGGTCCGGCCGAGGCGTGAGCTTCGCGCCGCCCGCCGTCCCCGGCCACACCGCTGCTGGGGTCACCTGATCGCCGCCCCACTCTGGCCGATGCACGGCGCTAACCTGGGCACCCTGTTGCGTACGTGCGACGCGGTCGGTGCCTGCCTCGCCGTGCCTCCGTTTCCCTGGGTGGACGAGGCCGTGGCCCGGGGCAACACGCTGCGCCAGCCGGGCTGCGTCCACCGGGTCGGCAGTCCGCTGCGCTGGCTGGCCGCCGAACGGGCCGCCGGGACTCGGGTCCTCGGGGTGGAGCTGGCCGACGAGGCTGTCCGGCTCGGTGACCTGCCCGCCGCTCGGGGCCGCACGGTGGTGCTGCTGGGCCACGAGGCGACGGGCATCCCACCCGAGGCGCTCGACCATCTGGACGCGGCTGTGGAGATCCCCATGGTCGGCCAGGGCCACAGCCTGAACGTCGCGGTAGCCGGCTCCCTGGTCCTCTACAAGCTAGCCGGCCTCCTCTAGCCCTCACCCCTCCCCGCCCCTTACCCTCGCCGATCTTGCACGTCCTGTCCCGACAATCCTCTGCAAAAGGGGCACAACGACGTCCGAAAGTGCAAGATCGCTGGGCTGGGCTGGGCTGGGCTGGGCTGGGCTGGGCTGGGCCGGGCTGGGCTGGGCTGGGCCGGGCTGGGCTGGGCTGGGCTGGGCTGGGTCGGGCTGGGCTGGGCTGGGCTGGGTCGGGCTGGGGTCGATGTGGGGTGGGGTTAGGCGACGTTGATGGGGCGGAACTGCACGCTTACCCGGGGGCCGACCGGGCGGGTGGTTTTCGGGATGGCGTGCTCCCAGGTGCGTTGGCACGAGCCGCCCATGACGATCAGGTCGCCGTGGCCCACTCCGAAACGCAAGCTGTCGCCACCGCCGCGCGGGCGTAGCAGCAGCGGGCGGGGCGCTCCGAAGGAGACGATCGCGACGATGGTGTCGGTGTGTGCGGAACGGCCGATGGTGTCGCCGTGCCAGGCGACGCTGTCCCGGCCGGATCGGTAGAGGCACATGCCTGCGGTGACGAAGGGCTCGCCTAGCTCGGGCGCGTAGTGCCGGGTCAGCGCGGCCCGTGCCTCGGTGAGCACGGGGTGGGGCAGTTGAGCCTCGCCGTCATACCAGCAGAGCAGGCGGGGCACGTCGACCTCGGTGTCATACATGGTGCGCCGCTCGGCGCGCCAGGGCACCTCGGTGAGCAGGGTGTCGAGGACCGTGTCGGAGCCGTGCACCCAGCCGGGAAGGTGGTCGACCCAGGCGCCCCGGCTGAGCTGGTGCCGGCGGATCAGATCGGGCAGTGGCCCCAGGGTCGGCCCGGCGTCGGCCAGGTCGAGCATCGACGGCTGGTAGGCGACCTGCGTCATGGGGCCACCCTAGCAGCACTTTCGTACACCCGTGCTAGAGGTGGGCCGTGCCGGCCTGCTTCCACTTCGCAAGATCGTGCCCGATCCTGGATGCAGTGGGCTCCCGCACGGCGGTTTCAAGCGGCGGTTGCAACCAGGTGTTTGTGGAGTACTTCGGCCGGATTATGCCAGTCGAGGGTTTTTCGT
>NZ_JBNCKP010000013.1:0-198938 GCF_049841575.1 Micromonospora sp. DT201 | reverse complement strand
GGGGTTCCCACCAGGTGCGGTTGTTGCGGTACCAGGTGACGGTGTCGGCGAGGCCCTGGTCGAGGGTGATGCTGGGGGTGTAGCCGAGTTCCTCGTGGATCTTGGTGATGTCGAGGGAGTAGCGGCGGTCGTGGCCCTTGCGGTCGGTGACGGGTACGACGCGGTCCCAGCCGACGTCGCAGGCGTCGAGGAGCAGGCCGGTGAGTTCCTTGTTGGTCAGTTCGGTGCCGCCGCCGATGTTGTAGACCTCGCCGGCGCGGCCCTTCTGCTGGACGAGGGCGATGCCGCGGCAGTGGTCGTGGACGTGTAGCCAGTCGCGGATGTTGCCGCCGTCGCCGTAGAGGGGGACGGTGGCGCCGTCGAGGAGGTTGCTGACGAACAGGGGGATGACTTTTTCGGGGTACTGGTAGGGGCCGTAGTTGTTGGAGCAGCGGGTGACGACGACGTCCATGCCGTGGGTGCGGTGGTAGGCCAGGGCGAGGAGGTCGGAGCCGGCCTTCGACGCCGAGTAGGGGGAGTTCGGTGCGAGGGGCCAGGTTTCGGTCCAGGATCCCTCGTCGATGGAGCCGTAGACCTCGTCGGTGGAGACGTGGACGAAGCGGCCGGTGCGGTGGCGTAGGGCGGCGTCGAGCAGGGTCTGGGTGCCGAGGACGTTCGTGGTGACGAACGGGGCGGCGCCGGCGATGGACCGGTCGACGTGTGATTCGGCGGCGAAGTGCACGATCACGTCGTGGCCGGCGACGACGTCGTCGACCACGACGGGGTCGCAGATGTCGCCCTGGACGAACCGTAGCCGCGGGTCGTCGCGGACGGGGTCGAGGTTGGTCAGGTTGCCCGAGTAGGTCAGTTTGTCGAGCACGGTCACGACCGCCGGCTCAAGCGGCGGCACGCCCTCGGCGCTGCCGAGGGGCTTGCCCAGCAGCAGGCGAACGTACTCCGACCCGATGAATCCGGCTCCGCCGGTGACGAGGATCCTCACGGGTCGGGAAGTGTACGCGAAGTTTGGAGCGGCGCGGGGGGTGTGACCCCCCGGTGCCTTCTGCTTTTGTGCCGCTACGCTTCCCCGGTGCGTGGAATCCTTCTTGCCGGCGGCACCGGCTCCCGGCTCTGGCCGATCACCCGGGCGGTTTCGAAGCAGCTGATGCCGGTCTTCGACAAGCCGATGGTCTATTACCCGCTCTCCACTCTGGTGATGTCCGGGGTGCGGGAGATCCTGGTGATCACGACTCCGGACGACCAGGACCAGTTTCGTCGGCTACTCGGCGACGGCAGCCAGTTCGGGCTGCGGCTGGAGTACGTCAGCCAGGAGCGCCCGGAGGGCATCGCGCAGGCGTTCATCCTCGGTGCGGACTTCATCGGCGCCGAGTCGGTGGCGCTGATCCTCGGCGACAACATCTTCCACGGTGTGGGTCTGGGCCGGCAGCTCGCCGAGCACGGTGACCCGATCGGCGGGCGGGTCTTCGCCTACCAGGTGGCCAACCCGCAGGAGTACGGCGTGGTCGACTTCGACGACGCCGGTCGGGTGCTCTCGATCGAGGAGAAGCCGGCCCGGCCGAGGTCCCGTTACGCGGTGCCCGGCCTGTACTTCTATGACAACCGGGTGGTGGACATCGCCCGCAAGCTCACCCCGAGCGCCCGCGGCGAGCTGGAGATCACGGCGGTCAACGAGGTGTACCGGGAGACCGGGGAGCTGTCGGTGACGGTGCTGGATCGGGGCACCGCCTGGCTGGACACTGGCACGTTCACCTCGATGATGCAGGCAGCCGAGTTCGTCCGGGTGGTCGAGGAACGGCAGGGTCTGAAGATCGGCTGTGTCGAGGAGGTGGCGTGGCGGGCCGGCCTCATCGACGACGACCAGCTGCGCGCGCTGGCCGCACCGTTGACGAAGAGTGGCTACGGCGACTACCTGCTTGGCCTGCTGGATGGGCCGAACGGCCGCGACGGGGTGATGTGGTGAAGATCCGGGAGCTGAGCATCGAGGGCGCCTGGGAGATCACCCCCCAGCAGCACGGCGACCCGCGTGGCATGTTCATGGAGTGGTACCGCTTCGATAAGCTCGCCGAGGCGGTGGGGCATCCGCTGCGCCTGGCCCAGGCCAACCTGTCGGTCTCCGCGCGAGGCGTGGTGCGCGGCATCCACTTCGCCGACGTTCCGCCGGGGCAGGCCAAGTACGTCACCTGTGTGCGTGGCGCGGTCCTCGACATGATCGTGGACCTGCGGGTGGGTTCGCCGACCTTCGGCCGTTGGGAGGGCGTCCGGCTGGACGACACCGACCGTCGGGCGGTCTACCTCAGCGAGGGTCTGGGGCATGGTTTCTGCGCGCTGACCGACGACGCGACGTTGAGCTACCTCTGCTCGGCGAGCTACAACCCGACCGGCGAGCACGCGGTGCACCCGCTGGACGAGGAGTTGGGCATCGAGTGGCCCGCCGACGTTCCGCTGCTGTCCGCGCGTGACGACGCGGCGCCGACGCTGGCGCAGGCCCGCGAGCGGGGCCTGCTGCCGGAGTACGACAGCTGCCGGCGGTTCGTGGCGAGCCTCGGACCGGACGGAATGTCGCACTCAACCGGTATGTGACCGCCCCCGGGGTACGACCTGTGGTGTGACAGTGACGAATCGGGCCTCCGGGCGGCTAATGTCTCACCATGGAGCGGCGAATCTTCGGCCTCGAGACCGAGTACGGCGTCACCTGCACCTATCGCGGGCAGCGGCGGCTGTCCCCGGACGAGGTCGCGCGATATCTTTTCCGTCGCGTGGTGTCCTGGGGTCGGTCGAGCAACGTCTTCCTGCGCAATGGGGCCCGGCTCTACCTGGACGTCGGGTCGCATCCGGAGTACGCCACACCGGAATGCGACTCGGTGACCGATCTTGTCGCCCATGACCGGGCTGGCGAGCGGATCCTGGAGGGCCTGCTCGTCGACGCGGAGAAGCGACTGCACGACGAGGGCATCGCAGGTGAGATCTACCTGTTCAAGAACAACACCGACTCGGCTGGCAACTCGTACGGCTGCCACGAGAACTACCTGGTCTCCCGACACGGCGAGTTCGGTCGGCTCGCCGACGTACTCATTCCGTTCCTGGTCACCCGGCAGTTGATCTGTGGGGCGGGCAAGGTCCTGCAAACTCCGCGCGGCGCGGTCTACTGCCTGTCACAGCGGGCCGAGCACATCTGGGAGGGCGTCTCCTCGGCGACCACCCGCAGCCGCCCGATCATCAACACCCGCGACGAGCCGCACGCCGACGCCGAGCGCTACCGGCGGCTGCATGTGATCGTCGGTGACTCCAACATGAATGAGGTCACCACGCTGCTCAAGGTCGGCACCGCCGACATCGTGCTGCGGATGATCGAGGCCGGGGTGGTGATGCGCGACCTGTCCCTGGAAAATCCGATCCGGGCGATCCGGGAGGTGTCGCACGACATCACCGGCCGGCGCAAGGTGCGGTTGGCCTCCGGCAAGGAGGTCAGTGCCCTGGACATCCAGCAGGAATACCTGGCCAAGGCCACCGAGTTCGTCGAGCGTCGCGGCGGTGACCAGGCCGCCAAGCGGGTCGTCGAGCTGTGGGGGCGGGTGCTGAGCGCCGTGGAGACCGGGGACCTGGAGCCGGTTTCCCGGGAGATCGACTGGGTCAGCAAGCTGCGGCTGATCGAGCGCTACCAGCGCAAGCACGACCTGCCGTTGTCGCACCCCCGGGTGGCGCAGATGGATCTGGCGTACCACGACGTGCGTCGCGGCCGAGGCCTCTACGGGCTGCTGGAGCGGCGTGGCGAGGTCGACCGGGTGGCCACCGACCCGGAGATCTTCGAGGCCAAGGAGACTCCGCCGCAGACCACCCGGGCGCGGTTGCGCGGCGAGTTCATCCGGCACGCCCAGGAGAAGCGGCGGGACTTCACCGTCGACTGGGTGCACCTGAAGCTCAACGACCAGGCGCAGCGCACCGTGCTCTGCAAGGACCCGTTCCGGGCGTACGACGAGCGGGTGGAGCGGCTCATCGCCAGCATGTGACAGGTGTGCCGGCCCCGGCGGTGGTGTCCGCTGGCGGGGCCGGCAGGCCCGGTAAGCTGAGCGCGCCATGACGACTTCCGGACCTTCCGACCGCCCCGAGCGCGGCACCGAGCGGCAGAACTGGGTCGAACGCCGGCGGGACAAGATCCGCGCCGAGGTCGACCGTAACCGCCGCGGTGAATACACCGTGCCGACGTGGGTGCTGGCCCTGGCGCTGGTGCTCATCGTCGGCGGCTGGCTGGCCCTGATCTTCCTGGCCTGATCGGCGACCGCTTCCCGGGGCTCCTCAGGGGAGCAGGGTGATGGCGTGGCGGCCGGCGGCTGCCGCTGCCAGGAAGTACGCGTGGTCGGCGTCGAGGCCACGGCCCATGGTGGACAGCGGCACGGCGCTGGCGCGCAGCGCGGCGTCGAGACCGTCGGTGAGCACCCGGACGATCCGGTGCCGGGCCGCCAGGGGTGCCAGCGCCGCGTCCACCTCGGCCGCGAGGGACGGCTTCAGGTCCTCGGGCACCACCAGCTCCGCCGAGGCGAGCGCCACCCGGCCGTACGCGGTGAGGCTGTGGTGCGACACGCCCCGGTGCCGGGGACGGGGGTCGGCGTCGGAGATGCGCAGCGAGCCGACCGGCTGGCCACCCAGCGTGGCGATCGCGTTGACCGCCTCACCGACGGCGACGCCGGAGAAGCCCCACCGGGTGCCGGTGCCCAGGTTGCCCGGCCCCTGGGACACGATGGCCACATCGGCGCCCAGCACGTACCGGGCGGCGAGCAGGCCGCCGTGCAGGGTGGTGGCCTCCAGGTCGCCGCCGAAGGCCTGCCCGACGGTGATCGTGCCGGCCAGCTCGGCGCGCAGCCCGGCGAGGGTGCGGGAGAACCAGGCTGGCAGTGCCCCACCGTCGGTGAGCAGGTACGCCACCCGCGCCTGCGGCGCGTCGGCCCGAATGCCGGCCAGAATCGCCGGCAGCGCCGAGTGCAGGTCGGCGGTGACCACCGGCAGACCGCCGAGGTCGTCCGCGTCGGCCAGCACATCGCGGTGCGGTGACGCTTCCTCGTCGACGCCGAGCAGGATCGGCTGCAATGGCGTGTAGCGGGCCTTGACCAGGTGCCCGGCATCGCGGGTGTCGCTGACGTCCGGCGGATCCGGCGGCAGTCGGTCCGGCAGGGCGACCACCAGGGCGTACCCGCCGGTGCCCAACCCCATCAGCAGCGCACCGGCGTTGAGCAGCACCCGGTCGCCGGGCTCGGGCGTGCCGACCAGTTCCGGATAGGCAAGCGCCCGCATGCGCGTGCCGTCGGGCAGGTCCACGTCCAGCTCCACCGCCCCGGTCCACTGCCGTCGCAGCGTTGCCACCGTCCCCGTACGCCATCGCACCATGACGGGCACGCTAGCCGCGCGGGCGTGGCGGCCCGCGCGCGGGTGCTGCCGTGGCCGTGGGTCAGCGGTCGGGCTCGTCGCCCGCGTCCGGGTCCGCCTGGGTGTGCCGGGCCCGGCCGGTGGCGCCGGGCAACGAGCGGGTGGGGTCGAGGAAGACGTAACGGATCTCCGGGTACCGCCTGGTGAGCCGTCGTTCGGCCTCGTCGGCGGCGGCCTCGATGGCCGCGCCGGTGGCCTCGTCACGGAAGTCGACCTTCGCGGCGACCAGGATGTCCTCCGGGCCGAGCTGCATGGTCATCAGGGTGTCGATCCGCTCCACCTCGGCCAGCCCGGTCAACTCCTGCTCGATCTCGTGGCGCAGCCGCTCCGGGACCGCCCGGCCGACCAACAGCGACAGGTTGTTGCCGGCGAGGATCCCGGCGACCGCCAGCAGCAGAAGCCCGATCAGGATCGACGCGATGCCGTCCCAGACCTCGTCGCCGGTGGCGTGGGACAGGCCGACGCCGGCCCCGGCCAGCAGCAGACCGATCAGGGCCGCGCTGTCCTCCAGGAAGACCGCCTTGACAGTGGTGTCGGCGGTCAGGCGCAGGAAGCGCCAGGGAGTGGTCCCCCAGCGCTTCGACTCGCTGCGGACCTGCCGCAGGGCCCGGGCCAGCGAGATCGACTCGATGACGAACGACACCGCCAGAACGATGTACGAGATCAGGTAGTCGCCGCTGTGCTCGTGCACGAGGATCGTCGTGACGCCGTGGGTGACGGCGAAGCCGGCGCCGGCGACGAACGTGAACATCGCGGCGAAGAACGCCCAGACGTAGCTCTCCTTGCCGTACCCGAAGGGGTGCCGCTGGTCCGCCGGTCGGGCACCGCGGCGCAGCGCCTGGTAGAGCAGCACCTCGGTGGTGGTGTCGGCGACCGAGTGTGCCGCCTCGGAGAGCATCGCGGCCGACCCGGAGATCACCCCGGCGACCAACTTGGCGACCGCGATGGCGAGGTTGGCGGCACCCGCGACGATGACGGTGCCGACGCTCTCGGTCTTGATGTCCGGTTGCGGCATGAGGGCCACCCTATGACCGGCGGCGACCCGCCGCAGGACTCCCGGAGACACCACCGATCCGAACAGATGTGCGGCACGCCCGCGCGGGTGCACGTCGCGGGCGCGTCGGCTGCTAGCGTCTACCGCGTGTCGCGGACCCGCACCGAACGCCTGGTCAACCTGGTGATCTGTCTGCTGTCCACGCGACGGTTCCTGACCGCCGCGCAGATCGCCGCGACCGTGCCCGGCTACGAGCACGACCCCGACGACGCGCGTGACCACGAAGCGTTCCAGCGCAAGTTCGAACGGGACAAGGCCGAGCTGCGCGAGTTGGGTGTGCCACTGGAGACCGGCACGGCGAGCGCCTTCGACGCTGAGCCCGGCTACCGGATCGCCCACCGCGAATACGCGTTGCCTGACATCCTTCTCGAACCCGACGAGGCTGCCGCGGTGGGCATCGCCGCACGGCTGTGGCAGCACGCCGGGCTGGCCGCCGCCGCGTCGTCCGGGCTGGCGAAGCTGCGAGCCGCCGGGGTGGAGGTGGACCCGCAGGCCACCCTCGGCCTGGAGCCGATGGTCACGGTCGACCCGGCGTTCGCGCCGCTGACCGCAGCCGCCCGGGACCGGCGCGAGGTCGGCTTCGACTACCGGGTGCCGGACCGCGACGCGCCCAGCCGTCGGCGGCTGCAGCCGTGGGGCGTGGTCTGCTGGCGCGGCCGGTGGTATGTGGTGGGCCACGACCTGGACCGGGCGGCGACCCGCTGCTTCCGGCTGTCCCGGGTCGTCGGCACGGTCCGGGTGACCGGTGCGCCCGGCGCGTACGAGCCGCCGGCCAATGTCGACCTGATCAGCCACGTGGCCCGCTGGTCGGGCCCCGTGGAACGCACCGGCCGGGCCACCGTGCTGGCCGCACCGGGTCGGGCCGCCGGGCTGCGCCGCTGGGCGGTGGAGGTGACCACCGGGCCGGACGGCGACCGGTTGGTCCTGCCGTTCGCGGACCCGGACGGGCTGGCCGGCCACCTGGTCGGCTACGGCCCGGACGTGCGGGTCCTCGACCCACCGGAGGTCCGCGAGGCCGTCATCCAACGACTCAAGGAGATCGCCGTCCGACACGACGAGCTGGCTGCCACCGGTGGTGCCCGGTGACGCGCCCGGCTGCCCGGGGCGGTTCCCGCGCGTCCGCCGATCGGCTGGCCCGACTGCTCAACCTGGTGCCCTACCTGCTGGCCCGGCCCGGCATCGAGATCGCCGAGGCGGCCGGTGACCTGGGCGTCACCGAGCGGCAGCTACGGGAGGACCTGGAGCTGCTCTGGGTGTGTGGGCTGCCCGGTTACGGCCCCGGTGATCTGATCGACATGGCGTTCGACGGTGACCGGGTCACCATCACCTACGACGCCGGCATCGACCGGCCGTTGCGGCTCACCCCGGACGAGGCTCTCGCGCTGGTGGTGGCGCTGCGGATGCTCGCCGAGACGCCCGGTGTAGCCAACCGCGAGGCCGTCGAACGGGCCCTGGCCAAGATCGAGGACGCGGGGGACCTGGTGGGCGCGCCGGTGGCGGTCCGGCTGCCCGGGGACACCCGGCGGGTCGAGGCGCTGCGTGCCGCCGTGGAGGGCGGAAAGGCGCTGCGGATCACCTACTACACGGCGGCCCGGGACGAGACCACCGAGCGCGTCATCGACCCACTGCGGATGCTCATGGTCGGCGGCCGGGCGTACGTGGAGGCGTGGTGTCGGCGCGCGGAGGCGGTCCGCCTGTTCCGGGCCGACCGGATCGACGCGATCACCGAGTTGGGCGAGCCAGCGGCCGTCCCGCCGCAGGCCGTCCCGCACGACCTCACGGAGGGTGTCTTCCGGCCCTCGCCCGACCTGCCGCTGATCACGCTGCGCATCGGCCGGGGCGAGCGGTGGATCACCGAGTACTACCCGTGCGAGCGGGTGGAGGCCGGCGACGGCGATCAGTGGCTCGTCTCCCTGCGGGTGACCGACCTGGGGTGGGCCCGCCGGTTCGTGCTGGGCCTGGGCCCGGACGCCATCGTGGTCGCCCCGGTTGAGCTGGCCGAGCAGGTACGGGCGGCGGCGGCCGCCGCGTTGGACGCGTACGCCGTGCCCGCCCTCACAGCCGCGCCCCGGATGCCCGCGTCTGATCCGGTGACGCTTGACCCCGGGGGTGCGCTCGGCGCGCCGTCGGGTGACCCGGCGGTGGCCGGCCGCACCCAGTAGGCTGACCGCCGTGCTGATCTGGATCGTGCTTGCCGTGGTGCTGCTTCCGCTCGTGGCGCTCGCGTTGGCCGTGCGCCCGGTGCTGACCCGGCTGCCTCAGCTGCGTCGCGCCGCGGTGGCGTTGCAGCGGCGGGCAAGCGAGGCCGAGGCGCTGCGGGAGACCGCCGAGGCGTTGCAGCAGCGCGCCGAGGGCATCCAACATCAACTCGACACCACGCAGCGGCGCATCATGGTGATCAAGGCCAAGCGCGGCTGATCGAGCCCTCGTCTCGGCGGCGGTTGACGGATCATCGCGCGTTGGTCAAGACTTCACTCTTTCGGCCAGACCACCACCACCCGGCGGGTGGCAACCAGCCGATCCACACGTACGATGGGCTGCGAACCACCCCTCGGACACAGAGCGACTGGAGCTTCTCATGGGTGCCCTCAAGCCGTGGCACATCGCTGTTCTCGTGGTTGTGCTGATCCTGCTGTTCGGTGCGAAGCGCCTCCCCGACGCCGCCCGTTCGTTGGGGCGGTCGCTGCGGATCATCAAGGCCGAGACCAAGAGCCTGCAGGACGACGACCGCGACCTCGCCGAGAAGGCCGACGCGCAGGCCGGCTACCAGCCGTTGCCGCCGCACGCCGGGCAGCAGGCGCCGTACGCGCAGCCGCAGCAGCAGGCGCCGGTGCAGCAGCCGGTCGTCGACCCGGTGCACCGCGTCCGCGACAACTGACCGAAGGGCCCCACCACCGTGGCCTTCGCACTGCGTAAACGCGGCCCGAGCACCTTTGAGCGGGCCGCCGACGGCTCGATGACGCTCATCGAGCATGTTCGTGAGCTGCGCAACCGCCTGTTCCGCGCCTCGCTGGCGATCGTTGGCGGCCTGATCGTCGGGTTCGTGCTCGCCGAACCGGTCTTCCTGCTTCTGAAACAGCCGTATTGCCGGCTGCCCGACACCAGGGACGCGTTGGGCAACTGTCAGGACCTCTTGGCGCTGGCACCGACGACCGGTTTCGTGTTGAAGCTGAAGCTGGCACTCTGGCTCGGCCTGATCATCGGCGGGCCGGTCTGGCTCTACCAGCTCTGGGCGTTCATTGCCCCCGGTCTGCACCGGCACGAGCGCAAATGGGCCTACGTCTTCGTGTCGATCGCCGCGCCGCTTTTCGCGGCCGGCGCGATGCTGGCCTACGTCGTCGTGGACAAGGGCCTCGGGTTCCTGATGGAGTCCGGGGTGGGCGGGCTCTCAAATCAGTTCGAGGTCGGCGCCTACATCGCGTTCATCACGAACATGATCCTGCTGTTCGGGGTGGCGTTCGAGTTCCCGCTGATCCTGCTCATGCTCAACTTCGCCGGGATCGCCAGCGCCCGGCGACTGCTGAGCTGGTGGCGGGCGGTCATTTTCATCTGCTTCGCCTTTGCCGCCATCGCCACACCAGATCCGGGTCCGTTCGGCATGACCCTGCTGGCGGCCTCCCTCTCGCTGCTGTATTTCGTGGCGGTGGGCATCGCGTTCATCAACGACAAGCGGCGTGGGCGCGGTAAGGAGATCTACGCGGGCATCGACGACGACGAGGTGTCGCCGTTGGAGTTCGACAAGGATCCGGTCGTGGCCGGGCAGCGGGTCGACGCCACGGCGCCGATCGGCGTACCCGATCCGATCGCCCCACCGGCACCGATCGAGCGTCGCTACGACGACATGACCTGACGGCTGCGCCGTCCGGTCCGCCGACGCCGTCCCCGGTTCCCGGGGGCGGCGTCGCTGCATCCGCGACCTCACCGGCAGCGCCGACGCCGGGACTGATCGTGATGCCGCCCGCCTCTGGTGAACGGCGGGTGTCCGACCGGTACGGTGCTGCCCGTGACCGCAGACGATCACCCGCCCGGCCCGGTCGCCGTGCTCGCCAATCTGACCGCTGGTCGGGGACGGCACCGCGTTCTGCTGCCCCGGCTGCTGGACGGGTTGGCCGCCGCGGGCCGGCCGGTCCGGTTGCTGCCGGCGTCCAGCCCCGCCGAGGCGGAGGCGGCCTGCCGTGCCGCGCTCGCCGATGGTGCTGGCGCGCTGGTGACGATCGGCGGGGACGGCACCGTGCACCGGGCGTTGCAGGCCGTCGCCGGCACCGATGTGCCGTTCGGCCCGATCCCCGCCGGCACCGGAAACGACTTCGCCCTGGACACCGGTTTTCCGGCCGACCCCCTCGCGGCGGCGGACGTGATCGCGTCAGCGCTGCGCGACGGCCGGAGCTGGCCGGTCGACCTGGCCCGGATGACCGGGGCCGACGGCATGGGGCGCTGGTACGGGGCGGTGCTCGGGGCCGGGTTCGACGCGATCGTCAACGAGCGGGCCAACAGGATGCGCTGGCCGCGCGGCCCTCGCCGGTACGACCTGGCGATCCTGGTCGAGCTGGCCCGGCTGCGGCCCCGGCGCTACACGCTGCGCCTCGACGGGGTGCCGCACGAGTTGGACGCGGTGCTGGTGGCGGTGGGCAACTGCCCGACGTACGGCGGGGGTATGCGGATCTGCCCCGACGCCGACCCGACCGACGGGCTGCTCGACGTGGTGGTGGCGGGGCGGGTCGACCGGCGGACCCTGATCCGGGTGAAGCCGCGCATCTACCAGGGCACCCACGTCAGCCATCCCCTGGTGGCCAGCTATCGGGCCCGCACCGTGGAGATGGCCGCCGAGGGCATCACCACGTACGCCGACGGGGAACGTTCCCTGGACCTGCCGGTGACGATCACTGCGGTTCCGGGGGCCGTGCGGCTGCTGCGTTGACCCGTACCGCTCCGATGCTGGCCGCGATGACCAGCACGATGGCGGCGCACTCCAGCAGGGTCAGCGCCTGCCGCAGCACCAGCCACCCGGCGAGTGTGGCGATGGCCGGGCCGAGGCTCATCAGGACCGCGAAGGTGGCGGTGGGCATCCGCCGTAGCGCCAGCAGCTCCAGGGTGTAGGGCAGCCCGGAGGCGAGCACCGCGAGGGCGGTGCCGAGCGCCAGCACCTGTGGGTCGAGCAGCACCGCACCACCGTCGACGATGCCCAGTGGCAGCGTGACGAGTGCGGCGAGGGTCAGGGCCAGGGCCAGCCCGTCCGCGCCCGGGAAATGCCCGCCGACCCGGGCGCTCAGCACGATGTACGCGGCCCACATGGCGCCCGCGCCGAACGCGAAGGCGACTCCTGCCGGGTTCAGCCGGTCGAAGCCGCCCTGCCCGAGCAGCGCCACCCCGGCCAACGCCAGCCCGGCCCAGCCCCAGCTGGCCAGTCGTCGGGCGCTGAACACGGACAGCGCCAACGGGCCGAGCACCTCCAGCGTCACCGTCGGGCCCAGCGGGATGCGTTCGATGGCCTGGTAGAACAGCGAGTTCATGCCGGCCAGCGCCAGCCCGAACGCGCCTGCCGCGAGCCAGGCTGACCGGTTGTGCCCGCGCAGTCGGGGCCGGCACACGGCGAGCAGCAGCACCGCCGAGATCGTCAGTCGCAGGGTCACCGCGCCGGCCACGCCGGTGCGCGGGAACAGCAGCGCGGCCAGGGCGGAGCCGAACTGCACCGACAATGCCCCGCCGAGCACCAGGCCGACGGCGGCGACGCCACCGCGCCGGGCCGATGGGGTGTCGGTCGGCGCTGGTGCGGGCAGCAGTGTCTCGGTCACGGGCACGACGGTAGGCGGTCCCTTACAAGCACCCTCCGGCGGTGTCCACCTTGCGAAACGCGACAGTCCGCGCCGACACGGCAGTTAACTGTCGCCAACGCGGTGCTACCGGAATGCGGGCCAGTGCTCCGGCCTTCAGGCCGGGGTGAAGGCTCGCGGTTGGGAGGGCCGTTAGGCCCGGGCAGTGCCTTAGACGGCACCGCAACCACGGGTCAGGCCGGCAGGGCCAGGTCGAGCACGGCGCCCAGCCCGTTCTCCCGGCCCGGGTCGGCGGCCGGGAGCACCAGCACCGCGCAGCCGGCGGCGACCGCGCCCGCGTCCGCCGGTGAGTCGCCGACCATCAGCGTCTGCTCCGGGTCGACGCCGAGCATCCCGCACGCCCGCCAGAAGATCGCCGGGTCGGGCTTGCAGCGCCCCACCTCGTACGAGAGCACGAACGCGTCGACCAGGTCGGTCAACCCCCAGGCGTCGAAATGCGGTCGCAGGTCGAAGCCGATGTTGCTGACCACCGCCACCCGCACCCCGGCGTCGCGCAGCGCGGTCAGCGTGGGCGCGGTGTCCGCGTACGGCAGCCAGCCCTCGGCGATCAGCAGCCGCTCGTAGAGCGCCTCGGCGAAGCCGTCGATGCCCGCGTCGACGGTCTCGGCCAGCCCGGTGTACGCGCCCCGGTGGGCGTGTTGGTAGAGGTCCCGGTCGGCCCACAGCTCGGCCAGCCGGGGCGGCACCCGCGCTGGCAGTGGCCCGCCGGCGCGTCCGGCGGTCAGCAGCCGGTCGGCCAGCGACGTGGCGCGGACCCGGTCCAGGGTGACCCCGCACGCCGCTGCGGCCTCCAGCACCCACTGCCGGGGCTCCTCCACCTGGGCGAGGGTGCCGTGGAAGTCGAAGAGCACCGCCTTGACGGGCCGTCGGGACGCCCGTCGGGCGGCGGCCTCGGCGCTGCCCGGCGGAGGGGTGTGGGGCGGTTCGGCATGGTCCGGCACGCCGTGCACCCTACCGACCCCGGCCGACGGCCCGGCCGGACGGCCTTGTCGGGTGTCGTGTCACGGCACGCACTAATCTTGGTGCCATGTCGAGCCCCGCCGAGCGGTACGCAGCGGCGCGCCGCCGGGCCGCGCAGGCCTCACAGTTTCCGGCATTGGACGAGTTCGCCCTTGACCTGGGGTTCGATCTCGACGATTTCCAGCGAGAGGCGTGCCAGTCGCTGGAGCGGGGCAGCGGTGTGCTGGTCTGCGCCCCCACCGGAGCGGGTAAGACCGTGGTCGGGGAGTTCGCTGTCCACCTGGCGTTGCGCGGGCGGCCCGACGACCCGGTGCCCGCTGCCGACGCGTCGATCCCGCCGGTCCGGCGCAAGTGCTTCTACACGACGCCGATCAAGGCGTTGTCCAACCAGAAGTACCACGACATGGTCGCCCGGTACGGCGCCGAGCAGGTTGGCCTGTTGACCGGCGACAACGCGATCAACGGTGACGCGCCGGTGGTGGTGATGACCACCGAGGTGCTGCGCAACATGCTCTACGCGGGCTCCAGCGCCCTGCAGGGGCTGGCGTACGTGGTGATGGACGAGGTGCACTACCTGGCCGACCGGTTCCGCGGCGGGGTGTGGGAAGAGGTGATCATCCACCTGCCCGCCTCGGTCACCCTGGTCTCGTTGTCGGCGACCGTCTCCAACGCCGAGGAGTTCGCCGACTGGCTGGTCACCGTGCGCGGCGAGACCGCCGTGGTGGTCAGCGAGCACCGGCCGGTGCCGTTGTGGCAGCACATGCTCGTCGGTAAGCGAATGTTCGACCTGTTCCACGACGCTGACGCCGCCCGCAAGCACGATGTGCACCCGGAGCTGCTGCGCTACACCCGAGAGACCGCGCGGCGGCTGGAGCTGGGCGAGGGGCGCAGCGCGGGGCCCGGCGCCGGCCGCCGCGGCCCGCGCTGGCGGGGCCCGTTGCGCCCGGACATCGTCGACCGCCTGGATCGGGAGGGTCTGCTTCCGGCGATCCTGTTCATCTTCAGCCGGGCCGGTTGCGCCGCCGCGGTGCAGCAGTGTCTAGCCGCCGGGCTGCGGCTCACCTCGCCCGAGGAACGGACCGAGATCCGCCGTGTCGTCGAGTCGCGGGTCACCGCGATTCCCGGCGAGGACCTGTCGGTGCTGGGCTACTGGGAATGGCTCGACGGCTTGGAGCGTGGCCTGGCCGCCCACCACGCAGGCATGCTGCCGGTCTTCAAGGAGATCGTCGAGGAGTTGTTCGTCCGTGGCCTGGTCAAGGCGGTCTTCGCTACCGAGACCCTGGCGTTGGGCATCAACATGCCAGCCCGCTGCGTGGTCCTGGAACGGCTGGTCAAGTACAACGGCGAGGCGCACGTCGACCTGACCCCGGGGGAGTACACCCAGCTCACCGGCCGGGCGGGCCGCCGCGGCATCGATGTGGAGGGGCACGCCGTCGTGGTGTGGTCCCCGGAGACCGACCCACGGCACGTCGCCGGGCTCGCATCCACCCGCACCTACCCGCTGCGCTCCAGCTTCCGACCCTCGTACAACATGGCGGTGAACCTGGTCGGCACGGTCGGCGCGGAGCCGGCCCGTGCTCTGCTGGAGTCCTCGTTCGCCCAGTTCCAGGCGGACCGGTCGGTGGTCGGCCTGGCCCGGCAGGTGCAGCGCAACACCGAGACCATCGAGGCGTACGGCGCGGAGGCCGCCTGCCACCACGGCGACTTCGATGAGTACTTCGCGCTGCGGGTGGCGATCGCGGACCGGGAGAAGGCGATCGCCCGGCAGGGGCAGACCCAGCGCAAGGCCGCGGCTGTGGCGTCGCTGGAGCGGCTGCGGGTCGGCGACGTGATCCGGGTGCCGTCCGGCCGGCGGGCCGGGCTGGCCGTCGTGCTGGACCCGGCGACCGGTGGTTTCGGTGAGCCCCGACCGCTGGTGCTCACCCAGGACCGCTGGGCCGGGCGGGTCAGCCCCGGCGACTTCACCACTCCCGCCGAGGTGCTGGCCCGGATCCGGGTGCCGAAGCACTTCAGCCATCGTTCGCCGGGCGCCCGGCGGGATCTCGCCGCCGAGGTCAGCGGCCTCGGCCTGGACCGGCACGGCGGCCGACGGGGTGGCCGTTCCCGGCAGGTGACCGGCGAGGACCACCGGCTCACCCAGCTCCGCTCGGAGTTGCGGAACCACCCCTGCCACGCCTGCCCGGAGCGGGAGGACCACGCCCGTTGGGCGGAGCGCCGTCGGCGGCTGGAGCGCGACACCGAGGAGCTGCGCGAGCGGGTCTCCGGGCGTACCGGGTCCCTCGCGCGGACCTTCGACCGGATCGTGGCGCTGCTGACCGAGCGCGGTTATCTCGCCCGCGACGGCGCGGTCACCGATGCTGGGCGGATGCTCGGTCGGATCTGGACCGAGGCGGACCTGCTGGTCGCCGAGTGCCTACGCCGGGGTGTGTGGAACGGGCTGTCGCCGTCCGAGTTGGCCGCCGCGGTGTCCGTGGTGGTCTTCGAGGCGCGCCGCGACGTCGACGAGCGGGCGTCGTTGCCGCGCGGGCCGGTGGCCGACGCGGTGGAGGAGACGCTGAAGCTGTGGGGGGAGATCGAGGCCGACGAGGCGGCACGCGGGCTGACCGCGACCCGGGAGCCGGATCTCGGCTTCGCCTGGCCCGTCTACCGGTGGGCTCGGGGCGAGGCGTTGGCCAAGGTGCTCGGCAGCGGTCACGAGATCGACGGTGAGATGCCCGCCGGTGACTTCGTCCGGTGGGCGAGACAGGTGGTCGACCTTCTCGGTCAGATTTCCGACTCTGGCGGTGTCTCGCCGGAGCTGCGTTCGACCGCCCGACAGGCAATCGCGGCCATCAACCGGGGCGTATTGGCGTACCACACCTCTGCCTGATCCTCACATTCCATATTCATCGCTGACGAATCGACGTATCGGACTGTCACCGTGACAGCACCCCCCGAATAGCTCGGGGGGCGCTGTCGCGCCTGATCACGGCAACCCCGATCATTGCCCGAGCGCCTTTGTTGACGCGTCGCCAAGCATTGGGGAGAAACCGCCGTGGCGGACATCAATCACTTTGAGTACGGGTGGATTACGCCCGCGCTGAGTTACGCGTTGTCCGTGCTCGGATCGATCCTCGGGCTGGTCTGCGCCGGGCGTATCCGCACCGCGCGTACGGCCGGTCAGCGGGCCTGGTGGGGTCTGCTGTCAGCCTGGGCACTGGGCGGCACCGCCATCTGGGCGATGCATTTCATGGCCATGCTCGGCTTCGCCGTCGACGGCACCCGGATCCGCTACGACGTGCCACTGACCGCCGCCAGCACGGTCATCGCCGTGGTGGCGGTCGGTATCGGCCTGGCCATCGTGGGCACCGGTCGGTTGAACCTGGTACGTCTGATCGCCGGTGGCGTCTTCACCGGTGCCGGTGTGGCCTCGATGCACTACACCGGGATGGCGGCGATGCGCCTCAACGGCAGTCTGGGCTACGACACCATCCGGGTCGTGCTCTCGGTGGTCATCGCTGTGGTGGCGTCCACCGTCGCGCTGTGGCTCGCGATGACCGTCCGGCGAGGGCTGGCGATCTTCGCCTCCGCGCTGGTCATGGGCATCGCCGTGAACGGAATGCACTTCACCGGGATGAGTGCCCTGTCGGTGCACCCCCACGAACGTGCGGGTGGGGTGACCGGCGCCGAGGTGAGCACGCTGCTGGTGCCGATCGTGGTGGCGGTGATCTTCGGCGTGGTCGGTCTGCTCTATGCCCTGCTCGCCGCCCCGAACGACGACGACCGGGCCGCCGCCGCGTACCTGGACGGGCGGCGGGTCCCGGAGCCAGCGGCCGCGACGCCCGTCGCTGCTCCGGACCCGGTCGGGTTGCGCGCCCGCTCGACCCTCGGCCAGCCGGGCACCCCGTTCCCGTCCCGCCGGGACACGCCGCGCCGCTGACGCCGGGCGGCGTCCGTCACCACGGTGCGTCCGCGGTCAGCCGCGCTCGTCGCGGGATCAGGCCGGCGGGCGGCCGGGCCGACCGCCGTCGATGCTGAGGGTGGCCAGCAACCCGGGGTGGTCGGTCGCCCCACGCATGACGAGGGACCTGCGGCAACAGAGCTTGATGTCGAGTGTCGCGATGATGTGTTGCAGCGCGCCGTCGTCGACGCGCTGATGATCTGGCGGCGTGCAGGACCGCACGTCGGGGTCGCCGTCATCGCGGAGGTTGAGGTCGCCGCTGAGCACGGTGGGTGCATACCCGCCGTGCCTGCGGATCGTCGGCAGGATCGTGTCGAGGAAGTGGCTGCACTGGGCGAGCGCGACGTGGTAATCGGTTGCGGCCAGGTGCGTGGTGCAGGCGAGCAGAACGCTGTCGACGTTGACGCAGAGCCAGGGTCGTTCCTCGGGGTCCGCGAGGTCCTGCGTCGGGTGGATGCCCCTGTACACGGCGTGCGGGGTGTCCGGTGTCTGCACGTGCGTCAGCAGCCCGACGCCGTACGGTTGGCCGTTGCGGCACCGCGTGTCGGCGCCACTCCGGCGGTCGCCAGCAGCCTGGAACGCGGACACGGCGGACCGACCGGTGTGGACGGTGGCGAACACGCGCTCCAGGGCCGCCACGTCGTCCTGACAGATCTCGTTGAGGGTGACCAGATCGGGTGCCTCCGCGCTGATCACCTCTGCGGCTGTGGCCAGCGATCGGCCGGTGTAACAACTGGCGCGGCCGCTGTTGCAGAGGTTCATCTGAAGCACCCGCAGGATCGTGGGTTCGGCGGTCACTGCCGAGCTGGTCACCGACGGCGAGATGGTCACCGGCGGCTCGGCGGGCAGTCCGGCGGCGGCGAGCAGACACCCGACGGCCAGGGCTCGCCGCAGGAGCCGGTAGGAACGGTCGGCCACGGGGGCCTCCGGGTGAAGAGGGCGACAGTCTTCGGCGAGTTGCCACTGATCGTACTGTCGGACGGCTGCCGAGGGGGCACACGCGGTGCGCGTACCCCCTCGGGTCGCTCAGTGGGCGCGGACCGCGACGGCCGTGTACGGCGTGGTCGGGGTCGGTGGCGTGGTGAAGCGGCCGTTGGGACGTCAGGCGTTGCGGACCAACCGCCACCGGTTGTCCGCGCTGCCGTTGTCCGAGTCCTGTACGGCCTGCGCACCCCAGGCGGTCGACCCGTTCAGGATCCCCAGCAGCTTGTTGCTGTTGACGTTGCGGATCTTGTAGGTCCCGTCGCCGTTGTCCACGAGGATCCACCGGTGGTCCGCGGTGCCGTTGTCCGACCATTGCAGCACCCGGGCGTTGTCGGCGGTGGACATGTTCTCCACGCCCAGCACCTTGCCGCTGTTGACGTTGCGGAACCGGACGGCGTTGCCGTCGGTGACGACCACCCAGTTGTGGTCCGCGGTGCCGCTGTCGCCCCACTGCACGGCCAGACCACCGTCGGCGGTGGACATGTCCTGGACGCCGAGGACCAGCCCGGTGCCGACGTTTTGCAGGCGGTAGCTGCCGGTGGGGCCGCCGCTTCCGCTGGTGTTCCAGTAGACCGTGTAGTTGTAGCCGTGGGCGTCGTAGAAGGGGGCGAGGTTCACCGTGGACCCGTTGGCGGTGGCGGTGAACGCGAGCGAGCTGGTGCTGGTCCGGGTGATCGAGGAGACGGTGAGGGTGGGCAGGGTGCTCAGCGCCGTGTTGCCGTAGTTGCCGGCCAGCACTGCGGGGCCGTACGTGATCGCGCCGACGTTGGCGTTGTCGTTGGCGGCCTTGATCGCGACCTGCATCGGCAGCCGCACGGTGATGGTGTCGCCGGCGGCCCAGGTGCGGGTGACCGTGGCGTAGCTGCCCGGTGTGGTGGCGACGTTCTGCACCGTGCCGTTCACGGCGATCGTCGCGCCGCTGGTCCAGGACGGGATCCGCACTCGGATGCTCCAGGAGCCGCTCATCGAGCCGGACAGGGCCAGTGTGGTGGTGTCGCTGACCGGGAAGCTGGTGGTCTGGGTGACCGTGATGCCGCGCTGCGTCCAGTTCAGCACCGACGGCGTGAACAGGTTCACGCTCAGCGTGGTGCCGTTGTAGAAGTAGATGGAGTCCATCAACCTCGTGTTGATCTCCAGGCCGGTGCCCTGGCAGCACCAGAACGAGTTGTAGTCGGTGCTCCAGGTGCCGCCACCCCACGCCGGGCCCACACCCCGACGGCCACCCGGCCGCAGCGGGGTGAAGTAGGTGATGTGGCCGCGGCTGTCGGCCGAGTTCTGGCCGCCGATCAGGTGGTTCATCAGCGCGCGCTCGTAGTAGTCGAAGTAGTCGGCCCGGTTCGGGTCGAGCAGCCACAGTTCCCGGGTCAGTTTGAGCATGTTGTACGTGTTGCACTGCTCGCACGTGTCGTTGGTGAGGTAGCCGGCGATCGCGTTCGGCGGCCGGAAGTGCTCGGCCTGGCTGTTGCCGCCGATGACGTAGGTGTGCGCGCCGACGGTGATGTTCCACGCGTTGCTGGCGATGCTCCGGTAACGGGTGGTCCCGGTGGCCTTGAACTCCCGGGCCGCGCCGATCCACTTGGGCACCTGCGTGTTGGCGTGCTTGCCGTTGAGCTGGTCCTGGCCGGAGGCCAGCGGGTCGAAGATGCCGGCGTGGTCGAACCGCTGTGCGGTGGCGAGCCACCGGCTGTCACCGGTCTGCTGGTAGATGTCGGCGAGCACGTCGTTCATGCCCCCGAACTCGGTTCCCAGCATCGACTGCATCTGGCTGTAGCTCAGCCGCGACGTCCGGGTGTCGACCCAGCCCGCCAGCGACAGCAGCACCGTGCGGGCCTGCGTGTTGCCGATGTAGCGCCAGACGTCGAGCAGCCCGGCGAGGGTCTTGTGAATGCAGTAGTAGGGCACGTTGCCGTTGGACAACGTTCGTGCCTCGAGCGCGGTGAAGTCGGACTCCGGGAAGCCGGAGAGGTAACCAGCGCCGAATCCGGCAGCCCCGTTGTTCGCCTGGCACTTGGCCAGCTCGGCGACCATGTAGTTCGCCTTGTCCCGGCAGGTGGTGTCGCCCAGCACCGCGTACGCGTACGCCCACGCGCTCAGGAAGTGGCCCTGCATGTGGGTCCGGAACGGGAAGTTCGGCGCGTCCCAGCCGCCGTTGGTGGCGGCGCCGTTGGTGGACAGCCGGTGGTTGGCGCGGAAGTTGTAGAGCATCCTGTCGACGTCGACGAACCGCAGGTAGTTGAGCGTCCGCGTCTGGTTGTCCATCCAGCGACCGGAGGTCAGCCGCACCTGACCGAGGTCGAACGCGTACGCCGAGACGCCGATGTCCGACCGGGCCGGCGGGACCACGGCCGCAGCCGCGCTTCCGGCTGCGAGGGTGGCGCCGGTCGCGGAGAGCGCCACAGTGGCTCCGGCGGCCTGAAGGAGGTGGCGGCGGCTGAGGGGCAGGGGTGGCATGGGAACCTCCAGGAACTTCGGTACGGGGACGGGTGCGCTACGGGGTGATACGCACGGTGGCGTGCGGGCGGTAGGCGGGGGCCGGCTACGGTGATGGCGCCACCGGTGGCGGCGGGGTCGTCAGCGGAAACACGCACGAATGTCGCGGTCGTGGTGGAGCAGTTGCCGCCGTGGACGCGACGGGCTGCCCGGAGGCCTATCGCGGCACATCGATGTGATCGCTAACATAGTTGGTCGTTAACACGCCCGCAACCCCCGGGAGCACCTCGCCGATCACCCTGGCGCGTCGGTCCGGTGGCAGCACCCCGCAGCCCCTGGTCGGCGGCGGTCGAGAGGGTCGCCGCTGGTCCGGAATGGACACGGATGGGGCTTCTGGCCACCACAAGATAACAGCGCGTAACGGGCAGCCGTTGCCGAAGGGCGGCTGCCTCCCCGTTGACGTCGGCCGCACGGCTCAGTACGTCGCATCGTAAATCTTGGATGTCATGGTCGCTACATCCTTGCGGCGTTGTCGTTGCGACGGGCACCTCGCATCGCCCAAAAGTCCAGGTCACGTCCCGAGGAGAACATCGACAAGGATCTGTTAGCGCTAACACGATTGCCGCCCGTGCTCCTTCGCACGCGCACGGTGCAGCCCATTCGACCGGCAACCCGGAGAGCGGTGACTCGTGTCTGTACGCCGGGCACGACGAGGATGGTTCGACGTACTTCACCATGCGTGAGTGGCGGGTGTTCTCGTCGGCGGACATGGTGAACTGGGTCTGTGGTACGTGCGGTTGAACGCGGACATGATCTCCTACTCGGGCAGCGCGACGCGGATTTCGTTGACGACAGCGGGTTTCGGCACTCGGACGGGGAACGCCAGTCGGCCGACGCTGTACGAGGAGGGGCCGTGGGTGTTCAAGCGCAACGGGTTGTATTACAACGTGTTCGCGGCGGAGTGTTGTTCGGAGTTCATCGCGTACTCGACGGCTGCTGGGCCAACGGGGCCGTGGACGTACCGGGGGATGATCATGCCGCGGCAGGGCAGTAGTTTCACCAACCACGCCGGGGTCGTCGACTTCAACGGTGGTTCGTATTTTTTCTATCACAACGGGGCGTTGCCCGGCGGTAGTGGTTACACCAGGTCGGTGGCGGTGAGAAGTTCTCCTACACCTCCACCGGGATGTTCCCGACGATCACGATGAGCACGACCGGGGCGCCGTGTCGTGGAGCGGCACGCTGTCCAGTGCCAGCTTCTACGTCGAGACGGTCGCAGGCACCGACAGCCTCCTCGTCGACGACGCATCGTTGCAGTGATGCGCGGTGCCGGAGCCGTGCTCGCACCGCTCCGGCAGCACAGGGCCGCATTCCGGCGCCACGACCGGAGCGAACCGCACTTCGCGCGCCTCGTTACGACTTGACGAACGGCATGTTATCGCTCACAGTCGATGGTTGAGGGCGACCGCACCCTGTGGCTCACCGGGCGAGCCCGCTGGTCGCGCCTCGGAGCACGACGTCCGCCCAGGGCATGCCGGACGTCGTGTCGGAGCTTCCCACCACTGGTGCCGTGACGGCGACCGGGCTCTCGCTCGTCATGGTCCGCCACTGCGGGCCGACTCCGCGGCTGGACCGGCACTCGGCGTCCGCATCGCCGGTGTCGGTGTCACGACCTCGCGGGAGCAGATTCGGGCGCTGCGCCTCCATCACCGAACCACCACAGACAAGGAATTCGCATGAATCACAAGAGAATCCTGCGATTGGCGGTGACCGTCGCAGCCACCGGCGCACTCGCCGCCGGAATGACGATGACACTGACCTCCACGGCCAGTGCCGGCACGACCCTGAGGGCGTCGGCGGCCGAGAAGGGCCGCTACTTCGGCGCTGCCGTGGCGGGGCAAAAGCTCTCCGACAACACGTACGTGACCATCCTGAACCGCGAGTTCAACAGTGTGGTGCCCGAGAACGACATGAAGTGGGACGCCACCGAGCCGCAGCAGGGCCGTTTCAGTTACACCGGTGGTGATCGTCTGGTCAGTCATGCTCGGGCGAACGGCATGAGTGTGCGGGGTCATGCGTTGTTGTGGCACGCGCAGCAGCCGGGTTGGGCGCAGGGCATGTCCGGCAGTGCGCTGCGGAGTGCGGCGATCAACCATGTCACCCAGGTCGCGACTCATTTCCGGGGGCAGATCTATGCCTGGGATGTGGTGAATGAGGCGTTCGCCGACGGTGGTAGTGGTGGGCGGCGTGACTCCAATCTGCAGCGCACCGGCAACGACTGGATCGAGGCGGCGTTCCGGGCTGCGCGGGCGGCGGATCCGGGTGCGAAGTTGTGTTACAACGACTACAACACCGATGGGATCAACGCGAAGTCGACGGGCATCTACAACATGGTGCGGGACTTCCGGTCTCGTGGCGTGCCGATCGACTGCGTCGGGTTCCAGTCGCACCTGGGCACCTCGTTGGCCAGCGACTACCAGGCGAATCTGCAGCGCTTTGCCGACCTCGGTGTGGATGTGCAGATCACCGAACTGGACGTGATGAGCGGCGGCAACCAGGCCAACATCTTCGGCGCCGTCACCCGCGCCTGCATGAACGTCTCGCGCTGCACCGGCATCACCACGTGGGGCGTGCGCGACTGTGACTCGTGGCGTGGGTCGGACAACGCCCTGCTCTTCGAGTGCAGCGGCAACAAGAAGGCGGCGTACACGAGCGTCCTGAACGCCCTCAACGCCGGACCCGGCATCACCCCGTCGCCGACGACCCCTGGGCCGACGACGCCTGGGCCCACCACCCCGCCGCCCACGACGCCCCCGCCCACGACGCCTCCGCCGGGGCAGGGTGGTTGCGCGGCGTCGGTGTCGCTCAACTCGTGGACCGGTGGTTTCGTGGCCACCGTGAAGGTCACCGCCGGCTCGGCCGGCACGAACGGGTGGAACGTCAGCATGACGCTTCCCAGCGGTGCGAGTGTCACCAACACCTGGAGTGCCACGGCCAGTGGCTCCACCGGCACGGTGCGGTTCACCAACGTGGACTACAACGGCCGGCTCGGGGCCGGCCAGGTCACGGAGTTCGGCTTCCAGGGCACCGGCAGCGGGGCTGGCATGACGCCCACCTGCACCGCCTCCTGACCGAGCACACCTGACTGACCCGTCCCCGTCGGCCGGTGTGCGGGACCGTTCCTGGTCCCGCACACCGGCCGTTCGTGGTGCACGAGCCGATCAGGAGTACGCAAGGCGCAGCACCGACTGGTTGCCGATGCCCACGGTGCTGGGGTTGTTGCCGATCGCCGACCAGATCTCCACTCGGACGGTGCCGTTGCTCAGCGTGCCCAACGTGCCGGTGGCCGAGGCGAGGCCGGCGCTCTGGGTGTAGTGCTCGTAGCCGGGCACCGGGTCGGTGGCGAAGTAACGCAGCGTCTCCACTCGTTCCCAGCTGCCGTTGCCGGTGAGGTCGTAGGAGATCCGCACCTGCACGCCGTTGCCGACCGCTGACCCGGCGTCCACGAACAGGTCGAACGTGGTCTGCCCGCCGGAGTAGGCGAGGTTGAGGCCGGTCGCCGTGAAGACCTGCGGGTTGGTGGGCGTACCGTCGTGGTTTCCGTTGGCCGCCGCGACCGTCGTCGTGGCCGCGCTGCCGGCGGTGCCCAACCCACCCCCGGGCAGCAGGTACCGCGTCGGACTGCCCGAACTCGGCGGCGGGGTGGTCGGTGGCGGGGGAGTCGTCGGTGGGGGAGTCGTCGGGGGCGTGGTCGTCGGCGGGGGAGTCGTGGGTACCCCGCCGGCCGCGTTGCCACCGCTCCAGGTGTACGCCCCGGTGGTGGCCGTCTTGCCGGCACCCACGGTGAGGTTGGTGCCGTTGGAGAACGTCACCGTGACCGGCGACGCGGTCGGGTTCGATGCCACGTAGGTGCGCGCCCCGTTGCGCGAGAACACCGCCGACAGCGGGTGGTTGCCGGTCACTGTCGTGTCGACGGTGCCCAGGGCCGCGAGGTTACGGATCCAGTGGAAGGTGTGTGCCCGGCTCTCGCCCTCCTCCGGGGTGTAATCGGGGCTGGCGCGGAGATTCGTCAGCGCCGCGTCAGCATCGCCCAGGGCCTGGAACTGCCAGAGAATGTCCTGCCACACCGTCGGTTGCCCGCCGTTGTTGCGGACCAGCTCGGCGTAGTTGGTCCGCACGTACGCCGGGTTGTTGCCCAGGTAGAGATGTCCGCCGGTGACCGGCAGCAGGTTGATGCCCTGGATCATCTCCGGCTCGCCGCTGAACCAGGTGGCGTACGCGCCGCCGTCACCCCAGACCATGCCGACCGTCGAGTGCCCGAAGGCGGCGGGGAAGTTGTGGTCGCTGACGTCGAACCAGTATTCCTGGATGGCCGCGGCCTGGGTGGTGTAGAGGAAGACGCCGGCGTCGCGGACGGCGGTGTCGCCGGTGACCTGCCCCCACTGGATCAGGGCGTTGGCGAAGTTCATGCCCTCCGATGAGGACTCCTGGTTGTTGCCGGAGCCGAACGAGCCGTGCCCGGACGCCCAGTCGTGACCCGCGTAGATGTCGAAGTCGCGCAGGTACGGGAAGCGGGTGTCGTCGCGGCGGTAGTTGTTGGCGTCGCGGATCAGCAGGTCCACCATGCCGCCGTAGCGGCTGGTGGTCGCCCAGGTCGGGTCGAACTTGGCCAACGTCGCGGCGGCGGCGACGAAGTAGCCGTAGTGGAAGTGGTGGTCGTTGAGCTCCTGGTCGGAGCCGTACGACGCCGGGTAGCCGATCAGCGTGCCCCAGTTGTTGTCGTAGTAGAAGAGTTTGCTGGTCTTGCCACTGGACGCGGTGAACCAGTCGGTGAGCGTGTTGCGGATCGCGGTCAGCGCGCTGTCGCGTGTCGTGGTGTCGTTGACCAGGTCGGCGATCTCGGCGATTCGGGCGGCCCGGCCGAGCCCCTTGCCGGTCCAGTAGGTGTCGTTGCCGCGCTGATCCATCGGGTTCGCCCGGACGGCGGCCAGTTGGCCGGTGAGCGCGGCCAGGTCGGTGCCGCTTCCGTCGCCGACGGCCGGCAGCTCCGGCAGGACGCCCTGGAACTTCATGGCGGTGCGGAACTGGTTGACGCCGGTGAGCACCTTCATCCGGCCGCGGGCGGAGGGGTAGGTCGGTGTGATCGCGGTGGACCCGCTCAGTGACTTCCACTGGTGCGGGTAGAGGCTGACCACGGTCTGCGTGGCGGTCCCCTCCCGAGCGGTCGTGGTGAACGCGTACGTGGTGGTCAGGCCGCTGGTCGCCGGGTTGTACACGTACGACACCTGGGTGCCGGTGACGTGGGCGTGCGCGTACCGGCCGTAGGTCGCGGCCAGGTCGGCGCGTTCGGTTGCGCTCGACGTCGGCGGTAGGAGTGCGACGGAGAAGTAGCCCCGGCCGGCCAGGGTGGACGAGATCCGGCCAGCGGCGATGGTCCAGCTAGCGCCGCTGGGCGCGTACCCGACGTAGTCGTGGCCGTTGACCCGGAAGCCGATGGTGGCGCCGCTGTTGGACCAGACGTCGGGGGTGCCGGCGGTGCTGATCACCGCGTCCCCGCCGGTGGTCTGGAAGTACGCGAAGGGCAGGCCGTGGCCGATGGTGGCGCGCATGGTGCGCGTCCCGTCGCTCCAGTGCGGGCTGACCGTCCAGTCGGTCCAGCCGTCGACTTTGACCAGGGGTGCGGCGAGCCCGGCCACGCCGACCCGGATGTCCTGCACGTACGGGTAGTGGTATTCGCCGACGCCGGTGGCGGTGCCGCTGATGGCGGCTGTGGAGTTGGCTGAGAAGCCGAGGCCGTCGGTGAAGGTGTCGTACGAGGTCGGGTGGGCGTGCAGGGGTTCGCTGAAGGAGCAGTCGGTGCGCTTCCACAGCAGCGAGGACCACCAGTCGTTGGTGGGTATCGGGCCGGCGGGCGCGTTGGCGGTGGTGAACTGCCGGGGGTTGCTGGACATCGGACCGCACCCGCTGGGGAGCGGGCCGACGGGGGTGGTGGTGTAGCTGCCGGCGCCGACGGGTGCGGCTTCGGCTGCGCGGGTGACGGGGATCGCGAGGCCGCCGACGACCAGGGCCAACGCGGTGGCGGCGGCCAAGGCCCATCGGCGGTGGGGGACGGGAGGTGTCATGGTGCCTCCATCGCGCGCCGGGGGTGCGGCCCGTGCCGGGTCCGACGCGATGCGTCTGAAATGGGGGAGAAGATCGAGCGAGAGAGCGCTCTCACAGTCACGGTAGTGGAGTACTGAGATCCCCGTCAATGTGTCCGAGTCGTTGCGTGCTGATGTCGCTAGTTGCCAGCGCCCGCGCTTGTCGCGACGACCGACCCGTCAGACTCGTCGAGGTCGCCCAGCAGTGCCTCGGGCGCGCGCATCCGCCACGCGTCGGTCACGAGCTCGCTCAGGCGCTCGACGTCGACCGCCGCCAGGCGCAGCATCACCAGGGGCAGGCCCTCGTAGCCGGGCGTGGTGAAGAACAGGTCGGGCTCGCCGAGCAGCAGAGCCTGCTTCTCGGCCTCGTCACCGACGAACAGCACCGCGATGTCGAGGCGGATCACCCGCGGCTTCCCCGGGATGCGCTCCGGATAGGACCAGACGAAGCCCTTGTCGGCCACCCGGAAGTCGAAGCCGTCACTGGCGATCTCCACCGTCTGCGGCAGGGCCAGCGCCACACGGCGCACGTCATCGGCGTCAGCCACCGAACCCCCTCACACCGCCCACCATCAGCATGGGTTGAGATTACGCGGTGGACAGGTCGATGGCCGTGGCACCGAGGATGGTCCGGTTGCCGCCTTCCTGCACATAACCGACGACCGTGGCGTTCCGGGGATCGAGATCCGGGGGCACCGACAGCTCCATCCGTCCCCGCTCGGGGCTCAGGCTCACTGACACAAAGGCGCGTACGACGTTGTCCTGCCGCAACGTCCGCCCGGCGTTCTCCCCGCGGGCGACCTCGCTGACCAGATCGCGTTCCACCAGCGCCACGTTCAACACCGTGCGCTGCGGCGGCTGCTCGGCCTGATAATCCACCACCACCCGGTGCCCGCCGTCGGCGTCCTGCACGGACAGTGTGAGAGGCGTGGTCGCGGTCGACGTCAGGGCGGACGCGATGGCACCCGCCGCCCGTCGATGATCGGATCCGACGAACTCGACGGTGCCGTTGACGACCATCTGCGGGGTGTACAGGCGTCCGGTGCCGAAGGCGCGGGCGTACGTCTCCTGCCGTGCGGTGTACGACGCGTCCGCGAATCGGTCGGGCCAGCCCAGGTCGTCCCAGTAGTCGACGTGGAATCCGAGGGCGAAGACGGGCTGCCCCCGCTCCCGGGCGTCGCGCTCGATGTCGGTCAGCACCTCCTCGGCGGGAGGGCAGCTCGAGCAGCCCTGGGACGTGAACATTTCCACGACGGCGACGCCGCCGTCCGTCGACGGGTTCGTCATATGGCGCGTCTCCTCTCACGTACCGCCCGGGCGGCGCTGCGTTTCCCGTTACGGCCGAGACAATGCGCGCGGTGTCACCCCCCAGCCCGGCCTCACGGTGAGTGGTGGCGGGGTGGGTGGTTGGATGGCCTGGTGCAGTTCACCGTGACAGACGTGCCAGAGCGGGAGCGATTCGAGGCGCGCGACGAGGCGGGTGTGGTCGCCGGGTTCGTCACCTACCAGCTGACCGGCACCATCATCGCCTACACCCACACCGAGGTCGATCCGGCGTTCGAGGGCAGGGGCGTCGGGTCGACGCTGGCTCGCGCGGTCATGGACGACGCGCGGGCCAAGAAGCGGACCGTGGTGCCCATCTGCCCGTTCCTCGCCGACTGGCTGGTCAAGCACCCGGAGTACGAGGGCATCGTGGTCCGGACGACGCGCAAGGTCAAATAAGGCCCGAACGGGCGGGAGTCGCGCTACCGTGCCGCACTGACCCGCTCCAGATCGCCGACGTCGGGGTATCCGGGGCGGTTGATACCCCCAACATCGCCGAGGTGGTGTCGCGGCGCTCAGGCGTCGGCGCGGGCGGCGAGGGCGTCCACCAGCCGGCGGGCGGAGCCGGCCAAATTCCACCGCTCGGCAAGCTCGACCAGCCGGTCCGGGTCGACCGGGGCGGTCGGCAGGGCGGTGGACAGCTCCGGCAGTGGCACGTCCAGGGCGACCCGGACCACCGTCGGTGCGACGCCCAGGTAGTCGCGTGCTGCGGCGAGCTTGGTGCGCAGGCCCGGTGCGAACGACGAGTCGGAGTCATCGAGTGCGGCCAGGATGCCGGCAATGCTGCCGTACCGCTCGATGAGCCGGGCCGCGGTCTTCTCGCCGACGCCCGCCACCCCGGGCAGCCCGTCGCTGGGGTCGCCGCGCAGGGCGGCGAAGTCGGCGTACCGGTCGGCCGGCACGCCGTAGCGGGCCCGCACCGCGGCGTCGTCGCAGTCGTCGAGCTTGGCGACGCCGCGCCCGATGTAGAGCAGCCGGACCGGCCGGGCGTCGTCGATGAGCTGGAACAGGTCCCGGTCGCCGGAGACCACCTCGACCGGGCCCGGCTGCGTCACCGAGAGCGTGCCGAGCACGTCGTCGGCCTCGTAACCGGTCGCACCGACCACGGTGATGCCGATCGCGGCCAGCACCTCCAGGATCATCGGCACCTGCGGGGAGAGCGTGTCCGGAACGACCTCGCCACCCTGCGGGGCAACCCGGTGCGCCTTGTACGACGGCAACAGATCGACCCGCCACTTGGGGCGCCAGTCGTAGTCCATCGCGCAGACCATCCGGTCGGCCCCGCGCCCGCGGATCAGGGTGGCGAGCATGTCGAGGAAGCCGCGCACCGCGTTGACCGGGGTGCCGTCCTCGGCTCGGGCGGCGGACTCCGGAATGCCGAAGTAGGCCCGGAAGTAGAGGCTGGGTGCGTCGATCAGCAGGATCGGGGGTCGATGTGCCACGCCGGACAGCCTGGCACAACCCTCCGACGTTCCGGTGTACGCCCGGCCGCCGGCGATGTCAGCGTTGCTCGTCGTGCCGGTAGACGGTCTCCCGCCGAGCCAGGTGCTGCACGACGTAACTGGTCACCAGCAGAAGGACTGCGACCAGAACCTCGACCCAGGCGGCGACGCCGTCGGCCACGGTGAGGCCGATGATCAGCAGGACCAGGCCGACGAGCGCGAAAACCCCGGCCCACAGTTGGCGACGACGGCGTGTCGCCGCCCGGTTCGCCTCGTTCGCTGCCATGTGGTCCTCCCGGCCGGGAAGCTCGCGCGGGCTCCCCGACCCAGGCTATGGCCCCGGCTGCCACCCGAATGGGAAAACCACGGTACGGGCGGGCGCCGTACGGGCCGAGCCGTCACCGCGGAGCAACCCGGTGGACAAGCATCGGTACGCTCGTCGCTCGTACGATTCTGACGGGGGAGGGCGACGGTGAGTGTGAGTGACGAGACCCGGGCCTGGTTCGGGCGCCTGGTGGCGGACACGCGGGAGCGGTTCGCTGGGCTGGCCGAGCTCGGCGACGATCCCGAGCGACTGTACGGCGAGGCCGAATCCCCGGACGGCGTCGTCGCGGTGGTGGCGCCCGGGGGGATGCCGGTCCGGCTCACGCTGAGCACCGCCGCGTTGCGGCTGGGGCCGGAGGCGCTGGCGGAGCGCATCGTGGCGACTCAGCGCGAGGCCGCCGCCGAGGCCGGGCGGCGGCAGGCCGAGGCGGTCCAAGAGCTGGTCGGCCCAGCCACTGACGGGGCGGTTGACGTGCGGGCGATGGTCGACCGGGCAATCGACAAGGGTCGGTTCCGTGAGGCCGAGGATCGGCTCGACTCTGCCGACGAACAGTTCGGCGGGCGCCCGTGAGCGGCACTGGTTTCACCGTCCAGCCGGAGGCGCTGCGCGCGGCGGCCACTGGTCAGGAGGCTGCGGCAGGAGCTGCCGAATCGACCGCCCGTGCCGTCGAGTCGGCCACTGCGCAGGGCAACCTTTTCGGCGTGATCGGCCAGCTGGCCGGCCTGGATGCCGGTTACCGCGGCTGGGTGACCGACGAGGTGACCTCACTGGAGGGGCTCGTCCAGCACCTGCACGACCTGGCCGACGGGTTGCGCGCCAACGCCGAAGCATATGAGTACACCGACTCGGGCAACGCCGAACACCTGGCGAGCCAGTATCGGGAGCGGTCATGAGCCAGCCGAACGCCGTCGACGTCGCCAAGGGCTTCCAGCAGGCCCGGGACACCTACAACCAGGTGACCAGCCCCGCCTCCGAGGCGCTCAACACCGGGTTGGACACGCTGCTCTACCCGTTCGTCTGGCCGCTACTGCAACTACTGGAGCTCTGCGTCGGCGACCCCGACCAGCTCGACGCGCACGCGGGTGCCTGGCGCAACGCCGCCACGCAGCTGCGGCAGGTCGCCGAGCAGGAGCGGCAGGGCCTGGACGCGGTGCGTCCGGAGTGGACCGGTCAGGCGGCTGAGGCGTACGCCCGGCGGATCGACGCGCTGGTGCAGGGGTTGGAGGCGGCGGCCGGAGAGATGGCCCGGACTGCTGACAGCCTCGGCGACACCGCGATGGACCTGCGCGACTGCGAGGAGATCATCCGGACCATCATCCGGGAGCTGGTCGAGTGGCTGGTGATCACCTGGCTCGCCGCCCAGGCACTGGCGATCATCACCGCCGGTGCGTCCGAGGCAGCCGCCGCGGTCGCCTCGGCGGCCGAGACCGGCGTCGCGGTCAGCCGGGCCACCCGGATCCTGGCGCAGCTGCACCGGGCGCTGGAGGCGTACAAGGCCATGATGGAGGCCCTCAAGGCGATGGGCACCGTCGGCAAGATCGCCGCATGGACCATCAACAAGATGTACGGACCGAAGCACTGGCTCAAGATGGGCATCAAGCTCGCGACCCCGCTGGACGGGTCGATCGTCGGCGAGGGGCTGGAGTCGGTCGGTGACATGGTCATCAACTCCTCCGCCGACGAGTACGAGGACCGGCGCGGCGGTGACGACGGAGACGGCAGTCGCTGGCGGCGTACGGTGAGTTCCTGGACGGACCCGGCTGCCGACCAGGTGCCGTGACTCGGGGAGGGTCGATGGACGAGCTGGCAACGCGCCGGGCGGAGTTGCTCGGTCAGGTGGGGGCCCGGTTGGCCCCGGGCGAGGCACTGCGGGAGGCGTGCTGGTTCACCCGTGTCCCGGGCCGCCGTTCGGCCGGGGAGGTGTTCCGTGCCGAGTTGAACCCGCTGCGGGTGGCGGAAGGGCTGGCCTGGGATGCTGCTGGGGTGACAGCCTCCACCGGGCCGGGGATCGAGTGGTACCAGGCGGCCCGCAACGGGGTGCTCGGCGGTCCGCCAGGTTCGCTGGGCGTCGAGCTTGACGGGCAGTTGCCCGAGCCCAGAGTCGCCCAGGTGCTGGCGCTGACAAACCGTCGTGTGCTGGTGCTGCGCCGGCAGGGCGTTCGACCGACGGTCACGGAGCCGCCTCCCGGCGGCGGGCTCCGGGACCGCCTGTCGGCGGCGGCTCGCCAGGTGCGGGCGGCCTGGCAGGGGCCCAGCCCGGCGGATCGCGACGTGCCGCTGGAGGTGGTCTGGCAGGTGGGCCTCGAGCAGGTGGCCCGTCTCGACGCGCTGCCCGGCGGCACGATCGGGCGCCTGGCGCTGCTCTTCGCTGACGGCTCCTGGATCGTGCTTGGCCCGCCGGACGCCGCAACCGCGTCGCGGATGGCTTCGTCCCGCGCCGGCTGATCCGTCGATCAGCCACCTGCGGAAACGTGGCCCGCGTCGAATTTGAACCAGGGCCTTCTGTCGGACGTCAGTCGCGATGTGATGCGAGCATTGTCAAGCAGTGAACATAACGTCGTCCTGGCGTCGGGAGTCGCCGTACTGGTCTTCCGGTGGAGCGGGAGCCCGGCGTGTCAGCAGTTTCAGCCGGAACTCGACAAGTTTGTCGCTCAGTACCCGGAGTGCCCGGTCTGGACGGTCGAAGCCGTCGAGCAGAAAGACCTGGCCGAGCTGCATCATCTGCGGGCGCTGCCCACCATCGTCGTCTACCGCGACGGCCTGCCGGCCCGGCGATTCGCGGGATCGATGCTGGCGGACGACCTGGCGGAGACGGTGACCGAGGTGGCTCAGGCCGATATGCAGGAGGAGCTCAACGACTGGATGAGCGAGATGATGGAGACCGGTGAGGCTGGATCTCCGTTCGTGTCAGCGTCCCGCTCATAGGGCCTGTTTCATAAGAACTGGTCGGCCTGCGGCGGAGTCCGGACGACGACCGGCGGCGTTGCGGTTTCGTTCGGATACAACACCAGTGTCCGAACGAAACCGCGCCGTGCCAGATCGCCGCCCGGACTCCGCCTCGGCTCGACCGCCGTGGATGCAGAACGGCCGTTCGCACCGTGGCTACTGCCGCTCCCACTGCTCCTTGGTGATCTCGTACCGTACGCCTCCATGCTCGGAGCCCTCGACCATCTCCATGTCGGATGGAGTAGGGATGGTGTCCGCGAGCATCATCTTCAGCTTCTCCATGATGTTGCGCGAACCGCGGTTCACGGACATCGTCTCAGCCCAGACCATGCGCACACCGAGCTCGGTGAACGCCTTGCCCAGCAAGGCCCGCGAGCCCTCGGTGGCATAACCGTTGCCCCAAGCCGCCTGCCGCAGACGGTAGCCGAGTTCGACTTCGTCCAGCGGGCCCTCCGGCTCGGGACGCAGGATGAACCAGCCGATGAACGCGCCGCTGTTTTTCTCGTGCGCGGCGAATAGTCCGAGGTTGCCGTCCCACTTCTCGTAGCCGGCGAGGATGTTCGGGAGGTAGCGCTCGCGGACGATCTCCGGCGCGGTCGGATTGCCGCCGGTCAGGTAGCGCATCACCGCCGGGTCGCTGTCCAGCTCGATCAGCAGGTCCGCGTCATCGGCAGTGAAGCGGCGCAACGCCAGGCGCCCGGTCTCCAGGTAGGTGTCCACGAGTCGATCATGTCTGAAGCAAGTCGGGCAGCCCAACGGTTTTCCTCGGCAACTGTGCCCGTCGTGCTGACCGCCTCCGAGCGCCACCGCGCGGCCTCTGACGATCTGTCTGGTGCCGACGACAGCAGGTCGTTTCAGCGCCGCGCTCGTGTTGCCATCTCGTCGATCGGTCCTGTTGTCGCCTGCCTTGCCGATCCGGCCTCGTCCCGGTCGTGGTCGGTGAGGTCGCGCAGGTGCCGGACGGGGGAGCGCAGCAGCACCAGCGGCGCGCACACCAGCGTCGCCGCGAAGATGTACAGGGTGGCTCGGGCACCGAGCGGGCCGGCGAGCGCGCCGGCGACCAGCCCGCCGACCGGGATTGCGCCCCAGGAGACGAACCGCACGGTGGCCATCACCCGGGAGAGCAGGTCGGGTGGGCTGGCGATCTGCCGGTAGGTCCGGGTGGTCACGCTGAGCACCACCGTCCCGAGGGAGAAGACGATGCTGCCGGCGGCGAAGGCGGCGTACGCCAGCAGGCCGGTGCCCCAGGGGATCAGGAACGCCCCGGCGACCGTGGTGAAGCCGGCGATGACCAGCGCGCGGGCGCTGCCGATCCGTGCGGTGATCCGTGCGGTGAGCGCGGCCCCGACCAGCGCGCCGACCCCCTCGACGGCGATCAGCACCCCGACCAGGCCGGCCGGGGCGTGCAGCTCGCGGACCAGGTAGAGCGGGAAGAGCGCATGCTGCGCGCCGCAGACGAAGTTCATCGCCGTGGCGGCCCACATGCTCGGCCCCATCACCGGGTGGCGTACGACGAAGCGCCAGCCCTCCCGGATCAACTCACCGATCGGGGGCCAGCGGTCCGGAGCGTCGTCGCGGCGGGCGGGCAGCGTGCGCAGTAGGGCCGCCGAGACGAGGTAGCTGGCCGAGTCGACGAGCAGGGTGGGCACCGCGCCCAGGGCCTGCACGGCGAGCCCGCCGAAGGAAGGGCCGCTGAGCTGGGTGGCGGCGTGGGTTGCCGACGTGAGGCTGTTGCGCGACTGCAACTGCTCGCGGTCCACGATGCTGGGCAGGAAGGTCGAGTTGGCCACGTCGAAGAGCACGTTGGCGAAGCTGACCACGAGCGCGGTGACCACCAGGTGGGCGACGGTGAGGTGGCCCCACCACCAGGCCAGCGGAATGGACGCGACGGCGACCGCGCGGGCCAGGTCGGCGCCCACCTGGGCGCCGCGCAGCGGCAGACGCTGCACGATGACGCCAGCGGGCAGCCCGATCACGATCCACGCGACGTAGCTGGCCGCGGCGATCACACCCATCTGGAACGCGGAGGCGTCGAGGACGGTGAGCGCGGTCAGCGGCAGAGCCACCGCGCCGACCGCCGACCCGACCATGCTGGTCGTGCCGGCGGTCCACCAGCGCCAGAACACTCCGGCCCGTTCGTCGACGCGCATGTCGTCGGCCCCCCGTTCGTCGAACCAGTGAGTTCCGATCTGAAACGGACTATAGTCGGGACGGGGACGAACGGGGGTAGCGGGTGCGGCGAGAGGATCTTGCCGATGCGGACTGCGGTATCGCGCAGGCGCTCGGCGTGCTGGGGGACTGGTGGACGTTCCTCATCGTGCGCGACGTCGCCGGTGGGACGACCCGCTTCGACGCGCTGCAGCGTGAGCTGGGTGTGAGCCGGCGAGCGCTGACCGAACGCCTCGCCGCCCTGGTCGAGCATGGTGTGCTGGAGCGCCGGCCGTACTCCCGACACCCGCCGCGCTACGACTACCTGCTGACCACGAAGGGCGAGGGGCTGCTGCCGGTGCTGATCGCGTTGCAGGACTGGGGAACGAGACATCTGATGGGCGATGGTGAGCTGACCGCGACCGCAGACGCCGACTCGGCCGAGGCGCGCCGGGTCCACGACCTGATCGGGCGGCGACTGCCCGAGGTCGTCCTGCCCGGGCCGGACGGGCAGCCGGTCACGCTGACGGACGGCGGCACGTGGAGCGTCCTCTACTTGTTCCCCGGGGCATACGCGCCCGGGACGCAGGGCTACCCGCCGGGCTGGGCCGACATTCCCGGCGCCCGTGGCTGCACCCTGGAGTCGACCACCTACGCCGACCGGTACGCGGACTTCCAGACGTCCGGGGCGCGGGTGTGGGGGGTCAGCACGCAGCGGCCCGACCAACTCGCCGACTTCGCCGCGTACGCCGGGCTGCCGTTCCCGCTCCTGTCCGACCAGGACAGCCGGCTCGCCGCGGGGCTGCTGCTGCCCACCTTCCGGGCCGGCGGGATCACCCGGTTCAAGCGGCTGACGCTGCTGGTCGACCCCACGGCGGTGGTGCGAGCCGTGCAGTTCCCGGTCACGGACCCGGCCGGCTCGGTGCAGGAGATGCTCGCCCTGGTCCGCGAGCACACCAAGGTCCCCGGCTGACGCCCCGCGCCAACCAAGGTCCCCGGCTGACGCCCCGCGCCAACCAAGGTCCCCGGCTGACGCGGGGCGTCGACCGGGGACCTTGTGGGCGGCGCTGTCAGGCCGGGAGCGTCCAGCGCTGGTTGGCGCCAGCGAAGCAGTCCCAGATCTGCAGCCGGGTGCCGTCGGCGGAACTGTTGTCGGTGGCGTCCAGGCATTTGTTCGACTGCGGGTTGCGCAGCGTGCCGTTGGATTGGGCCTGCCAGACCTGCGCGCCGCTGCCGTTGCATTCCCAGAGCTGGACCTTCGCGCCGTTGGCGGTGGAGCCGCTGGCGATGTCGGCGCACTTGCCGAGGGCGCGCAGCGTGCTGTCGCTGGCCACGGTCCAGGTCTGCGCGTTGGTGCCGTTGCAGGCGTAGAGCTGGATGGCGGCGCCGTTGGCGGTGCTCGCCGCGGCCACGTCGACACACTTGCCGCCGATCCCGGTGATCTGGCCGGTGCGACCGGTCGGCGGCGGGGTGGTGCCGCCCATGATGGTGTCGTACATGGCGCTGAGCAGCGAGGTCGAGCCGCTGGTGTCCTGCGACAGCTCCCAGTTCATCACGCCGCCAGCGTTGGCCAGTGCCCACTGCGTCTTGCGCTTGACCGTCGGGATGCCGTTGTAGCACTGCTGCGCGCCGCCGGCGGTGGTGCAGTCCCGGTTGGCGTTGGCCGGGTCCAGCGCGACCAGCGCCGAGTAGGTGTAGTAGCCGGGGCGGCTGTAGAACGGGATGCCGAGGACGGCCTTGCTGGCGGGCAGGCCGCGGGCCTTCCAGAGGTTGATGCTGTTGATCGACCAGTCGTAGTTGGCGTGCGGGCTACCGCCGTCGTACGCCATGATGTTGAGCCAGTCGACCTGGTTGAACACGGCCGTCTGTACGCCCTGGACGCTGCCGCCCTCGGAGACCACGGCGGCGGTGAGCAGCTTGCCGCGACTGTGCAGGGCGCTGCTGAGCTGCGTCATGAGCGCCGTGTAGTTGTTGGCCGAGGCGCCCGGGTCGGGGTATTCCCAGTCCATGTCGACGCCGTCCAGGTTGTACTGGTTGACGAAGTTGACCAGGTTGTTGACGAAGTTGGTGCGGCTGGTGGCGTTGGCGGCGAGCGCCTCGAAGGCCGAGTCGTTGCCGTCGTTCCAGCCGCCGACGGCGATGGAGACCTTGACGTTGTTGGCGTGCCCCTGCGAGACCAGCGAGGAGAGCCGGGCCCCGTCCACCCCCTGCAGGGTGCCGTTGCTGTTGGGCAGGATGAAGGCGTAGTTGATGTGGGTGAGCTTGTTGTACTGGATGGTGTTGATGTTGCCGGCCCAGGAGGGCATGTAGCCGACGCTCTTGAAGTTGTTCGGTAGCACCACGGCCTGCGCGGCGGTGGACGTGACGGTGAGGGTGGCGCCAGCGGTGGCCAGCGCGAGCAGGCCGGCGGCGAGGGCGCGGCGTAGTGGTGAGGACATCGGGGGCCTTCCCGTGGGCGGGGGGACGACACCCGCCCGCGCAGGGTTGTCGCGGGCGGGAGGTGCGGACGCAGGGATGGGTGGGCCTCGAGGCAGCCAAATCTTAAAGAGTGTTAACTGTCCGCGTCAATCAACATCCATGAATTTCTGCGGTGCCGGCGCCAATATAGGGGTTTACCCAAACGACCGTTAAGCTGGTGCGGTGGGAATCGACGAGCTGTATCCGCCGGATCGGCTGATCGCCGCGCAGCGCGCCACCGCCGCTGCCGGTCTGGATGCCCTGCTGCTCACGCCGGGCTCTGACCTGCGCTACCTGACCGGGTACGACGCCCACGCGGGGGAACGGTTGACCTGCCTGGTGCTGCCAGCCGTGGGTGAGCCGACCCTCATCGTGCCCAAACTGGAACGCCCGGCGGCAGAGGCGGCACCAGCAACCGGGGTACGCATCGTCGACCACGTCGACGGCTCCGACCCGTACCCCCTGGTCGTCGCCGCCCTCGACGGCCCGGTCGCGGCGGTCGGGCTGGCCGACCGGATGTGGGCCGAGCAGGTCCTTGCGCTGCGCGCGGCCCTTCCCGGCACCGCGCAACGCCTCGCCGGGGAGGTGTTGCGCGAGCTGCGCATCCGTAAGTCCCCGGCGGAGGTCGCGGCGCTCGCGGAGGCCGGAGCGGCGATCGACGAGGTGCACCTGCAGATGGCGCGGTGGCTGCGCCCCGGGCGCACCGAGGCCGAGGTCGCCACCGACATCGCCGCGGCGATCCGGGCCGCCGGGCACGTCACCGTCGACTTCGTCATCGTGGCGGCCGGACCGAACGGGGCCAGCCCGCACCACGGCACCTCCGACCGGCCGATCGGCGCCGGTGAGCCGGTGGTGGTCGACATCGGCGGCACGATGGCATCGGGCTACCGCTCGGACTGCACCCGCACCTATGTGGCGGGTGGGCCGGCGCCGGCCGACTTCCTGGAGTACTACGCGGTGCTGCACGACGCCCAACGCGCCGCGGTCGCCGCTGTGCGACCCGGCATCACCGGCACGGCGGCCGACGCCGCGGCCCGGGCACCGATCGCCGCCGCCGGCTACGGGCCCGCGTTCCTGCACCGCACCGGCCACGGCATCGGTCTCGACGGTCACGAGGAGCCGTACCTGGTGGCCGGCAACGACCGCACGCTCGAAGCCGGGATGCGTTCTCCATCGAACCGGGCATCTACCTGGCGGGCCGGCACGGCGCCCGCATCGAGGACATCGTCGTCTGCACCACGGACGGCGTGCAACGGCTCAACACCACCCCCACGGAGCTCATCGCACTATGACTGTCGACCGGATCCTGCCCACCGACGAGGCCCACGACCTGCTGGGTCTCGCCACCGAGCTCGCCGACCGCGAGCTCGCGCCGAAGGCCGCAGCCTTCGAGGAACGCGCCGAATTCCCCCGCGGCGTGCTGCGTACCCTGGGCCGCGCGGGCCTGCTCGGCCTGCCCTACCCCGAGGAGTACGGCGGCGCGGCCCAGCCGTACGAGGTGTACCTGCAGGTGCTGGAGATCCTGGCCAGCCGCTGGCTCGCGGTCGCCGAGGCGGTCAGCGTGCACACCCTGTCCTGTTACCCGGTGTTCGCGTTCGGCAGCGACGAGCAGCGCAAGCTGCTGCCGGACATGCTCGGCGGTGACCTGCTGGGCGCATATTGCCTCTCGGAGCCGCAGGGCGGCTCGGACGCGGCGGCGCTGAGCACCCGGGCGGTTCGTGACGGCGACGCGTACCTGGTGTCCGGCACCAAAGCGTGGATCACCCACGCTGGGACGGCCGACTTCTACAACGTCTTCTGCCGCACCGGAGGGCCCGGCCCGAAGGGGATCTCGTGCCTGGTCGCCGATGCGGGCACAGCCGGCATCACCCCGCAGACGGCCGAGCGGACGATGGGACTGCGCGCCTCCCCGGTGGCGCAGATCGTCTTCGACGAGGCGCGGGTGTCGGCCGACCGGCTGATCGGCGGCGAGGGAGCGGGCTTCACCATCGCGATGTCCGCACTGGACTCGGGCCGCCTGGGCATCGCGGCCTGCGCTGTCGGGCTGGCCCAGGCGGCCCTGGACTACGCCGTCGGGTATGCCCGGGAGCGGCAGCAGTTCGGCAGGTCGATCATCGACTTCCAAGGGCTCGGCTTCATCCTCGCTGACGCGGCCACCCAGATCTCCGCAGCCCGTGCGCTGACCCTCGCCGCGGCTCGGCTACGCGACGCTGGTCGGCCGTATGCCATCGAGGCGGCCAAGGCGAAGCTCTTCGCCACCGACATGGCGATGCGGGTGACCACCGACGCGGTGCAGGTGCTCGGTGGTGCCGGCTACGTGGCCGACCATCCGGTGGAGCGGTACATGCGTGAGGCGAAGGTGTTGCAGATCGTGGAGGGCACCAACCAGATCCAGCGGATGGTGATTTCCCGAGCTCTGGCGAAGGGCTGAGCAGGCCAACGAGACGCCGGTGGTGCGGCTGCGGTGAGCGCGAGGAGTGAGCTCGCGAGCCCCGCAGTCGCGAACGGTGGCGGGCGCAGGTGGGTCCACCGTGCCGCGCCGCCAGCACTGTCGACGGGTACCTCGTCGCCGTCGGGCCGTTTTCCCGGTAGGTTGCACGCCGTGGAAGAGATCGACCGCGCGATCGTCGCCGCGCTGACCGCCGACGGCCGACTGTCGTACACCGACCTGGCCGAGAAGGTGGGGCTGTCGGTGTCCGCCGTGCACCAGCGGGTGCGCCGGCTGGAGCAGCGCGGGGTGATCAAGGGGTACGCCGCGCGGGTGTCGTTCGAGGCGCTGGACCTCCCGTTGACCGCGTTCGTGGCGATCCGCCCGTTCGACCCGTCGCAGCCGGACGACGCGCCGGAGCGGCTGGCTCACCTGCCCGAGATCGACTCCTGCTACTCGGTGGCGGGGGAGGACTTCTACATGCTGCTGGTGCGGGTGGCCAGCCCGACCGATCTGGAGCGGGTGCTGCAGGAGATCCGCACGTCGGCGAACGTCACGACCCGGACCACCGTGGTGCTGTCCACCCCGTACGAGAATCGGCCGCCGAAGATCAGTGCTGCGGCACCGAGTCGGTCGCGGTCCCGGGTGCCGGAGGAGCCGGCTGGTTCCACCGCAGGATGACCTGCCGGCCGTGCTCGTGACCGAGCGCGCTGACCGTGGCGGTTTCCAGGCGCAGTCGCCCGCCTTCCGACGGCGGCAGGCCGATCCAGCGCGCGCCGAGGACCCGCAGGCTGTGCGCGTGGCCGACCAGCGCGACGGTGCCCTGGTCGAGCAGCGGGGTCACGCGGGCGAGCACCCGGTCGAGTCGTTCGCCCACCTGCGCGGGTGACTCCCCGCCGGGGCAGCCGTCGGTCCAGATGTTCCAGTGCGGCTGGTCCTCATGGATGTCGACGGTGGTGCGGCCCTCGTACTCGCCGTAGTTCCACTCGCTGAGGTCCTCGTCGACGGCGTCGACGGTGAGCCCGGCCAGTTGCGCGGTGCGCAGCGCCCGGGAGCGCGGGCTGCTCAGCACGGTCGCGAACCGCCGGCCGGCGAGGAACGCGGCGAGGGTGCAAGCCTGTCGCTCGCCGTCGGGGGTCAGCTCCAGGTCGGTGTACGAGGTGTGCCGCAGGCTGGCGCTCCAGGTGGTCTCGCCGTGCCGGATCAGCAGGAGCTCTCCCATGCGGCCAGTTAACCACTGAGGTCAGCTCGGCATGGATCGCCCGTAGCTTTCAGCCCAGTATCTGTAGCTGGAGCCGTGCCGTCCTCGACGTCTTCGTCGCTGGTTGTGACAGTGCCAGCAGCCCGTGACGGACGCTTCGTGCTGGTGTGTCTGTGACTGAAGTTGCTGGTGGGGTTTCGAGTCCAGCGGTTCGGGGGGCTCCGCGGGTGTCGTCGCACCGCGGAACCCCCCAAATGACTGTCAGGCGTCGTCTTCGTCTAGCCAATCCGGGGGAATCCATCGAATCTCCATGTTAATCACCTCCCTCCGTCGCCAGCGCTCGTTGGACACGGTGCACAGCTGCCACGTGCAGACATTCCCGATTTCCGGAAATGCTTTACTGTTTCCACGCGACCGCGATGCACCAGGCGTGCAGCTCATCATCGAATCTGTCCTGCAGGCGCCCCTGGCGGATTCCGTACAACTGCACGCCGGCATATCCGGCCTGGCTCGCACATCGTCGAATGGCGTCGGAATCGAACAGAGTGTGCCGGTGGACGTTCGTAACGAGTTTCCATAGGTCACCATGGGGCGAGAATCTACGTTCCCTGATGTTGATGTGCGTGGCGTCGTCCTCCGCCTCGCCCTTGATGACGCGGATGACCCCGGCCACCTCCTCCACGTGCGGGACCTTTGTCATGCGGGTGAAGGAGCGGCGGCTAAGCACGTCGAAGATCAGCAGGCCGGGAGAATCCAGCACGGCCGCCACGTTCCTGAGCACGTGGACCAGTTCCGCCTCGTCTTTGAGGTAGTTAAAGGGTTCGCCGACGGTGAGCGCCACGTCGAACTGTCCCAGGTTGGGTAGCTTGATGAAGTCGCCATGGACAAACGTCACGGCAGCAGACCCTTGCGGGCGCTCAGACCCGACAGCGATCCGCAACATCTCGCGCGAGGCGTCCAGGCCTACGACGTCGAACCCGCGGTCGGCGAGCAGCCGCGTGAACGTCCCGGTCCCGCAACCCAGGTCGAGAACGCGGCGTGCGGTGGGTGCGTGCTCATCCATCAGGGTGCGATAGATTTCTAGTCTCTGCTCGTACGTTGCCGTCGACCTCTCTCGGTCGTACTGTTCGGCCACGCTGTCGTAAATCGCCACCGGCGAACGGTTCAGCATCGAATTCCCGGTTAGCTGGCCCATCTTCTTCACTCCCGGATGACTGACGACGATCCATTACCGCAATTCATGACGGATTTCCAAGTGTCGGTGAGCGTATAAGGTACGCTTGACGAAGCGTTCATGATTTCGCCTACGAGACGCGCAAATAAAAGCTTAGTGATTGTAATTAATGGTATTTCCTTACTGAAGGCGACGTCAATGGAAGCCTCTGTGAGGAACGCCCTACCGAAATAGCGCTTCATAGCTGAACTTCTATGAAACTCCGCATCCGAACCTACCCGTGTGTCCACTGAGGTGATCTCCACAAGGGCCCGGGCCCAGGTCGGGATGCACGGGAATCGCGTCCATGACGGAGGCTCGGAGACAGGGCGTGGGGCCCTCGGTAGACAGGTTCTTGCGACGGAATCTGATCTACCGGAAGGACCCCATGTGGAGAACGTCGCCGCGCAGGAGCGACAGCTCGCCGAACCGCTCCACGAGGTGCTGCTCAAGCAGATGGCCGTGGCCGATCCGGCGCCGGAGGTACAACTGCTGTGGCCTCGCGGATGTTCTCCCGCTCGGTCTCGCCCATCGTGGCGAAGAACGCGAACAGCATGCGGCCGGAGCCGGCTGGGTCGTAGAGGCCGGCAGCCGCCATCAGGCGCCGAGGTACGGACCCGGTCACCACCTTTGCCGACGCGGCCCACGCCCGGCCCCCCATCTCGCCGGAAACCGGCTGATCCGGTCAGGCAAGGCTGAGGGCGTGCCGGCGATCTATCCCTTCCTGTAGCTTCCGGCGCCATGTAGGGGGTAGCGCGACTATCGCGGGCGATGGCGGGAGGCGACTCCGGTCAGGATGAGTCTCCGTAGCGGGAGACGATTGCGGCGGCGCGGTTGTGCAGGGCGGTGCGCAACCACGGGGGGCCAGGGCTTCCGCATTCGTGGCCAGCTGCCACAGCGCCCATTCGGCGTGTCTTGGGTCCTGGAAGATGACCTCCAGCCGCAGCCAGCCGTCCGCGTCGGCTTCTTCGGCGCGGATGGCCAGCGCGGTGCCCACCAGGTCCTCACGCCGGGCGGGGTTCACCCGTACCAGCACGGTGACCTGCTCGCCGCCAGTCCGAAACTGTGTGCTGCGTTCCTGCCAGGCCCGGTCCAGATCGACTCGGTCCGGTCGCTGTGCCGGTTCGGCGAGTTCCTCAACCTATCTTCCTAGGATGCCTTACGCGGTGTGCCGACCGGCACCACCGGTTTCGGCACCCGGAGACCGGGCAAGCGAGCGGGGACAGACGCCAGACCGAGGAGGCGCGATGAGCTTCACCGACAAGGCACGAAACAAGGTTGAGCAGATGGCCGGCGCCGCGAGAGAGCGCGTCGGCGACATGACCGACAACGAGCGGATGCGTGGCGAGGGCGCCAGCCAGCAGAGCGACGCGCGCGCCAAGCAAGCCGGTCAGAACGTCAAGGAAGCCGGTCGCAACATGAAGGACTCCTTCACCAAGTGACCTGAGCGGTCCACGGGTCCCCGGGTGCACCGTCGCCCGGGGACCCGTCGTGTGCAGCGGCTAAAGTCGCCCAGTGACCGTGCTCCGTTCGCTGGTGTTGTTCGCGCTGGCCGCGTTGGCCGAGATCGGCGGCGCCTGGCTGATCTGGCAGGGCTGGCGGGAACAGCGCGGGCTGTGGTGGATCGCGGCCGGGGTGGTCGCGTTGGGCTGCTACGGCTTCGTCGCCACGTTCCAGCCGGACGCGAACTTCGGTCGGATCCTGGCCGCGTACGGCGGGGTGTTCGTGGCCGGCTCGTTGGGTTGGGCGATGGTGGTGGACGGCTTCCGCCCGGACCGGTGGGACCTTGCCGGCGCGGCCCTCTGCCTGCTCGGCGTCGCGGTCATCATGTACGCGCCCCGCGCCAACCTGCCGTAACCCTGTCCTCGCTCCGCGATCTTGCGCTTGCTGTCCCGACACAAGGGGCATCCCACTCATATCGACAACCGAAACTGCAAGATCGGCGCGGCGGGCGGGGACATGACAGTGCGGCGCGGCGGACGGGACGGTGAGGCGTTCTCGCGTCTGCGATGATCGGCGGCGTGATCCGACCTTGGCTTCGCCCGTTGTGGTGCGGCGTACTGGTGGCGGCGGCCGTTGTCGGCAGTGCCGGGTGCGCGGCAACCCGGGTGCCACCGGACGGGCCGGTCTTCGTTGGTTCGTCCGCCTCTCCTGTCGTGCCGTCGGTCAGCGGTACCGCATCGCGGGCGGTTCCGACGCCGACGGTTGCCACGGTGCCCGGGACGACGCGGGTGGGAAGCCGGCCACCGGTGGTCGACCACGGGCCGCGGACCGGTAACCGGGTCGCGTTGACCTTCGACGCGGACATGACCGACGGGATGCTGAAGAACCTGCGCACCGGCCGAGTGAAGTCGTACGCGAACCTGCGCATCCTCGACCTGCTGGAGCGGGAGGAGGTGCCGGCGACCTTCTTCCTGACAGGCAAGTGGGTGCAGCGGTATCCGGACGTGACCCGGCGGATCGCCGACAATCCGCGCTTCGAGTTGGCCAACCACACGTACGGGCATGCGGCGTTCACCGGGGACTGTTACGACCTGCCCGCGCAGCCCGTCAGCGAGTTGCGCGGCGACGTGGCGAAGACGTTCGAGGTGATCGAACCGTACGGGGGTCGGCAGACCCGGTACTTCCGGTTTCCGGGGCTCTGCCACGACCCAGCGGCGCTGGACGCCCTGGCGCCGCTGGGTGTGACGGTGGTCGACGGGGACGTGGTCAGCGGGGATCCGTTCGCGACGGCGTGGAAGCCGTTGGTGCGGGCGGTGTTGGACCACGTCCGCCCCGGGTCGGTGGTGATCATGCATGTGACCGAGGCGAACGCCGCGATGACCGATGAGGCGCTGCCGCACATCCTGGCCGGGTTGCGTGAGCGTGACCTGGTGCCGGCACCGTTGTCCGAGGTGTTGGCCGCCGGCTGACCGGCAGGTGTGTCCGGGGGTGTCGCGGGTCAGTCGTCGATGGTCAGGACGATTTTGCCGCGGCGGGATCCGTGCTCGGCCGTCTCGTGTGCGTCGGCCGCCTTCTGGATGGGGAAGGTTGCGTCGATCGGCACCGTGAACCGGCCTTCGGTGAACAACTCGGCTGCGGTGTTCAGGCCGTGCCGGCCGTCGGGCTCACCGGCCAGTTGCCCCATGGACAGGCGGATGCCCTGTGCGGGTGCGGTGAAGTCGGCCAGGGTCACCACGGTTGCCGTGCTGCCGGTCAGTTGGAGTAGTTCGGGCAGGGACCCGGCGCCGGCGACATCGAGTGCGCGGTCCACTCGGGTCGTACCCAGGGCGTTGACCCGGTCTGCGAGGCCGGGCCCGTAGGTGACCGGTGTCGCCCCGAGTGTGCGGAGGAAGTCGTGGTTGTCGGTGCGGGCGGTGCCGATGACGCGGATGCCGCGGGCGGTGGCGAGTTGGACGGCGATACTGCCCACGCCGCCCGTGGCGCCGTCGATCAGGAGTGTCATGCCGGGCTGTAGGTCCAGTAGGTCGAGGGCCCGGGTGGCGGTCTCGGTGCTGGAGCCGGCTGCGCCCGCTTGCGCCCAGGGCATGGCGGTCGGTTTGTGTGCCCAGAGGTGCAGTACCGCGAATTGCGCGGTCGCTCCGCCGAGTTTTGCGACGTCTACGACTCCGAAGACGTGGTCGCCGATGGCCACGCCGTCGACGTCGTCGCTGATCTCGTCGACGACTCCGGCTGCGTCGACGCCGGGAATGTGCGGTAGCGGCAACCGGGCGCTCATTGGCGTGCGGCCCGAGCGGAGGCCGACGTCGACGGGGGAGACCCCGGCGGCCTGTACGCGGATGCGGATCTGGCCGGGTCCTGGTCGTGGCGCGTCGGCGGTGGCGAAATGAAGCACTTCTGGTGGGCCGAATCGGTCGAACTGCACTGCGAACATCTGCGTTCCTCTGCCTCGGTTACGTGGTCGTAGCAGTACCGTAGGTCGGAAACGGAGCAGCTGTTCCGCTGTGGGGTGAAGTGAGAAGGGGGAGGGTCGAAGATGCCTCAGAAGCAGCGTGCTGACGCCCGATCCAATCGTGAGCGGGTCGTGGCGGCAGCGCGGGAGACGTTCGCCGCAGGGGGGCTTGACGCGCCTATGCGTGAGGTGGCCCGACGGGCGGGGATCGGTGTGGCGACCCTGTACCGCCATTTTCCTACCCGTACGGAGCTGGTCACCACGGTCCTCGCGGAACGTGTCGAGGCCTGCGGTGTGCAGATGCGCCGCGCCTTGGATGACCCGGACCCGTGGCGGGCGTTGTCCGGGACGGTCCTCGATTTCGCCGATCGGCAGATCCATGACCAGGCACTCAACGAGGCGCTGCTGGGCGCTGGCGACCTGGCTGCTGCCTTCGGTGCGGAGCGTCGGGAGCACGCCCAGGCGTTGGCCGTGCTGGTCGCTCGCGCACGGGCTGCGGGCGTGCTCCGCGATGGTGTCGACGTGGACGATGTTCGGGCTGGCCTGCTGGCCATCGCGTCACTGCGGCGGCTGCCGCCGGCGGTGAGCGCTCGAGTGATCGGCAAGCTTGCCGATCTCGTCCTCGCCGGGATCCGCGGCGAGGAGACGCCTCGGCACAGTTGATCGAGGCGGCGCCGGCTGCGGTTGGTTGGTGGTCAGTCGTCGCGGTGGTCGGTCCACCACTGCTGTCCGCCGGCGGGCAGGGTGTCGATTGGGTCGTAGTAGGCGTAGCGCTTGTTGAGCGCCTCCAGGTCGGCGGATTCGATGGAGGTGCGGTAGTTCTTGGTCCAGTAGGAGATGCCGCGTTCGCGGTCGTAGTCGGTGAGCATGTGGACCCAGCGTTTGCCGACGAAGGGCACGTCGCAGACGATGCGTGGGGTGGCGTAGCCGGGCAGGTAGCCCATGATGTCGTGTTGGAGTTGCTGGGCGTGCCAGACCGGGACCCGCCAGTGTTCGGCGTTGGGGATCATGTCGCACATGTAGAAGTAGTACGGCAGGATCCCGGCTTCGCCCTGTAGCGCGAAGCAGAGGTCGAGCAGCTCGGGGGTGGTGGCGTTGACGCCGCGCATGAGGACGCCCTGGTTGCGGACGTCGCGGACGCCGACGTCGAGGGCGGTCTGGGCGGCCTTGGCGACCAGTGGGGTGAGTGACTGGGCGTGGTTGACGTGGGTGTGGATGGCGAGGTTGACGCCGCGGCGGGCGGCGGTGCGGGCGACGCGCTCGAGGCCTTCGACGACGTCGGGTTGTAGCCAGTGCTGGGGGAGGCCCATGAGGGCTTTGGTGGCGAGTCGGATGTCGCGGACGGTTTCCAGTTCGAGTAGGCGCATGAGGTAGGACTCGAGGTTGCGCCAGGGGACGTTGGCTACGTCTCCGCCGGAGACGACGACGTCGCGTACGCCGGGGTGGGTTTTGAGGTAGCCGATGTGGGCGTCGTAGCGGTCGACGGGCTTGAGGGTGAGCTTGAGCTTGTCGACGGCGGGGGTGGAGTTGCCGACGAGGTCCATGCGGGTGCAGTGCCCGCAGTACTGGGGGCAGGTGGAGAGCAGTTCGGCGAGGACCTTGGTGGGGTAGCGGTGGGTGAGGCCTTCGGCGACCCACATGTCGTGCTCGTGGAGGCTGTCGCGGCTGGCGTAGGGGTGTGAGGGCCAGTCGGTGCGTCGGTCGGAGGCGACCGGGATCATGTAGCGGCGGATGGGGTCGGCGAGCAGCGCCTCGGTGGTGAGGGGCGCGAACGGCACCATCGTGTTGATCATTTGGGGTGGTACGAGCATCGACATGGTGGCCAGGGCCTGTTGGTCGGCCTCAAGGTCGGTGTAGAAGCTTTCGTCGATGAGGTCGCCGAAGACGGTGCGGAGCTGCTTGATGTTCTTGACGCAGTTGACGCGCTGCCACTGGGCGGATTCCCACTGGTCGCGGGTGACGTGGCGCCAGCCGGGGAAGCGGGTCCAGTCGGGTTCGACCAGGGGGCGGCGGTGGTATTCGTACGGCTGCCCGGCGGTCGGTACGGCGACCGGGGCGTGACGGGGTTGAGGGATGGTCTCAACCGGTTGGGTCTGGGTCACGGCCCCTCCTCGGTGTTGCGGCTGATCATCGAAGCTCGAAGGCTACTGGAAAATATCCGGCGTAGAAACTAGTCTGCCGTAAGTTTTCCCGTTACGCGAGCCTTGACCGGGGCTTCGAGCGGCTGGGCAGGGGAGGTCGGCGTGACGTCACCGGTGGGACTGCACCGCGTCGTACAACCGACGGGGGTGCTGCCGCAGGCGGCTTGGCGCCTGGACACGTCGGCGGCGATCGCGCCGAACGAGGTGCGGATCCGGGTGCAGCGGCTCAACCTGGACGCGGCGAGCTTCCGGCAGTTGTCGGAGAAGCACGGTGGGGACGGCGACGCGGTCCGCGCCGAGGTGCTGGAGATCATCGCGACGCGGGGCAAGATGCAGAACCCGGTGACCGGTTCCGGCGGGATGCTGATCGGCACGGTCGAGGAGGCCGGCCGACGTTCCCCGCTCGGGCTGAAGCCGGGGGAGCGGGTCGCGAGCCTGGTGTCGTTGACGCTGACGCCGCTGGTGGTGACCGATGGGCTGGCCCGCTGGGACGGGCGCAGCGAGCAGGTGCCGTGTGACGGGTGGGCGATCCTGTTCGCCCGTTCCATCGCCGCGGTGCTGCCCGACGACGAGGACCCGCAGTTGTCCCTCGCGGTGCTGGACGTGTGTGGGGCACCCGCGCTGACCGCCCGGGTGGTGTCGCGCTACGTGGAGGAGCGTCGTCGCACCGGTGACCCGACGCCGGTGCGGGTCGCGGTGATCGGCGGGGCGGGCAAGAGCGGGTCGCTGTCCCTCGCCGCGGCGAGGCGGGCAGGCGCCGGGCGTACCGTCGGGGTGGTTCCGGTGGCGGCGGAGCGGGACGCGCTGACGGCGGCCGGTCTGGCGTCGGTGGTGGCGTTGGCCGACGCGCGGGACCCGGTGGGGCTGTCCACGGCGGTGACCACCGCACTGGGTGTCCCGGCGGACGTCACGGTGGTCTGCGTCGACGTGCCGGGGTGTGAGCACGGGGCGGTGTTGGCCACCGCCGACGGCGGCACAGTGATCTTCTTCTCGATGGCGACGAGTTTCTCCGCGGCCGCGTTGGGCGCGGAAGGACTTGCCGCGGACGTGACGATGCTGGTGGGCAACGGGTACGTGCCGGGGCACGCGGAGTTGGCGCTGGGGCTGCTGCGCGCCGAGCCGGGGGTGCGTCAGCTGTTCGCGGCGCGGATCGCGGCAGACTGAGGCCATGACGAACCCCTCGACGTTGTACCGCGGCGGCGTGCTGCACTGCCCCGCCGACCCGAGTGCGACCGCGCTGCTGGTGTCCGGTGGGCGGATTGCCTGGTTGGGGACCGACGGTGACGCGCCGCCGGCCGACCGGGTGGTGGACCTGGGTGGGGCGTTGGTGACGCCGGCGTTCGTCGACGCGCACGTGCACGCCACCGACACCGGGTTGGCGTTGTCCGGGTTGGAGTTGTCCGGGGTGCGCTCGGCGGGGCAGTTGCTCGACGCGGTGGCGGGTTTCGCGGCGGGTCTGCCGGGTGACGCGGTGGTGCTGGGGCACGGCTGGGACGAGTCGGGCTGGTCGGACCCGACGTTGCCGGACGCGGCGGCGTTGGACCGGGCGGCCGGTGGTCGTCGGGTGTATCTGTCGCAGGCGTCGATCCACTCGGCGTTGGTGTCGTCGGCGCTGCTGGCGGCGTGTCCGCAGGTGGTGGAGGCTGCCGGTTACGACGCGTCCGGGTGGTTGCGTCGCGACGCGCATCATGTGGTGCGGGCGGCGGCGCAGGGGTCGGTGAGTCGGGCGCAGCGGGTCGCCGCGCAGCGGGTGGCCCTTGCCCACGCGGCGTCGCTGGGAATCGCTGCGGTGCACGAGTGCGGTGGCCCGGACATCTCCGACGAGGAGGACTTCACCGGCCTGCTGGGCATCTCCGGTGCGGGGTTGCCGGAGGTGTACGGGTACTGGGGTGAGCTGGGTGGCGCGGCGCGGGCCCGCGAGTTGGGTGCGGTGGGCGCCGGTGGTGACCTGTTCGCCGACGGGGCGTTGGGTTCGCGGACGGCGCACGTGTCGCAGGCGTACGGCGATGGTGACGGCTGCGGGCACGGGTACCTGACGGCCGAGCAGGTGCGTGATCATCTGCTGGATTGTGTGGCGCACGGCCTGCAGGGTGGGTTCCACGCGATCGGTGACGCGGCGATCGGCACGGTGCTGGAGGGGTTCGCGGGTGCGGCGCGGACGGTGGGTGTGGAGCGGCTGCGGGCCGCCCGGCACCGTATCGAGCACGCGGAGGTCATGAACAAGCGGTTGATCGCCGGGTTCGTGGAGTACGGGATCGTGGCGAGCATGCAGCCGGCGTTCGACCGGTTGTGGGGTGGTGCGGGTCGGATGTACGAGTCGCGGTTGGGGTTGGACCGGTCGTTGGAGTCGAACCCGATGGGTGCGATGCACGGTGTCGGTGTGGCGTTGGCGTTCGGGTCGGATTCGCCGGTGACGCCGCTGGACCCGTGGGGGTCGGTGCGGGCCGCGGCGGCGCACCACAACCCGGCGCAGCGGATGAGTGTGCGGGCGGCGTTCGCGGCGCACACCCGTGGTGGGTGGCGGGCGGTGCACCTGGACGTCGAGGGGGTCCTCGCGTTGGGTGCGCCGGCGACGTTCGCGGTGTGGTCGACGCCGGCGGGGGTGGAGCGGGGTCTGCCGGTGCTGCTGGCCGAGGACCCGGAGTTGCGGGGTCCGGACGACCCGACGCCGTTGCCGACGTGCCGGAGCCTGGTGCTGCGCGGTGAGGTCATCTATCAGGAAGGGTCGTCGTGAGCGAGCGGTTGATCGATGTGGCGGGGGCGACGGCGTGACCAGCAAGCTTGATCTTGATCCGGTGCTGGTGGCGCGGGCGCGGGAGTTGGCGCGTCGGGCCGGGCAGCCGGTGGTGGACCTGGCGCGTAGCCACACCACGGTGTCGGTGGAGCGGGCGGTGCTGCGGTTGGCCGGGGTGACCGGCGCCGACCCGGACGGCATCCCGTGGGTCAACCGTCTCGTCGACGCGGTCGCCGCGGATGTGGGGCTGGGTCATGGGGTGGCGGTGCCGGTGTTCGACGCCCTGGTCCGCGAGGGCAGCACCGATGTGACGTTGCTGGCGCAGAAGGCCGCCGCCGGGTCGGTGCGTTTCGCCCAGCCCACCGGTCGGGCCGCCACGGCGGCCCGGTCGGCGGCCCGCAAGGCGGTCGGCGCGGGCATTCGGCGTATCGACCGGCGGCGCGCCGAGCGGGACCGTCTCGTGAAGCGCCACGGTGATCCGGCGCAGCGGCCGTGGATCTACCTGATCGTGGCGACCGGGGACATCTACGAGGACATTCCGCAGGCGCAGGCCGCGGCGCGGGCGGGCGCGGACGTGATCGCGGTGATCCGTTCGACCGGGCAGTCGTTGCTGGACTACGTGCCGGAGGGCGCGACCCGGGAGGGGTTCGCCGGCACGTACGCCACGCAGGAGAACTTCCGGCTGATGCGTGCCGCCCTGGACGAGTCGTCGAAGGAGGTTGGCCGTTACGTGCGGTTGACCAACTACGCGTCGGGGTTGTGCATGCCGGAGATGGCGACCCTGGCGGGCCTTGAACGGCTCGACATGATGTTGAACGACTCGATGTACGGGATCCTGTTTCGTGACATCAACCCGGTGCGTACGTTCGTCGACCAGCGGTTCTCCCGGCAGGTGCACGCCCGCGCCGGGATCATCATCAACACTGGTGAGGACAACTACCTGACCACCGCCGACGCGGTCGACGAGGCGCACACGGTGACGGTGTCGCAGCTGCTCAACGAGTTCTTCGCGCACGAGGCGGGGTTGGCGGACTGGCAGTTGGGGTTGGGGCACGCGTTCGAGATCAACCCGGAGGTGCCGGAGTCGTTCCGGTTGGAGTTGGCGCACGCGTTGCTGGCCCGGGAGTTGTTCCCCGACGCGCCGCTGAAGTGGATGCCGCCGACGAAACACATGACCGGTGACGTGTTCCGGGGCAACCTGCTCGACGGGTTCTTCAACCTGGCGGGCGCGCTGACCGGTCAGGGCATCCTGCTGGTGGGGATGATGACCGAGGCGGTGGTGACGCCATGGTTGTCCGACCGGGACATCGCCCTGCAGAACGTGCGGTACGTGCTGGGCGCGGCCGGTGGCCTGCACGAGGACTTCGTGCCCGCCCCCGGCGGGTTCATCCGACGCCGGGCCAACCAGGTCCTCGGTGAGGCGCTGGACCTGTTGGAACGCATCGGGGAGCAGACGTTGCTCACGGCGATCGCCGAGGGCACGTTCGGGATCATGAAGCGGCCGGCGGATCGGGGTAAGGGCCTGGCCGGGGTCGCCGCGCACGAGGCGGACTACTGCAACCCGGCCACCGACATCCTGGAGGCGGCGGCGTGAGCGAGCACAGCGGCGGGGCGCAGAGACACATCGTGCGGCCGTACGGGGACACCACCGGCGACGGGATGGTGCAGGTGTCGTTCACCCTCCCGGTGACCCACGACAAGCGGGCCGAGGGCGCGGCGGTGCAGTTGGCCAACCGGATGGGCATCGACCCGGCGATGGTGGTGCACGCCAAGGGAATGGGTGACGGGTTCACCTTCTTCGTGGTCTACGGGCGGGTCAACCACCTGGTCGACCTGAACGCGGTGCAGGTGGTGGAGCGGGACTTCGCGTTGCTGTCGGCGAAGGACGTCAACACGGTGATCAAACAGCGGTTGCGGCGCAAGCTGTCCGTGGTCGGTGCGTGCATCGGCACCGACGCGCACACCGTGGGCATCGACGCGATCCTCAACGTCAAGGGCATCGCGGGGGAGAAGGGCCTGGAGTACTACCGGGAGTTGAAGGTCACCAACATGGGTGCGCAGGTCAGCGTGCCGGAGCTGGTGGAGACCGCCCGGGTGGAGAAAGCCGACGCGGTGCTCGTGTCGCAGGTGGTCACCCAACGCGACGCGCACCTGCACAACACCCGGGAGATGTCCGCCGCGTTCCGCGAGGCGATGCCGGCAGGCCGGCGGCCACTGCTGATCGTCGGTGGCCCCCGTTTCGACGAGACGATGACCGACGAACTGGGCGTGGACCGCATCTTCGGCCGGGGTACCACGCCCGGCGAGGTGGCCAGCTACCTCGTGCACGCCCTGATCACACAGCGGAAGGCGAGCGCATGACCGACTCCAGGCTCGGCTTGACGGTGACGCACCGGCGGTACGTGCCGTACTCGCACGCCCACTACGCCGGGAACCTCGTCGACGGGGCGTACGCCCTGGCGATGTTCGGGGACGTGGCGACCGAGGTGTGCATCCGCACCGACTCCGACGAGGGTCTGTTCGCCGGGTACTCCGACGTGCGGTTCACCGCGCCCATCCGCGCCGGTGACGTGGTGGAGGTGACCGCGCAGGTGTCCCGGGTCGGCACCCGCAGCCGCACCCTGGAGTTCAGCTGCGCGGTGGTGTGCCGGGGCCGCCCGGACCGCTCCGAGTCCGCCGCCGAGGTCCTCGACCCGCCGATCGTGGCGGTCACCGCGACCGGCACCGTGGTCGTTCCCGCCGTCACAGTGAGTCGCGAGGAGTGAGCCGGGTTTGCGAGCCCCGCAGCCGCGAACAGGAGGGCTCGTGAGCCTGGCGGTCTGCGCGGACGTCGGGTCCACGTACACCAAGGTGGCGGTGGTGGACCTTGCCGCGGGTGTGCTGGTGGGGGCGGCGGCCGCGCCGACGACGGTGGGCACCGATGTGCTGCACGGCTTGGACACCGCGGTCGCGGCGGCCACCGCCGGGCTCGGTGTGCGTGACGTGCCGTGGTACGTGTGCTCGTCGGCCGGTGGCGGGTTGCGGCTGGCCGTGATCGGCTACGAGCCGCTGGTGACCGCGCAGGCGGGCCAGCGGGTCGGGTTGTCCGCCGGAGCGCACGTGGTGCACGTGGCCGCCGGTCGGCTCGGCGCGGCGGACCTGACGGCGTTACGGGCGGCCCGACCGGACGTGGTGCTGCTCGTCGGTGGCACCGACGGCGGTGACGCCGAGACGATCACCCACAACGCGACCCGCCTGGCCCGTGCCCGTTGGCGGGTGCCGGTGGTGTTCGCCGGCAACAGCGACGTACGCGAGCAGGCGACCGGGCTGCTGGAGGCCGCCGGGGTGCCGGTGACGGGCGCGGAGAACGTGCTGCCGCGCATCGGGGTGCTCGCTCCCGCGTCGGCGCGGGCGGCGATCCGCGCGGTGTTCCTGCGTCACGTCATCGGCGGTAAACGGCTGTCGAAGGGCACCCGCTTCGCGCGGCTGGTGCGGGCAGCCACCCCCGACGTGGTGCTCACCGGTGTGGAGGTGCTCGCCGACAGCATCGGCGGTGACCTCGCCGTGGTCGACGTGGGAGGCGCCACCACCGACGTGTACTCGGTGCTCACCCCCGACGAACGCGCCACCGGGCCCGCCAGGGAGGTCGCCGGCACCCTGTGGCGGGCCCGCACCGTGGAGGGTGACCTGGGCATGCGGTGGAGTGCCCCTCAGGTGGTGCGTGCCGCCGCCGAGGAGCGGCTGCTCGCCGCGGGTGAAGCCGACGACCTGGCCGCCGCCGCGGCGCGCCGGGCCGCCGACCCGGCGTTCCTGGCCGTCGACGATGTCGAACGGGCCGTGGACGCCCGCATCGCCACCCTCGCGGCGACGGTGGCGTTACGGCGCCACGCCCGGGGTGCCGCCACAGGTGAGCGGGCCGGGCGGGACCTGCGCGACGTGCGGCTGCTGGTGGGTTCCGGTGGGGTGCTGCGGCACGCGCCGACCGAGGCGTCGCGGCAGGTGCTGGCGGCGGTCCTCGCCGATCACGCCGGCGGGTGGGCGTTGCCACGCGCCGCCGCCGCGGTGGTCGACGCCGACTATGTGCTCGCCGCCGGGGGGTTGCTGGCCGAGGAACACCGGGCGGCGGCGGGGGCGCTGCTGCGCCACCACCTCCGCAGGCATTGAGACTCGCCGACCGACACGCCGTGTCGCAACACACGACAGGCCGGGGGTGGGTTGACAACGGACGGGGGTCGGCACGTACCGTCTTTGAGTCCTACCACGGGAAGCGGCTGTTGTTCGCTTCGTCCTCTCGTCCGCTGGCCGAGCGACATTTTCAGCGTCAAGTCGCGGCGGCCAGGTCCAGCGGGCGGGGGTCGGCGGGGCGGCGCGAACCGGCCGCGGTTACCGGTGTACGGGCAGGGTGAGGTGCACGGCCAGTAGACAACGGCCCGGCGGGGGCAGCCAGTCCACGCCTGGTCGGTCCGAAGGTCGTCGTGCCCCATCCTCGCCACACCGGCCGGGAAGGGCCTGGGAGCATCGGGGCGCGGCGTCAGCCGCGCCCCGATTTCATTCCCCCTGGGCGGTCCGTGCCCGGCGGCCCGATGCGGTCGGTGCACCCGCCAGCCAGGTAGCCTTCGCCCCGTGATCGAGGTGAAGCGGTGACGACCCTGGACCGGGATGAGACCCACACCCCGGCAGCGCTGCCCCGGCCAGTCGTCACCGGCCGGCCGCTGCCGCTGAGGATCGCCGCGCCCCTGGCCGTGGTCGCCGGGCTGGCCCTGCTGCTGGCGTTCCCCCCGTACGGGGTGTGGCCGCTCGCGCCGGTCGGCGTGGCGATGCTGGCCGCCGCCGCGCACCGACGGCGGTTGCGTGCCGGCGCCGGCCTGGGCTTCCTCACCGGGGTGGCGTTCTTCGCCCCGCTGCTGGCCTGGACGAACCTGCACACCGGCTACCTGCCGTGGGTGCTGCTGTCGCTGCTGCAGGCCGGCTACCTGGCGTTGCTGGGCGCGGCCACCGCCTGGGTGTCACCGCTGGCCGACCGCAGCCGCTGGGCGTGGCCGGTGCTGACCGGGCTGCTGTGGGTGGGGCAGGAAGCGCTGCGCGACCGCACCCCGTTCGGGGGGTTCCCGTGGGGGCGGCTGGCGTTCAGCCAGGACACCTCGCCGCTGCTGCGCCTGGCCTCCCTGGGCGGTGTGCCGCTGGTGACCTTCGCGACGGCGCTCGTCGGCGGGTTACTGGTCACCGCCGCCTGGCGGGGCTGGGCCACCGCCAGGCGCACCCCGCACGACGACGCACCGCACGGTGGCGGCCCGCAGGGTGGCCCGCCCGTACGGCGGTGGGCGCCGGTGGGCGTACCGGCCGCTGTGGCGGTCGCGCTGACCGCCGTGGGTCTGCTGGTGCCGGGCGCCACCGAAGGGTCGGGCGCCACGGTCACTGTGGCGATCGTGCAGGGCAACGTGCCGCGGCTGGGCCTGGACTTCAACGCCCAACGGCAGGCGGTGCTGAACAACCACGTCGACGCCACCATCGAGCTGGCCGGGCGGGTCGCCGCCGGTCAGGAACGGCAACCCGACCTGGTGGTGTGGCCGGAGAACTCCAGCGACATCGACCCGCTGCGCAATCCCGAGGCCGGGGCGCGGATCTCCCAGGCCGCCGACACCGTTCACGCGCCGATCCTCGTCGGCGCGGTGCTGCTCGGCCCCGGCCCCGGGCAGGTCCGCAACGCGGGCATCCTGTGGCGGCCCGGCACCGGCGCCGACATGCGTCAGCTGTACACGAAGCGCCACCCGGTGCCGTTCGCCGAGTACGTGCCGCTGCGCGACATCGCCCGGAAGGTCAGCAAGCAGGTCGACCTGATCCGCAGCGACTTCGTGCCCGGAAGCACCCCGGGCGTGGTACGCGCCGGCCCGGCCGTGCTCGGTGACGTGATCTGCTTCGAGGTCGCGTACGACGATGTGGTGCGCGACACCGTCGTCGGTGGCGCGCAACTGCTGGTGGTGCAGACCAACAACGCCACCTTCGACGTGGCGGAGGCCCGCCAGCAGTTGGCCATGGTGCGGCTGCGGGCGGTGGAGCACGGCCGGCCGGCGTTGATGGCGTCGACGGTCGGCGTGTCCGGGTTCGTCGCACCCGACGGGCGGGTAAGCGATGCCACCGGGTTCAACACCCGGGAGGTCGTGGTGCGGCAGTTGCGGCTCGACGACGGACGTACCCTGGCCACCCGCCTCGGCTGGTGGCCGGAGGTGGCGCTCGCCGCGCTGGCCGTGGCGGCCCTGGTCGGCGCGGCGGTGCTGCGCCGACGGCAGCGGGTCATGCCCGGATAGCAACAGCCGGTACGCCGGCGGGAGCGGAGGAACCATGATCCAGGCGACCGATACGATCCGACGCCCGGACGAGGTGCCCGGTGTGGGCCGGGTGCTGGTGGTGATCCCCACCTACAACGAGGCCGACAACATCGCCGCGATCGTGGGTCGGGTCCGGCGCGCCGTCCCGGCGGTGCAGATCCTCATCGCCGACGACAACAGCCCCGACGGCACCGGTGCGATCGCGGACGCCCTCGCCGACGGTGACGCGCACGTGCAGGTGCTGCACCGCCAGGGCAAGCAGGGCCTCGGCGCGGCGTACCTGGCCGGGTTCGGTTGGGCGCGGGAGCGTGGCTACGAGGCGGTCGTGGAGATGGACGCCGACGGCTCGCACGCGCCCGAAGACCTGCCGGCGCTGCTGGACGCCGCCCGGGACGCCGACGTGGTGATCGGGTCACGGTGGACAAGCGGTGCGCAGGTGGTGAACTGGCCGCTGCGGCGGCTGCTGCTGTCGCGCGGCGGCAACCTGTACGCGCGTCTCGCGTTGGGCATGCCCGTCTCGGACGCCACCGGCGGCTACCGGGTGTACCGGATGGGCGCGTTGGACGCCATCGACCTGGGGTCGGTGACGTCGCAGGGCTACTCGTTCCAGGTGGAGTTGTCCCGACTGGCGCACCGGGCCGGGGTGCGGATCGTGGAGGTGCCGATCACCTTCGCCGAACGGGAACGCGGGGACAGCAAGATGAGCCCGCGCATCGTCGCCGAGGCGCTGTGGCGGATCACCGCCTGGGGTGTGCAGGACCGGCGGCAGGCGGTACGCCGTGGCCTGCACGGCACGTCCACCGGTCAGGCGCGGTGGCCGTGAGCGCGGCCGTGTCATGCTGGATGAGCGGGACACGTCCATGGTGTCGCGGGAATGGCGATGAGGTGAGATGCGCCGAGGACTGAGGTTCGTACCGTTGGCCCTGTTGCTGGCGGTGGTACTGGAACTGGCGGTGTTCGTCGGTGTGGGGCACGCCCTGGGGTTCGGGGCGGCGGTGCTGCTGGTGTTCGCCGCGTCCCTGCTGGGGCTGGTGCTGCTGCGCCGCGAGGGGATGCGCGCCTGGCGTGGCTTCCGCACCGCCGCGGCGGCCGGGCAGCCACCGGGTGGGCAGGTGACCGACGGCCTCGTCGGGTTGGCCGGCGCGCTGCTGCTGGCGGTGCCCGGTCTGGTCAGCGGGCTGATCGGGTTGCTGCTGTTGGTGCCGCCGGTGCGTCGACTGGCCCGCGCCGGGGTGCGACGCACCACCGAGCGGCGGGTGTCGTCGATGGTCGCCGGTGACCTGTTCGGGCCCCGCACGGTGCGGGTGCGCCAAGGTGCGCCGCAACCGGCCCCGCAGCCGGAACAGCCGGTCGTGGTCGACGGCGGTCGGGCCATCGAGGGCGAGATCATCGAGCCGGGTCGCCACTGAGACAAGGCCAGCCACACCACTGAGCCACAGACACGACGGCGCCCCCGGGGAAAACCCCGGGGGCGCCGTCGTTGTGCGTCGTGCGGCTCAGGCGCGGCCGCGACGGGTCCGAACCTCTTGCAGGCGCTCCTCAAGGATGTCTTCAAGCTCGGCGATCGAGCGCCGCTCCAGCAGCATGTCCCAGTGGGTACGCGGTGGCTTGGCCTTCTTCTGCTCCGGCTCGTTGCCGTCGACGAGTCGGGCGACGCTGCCGTCGAACTTGCATTCCCAGGTCATCGGGACCTCGGCGTCGACGGCGAACGGCACCTCGAACTGGTGGCCCTTGGCGCAGAGGTACTCGCGGGTCTGACGCGGCGCGAGCTCCGTGTTGCGGTCGGATTCGTAGCTCACCGCGCCAAGGCGGCTTCCGCGCAGCATACGCTCGCCCATGATCGACTTCCCCTCGTTCGTGGTGCTGGTCTTCTGGGTGTAACGGTGCGTTCCCGTCGAGCCATTCCCGCCCGAGGGCGTGAGGCGTCCACGGGTGGGCCGCGACCAAGGGTAGCCGGCCGGGACGGACACCCGGCCAGGTGATCCCCAGGCGGGTCGCAACGGGGATGTTTGTCCGCTGCCACCGGGGATGTTAACCGTCCGAGCCTAGCGAAGGTTGCGCGGCGATCACCGGGTGGCGTCGTCGGGCTTGGCGGAACCGAGCCGCGCCAGCGCCAGCGCCAGGTCGCTGACCTGGTCACCGAGCTGCGCCGCCCGTCGCTGGGCCAGGTCCCGGTCGGTTTCGGCGGCGTCGAGCCGTACCGTCAGGGCGGTGACGCTGCCCTCGGCGGTCGCCGCGGCCTGCCGGGCGGCGGTCAGCTCGGCGGTGAGCGTGTCGCGGTGGGCGGCCGTGGCGGCGAGCTCCGCGCGCAGCCGCGCTGCGAGCTCCGCGGCTTCCTGCCGGGCGTCGTCGGCCGCAAGAGCTGCGACCTGGGCGCGGTCGCGGGCCCGGTCGGCCTGCTCCCGCGCGCGAGCGGCGTCGGCGGCCTCGGCGCGGGCCCGTGCGGCGTCGGCGCGGGCCTGCTCGATCTGGCGCCGCACGTCCTGCACCTCGGCCTGCCATCGCCCGGCCCGCTCGGTCGCCTCGGCGGCGGCCCGGGTGGCCCGCTCGGCGTCGGCGCGCGCCGCGTCGCGTTCCACGCTCAGGTCGGCCACCCGCTGCCGCTCGGCGTCGCGTTCCGTGCGCAGGTCGCGCACCTCGACGCGGGCCTGGTCGCGGTCGCGTTCGGCCTGGGTACGCAACGCCTCGGCGGCACTGACGTCGTGCCGGGCCTGATCGCGGGCAACCTCGGCGCGCTGCGCCCGCTCGTCGGCCGCGGCGGCCTGCCGCACGGCCTGCTCGGCGCGCTGCCGGGCGTCGTCGGCATCGGCGAGAGCGCCCCGGGCCTGCTCCCGGGCACGCGCCGCGTCGGCGGCCGCGGTCTCGGCGTCGTCGCGGGCCTCGTCGCGTTCGGTCTGCGCCGCCGCGATCTCGGTGGCGGCCTCCGCGCGAGCCTGGGCGAGCTGCCGCTGCACACCCACCGGGGACAACTCGGCGTGCAGCGACTCGGTCAACGTCTCGACGATCTGATCGAGGCGGTCCACCGCCTCCCAGGTGCGGGCCACCTGGCCGGGCAGGCCGGGGGCGTTGCGGTGACGCATCCGGCTGTTGCGGGAGGCCCGCTGGCAGGCGCCGTCGTTGTCCCGGCAGTAACGAAACGGTCGACCCGCGCCGACACGCTGCGGCACCGGCCGTCCACAGTGGGCACACGGGCGGGTCTCGGTGGTGGTGGGCTGGGCGTCCATCGAGGTCGCAGTCTAGTGCGCGGCCACTGGCGGGTCAGCTCGCGGCCCGGGCGGTCGCGTCCAGGGTGTAGCGGCGTTGCAATAGCAGCGCCGCGACCAAGGGCGCAACGAGATGCTTTCGAAGCCCGGATGCCCACGGGACGGGGAGCAGTCCTAGCGGCGGGGCGGAGGTCGGTGAATGTGGTGCAGTGCCAGCGGGGGAGGCGGGGGCAAGGGTTCGGTGTGGCCGGCCCGGAAGGACTGCAGGAGGTAGGCGACCAGTCGTCGGGACGCGGCCAGCGAGACCTGGTGCGACTCTCCGCCGACGCCGCTGTTGGCCAGGAGCAGGAGCGTGACGTCAGCGAGGTCGAAGTCGTCCCGCAGCTGCCCTCCGTGGCGGGTCTGCCGGCAGCGGCGCGGGCGTGAACGGGGAGTGCCCGCCCGGGCGCAGCGTCCGCCAGGCCAGCCACAGCAGGTAGGCGGCCCCGGCCAGCTTCACCACGGCGTATAGCGTCGGCACCAGGAGGAAGACGGCGGCCAGGCCGGCGACCGCCGTCGCCAGGTAGACGCCGAACCCGGCGGCCACCCCGAGCAGCGAGACGAACCCGGCCCGGCGGCCCTGCGCCACCGAGCGGGACACCAGGTAGACCATGTTCGGACCGGGCGTGAGCACCAGCCCCAACGCGACCAGCGCGATACCCAGCAGTGCACCCGCACCCACCATGACGGCCCCCGTTCCTCGAACACTCATCCCGACCGTAGGCGAGCCGAGCGTCGCGGAGCAGGGCCAACGGGCAGGTCGTGGCCTGCCTCGGGCAACCGGTCATCCGGGCGGAAACCGCCTGGGCGGCGTCCACCGGGAATGCTCACCGGGGCGGGTGCGCTGATCCGTTGCAGTGCGCGTCGCCGTCGAGAAGACGCGCGTTACGGTGGCCAGGGGAGGTGCCGCAGGGTGACCGATGCGTGGGAAGCGGCCATGGAGGCCCAGATCCGGGGAGCCGTCCAACGCGGCGAGTTCGACGACCTGCCCGGCATGGGCAAGCCGATCCCCGGCCGAGGAGCACCGTACGACGAGTCGTGGTGGATCAAGAGTTTCCTGGAGCGCGAGGCGCTGCCCAGCGACCTGCTCCTGCCCACCCCGCTGCAACTGCGTCGGCGTGTCGAGCAGGTCCCCGACGAGGTCCGCGACCTGCCCACCGAACAGTCCGTACGGGACTTCGTGGCCCAGCTCAACGCCCAGATCGTGGCCTGGCTGCGTAACCCCGAAGGTCCCCGCGTGGCGGTGCGGCCGGTCAACGCCGACGAGGTGGTCCGCCAGTGGCGCGCCGGGCGTGCCCGACGCGAGGTCCGCATGCCCGCCACCGAGCCGAAGACCGGTGCCGCACCGGCCCTCCGGCCCCGCCGCGGCTGGTGGCTGCGCTGGCGTCGCCGGGGCTGACCCGGCCTCGCACGTGCCAGCGCGGCTACGGTCTGGGCCGAGCGCCCTGACGACAGCGGGCGCTGGGACCTGACGGGGGCGAAGTGACCGAGCGCGCCGCGACGTACGCCGAGGTGTTCGCGGTGCGCGAATACCGCCACCTGTTCGGGGCGTATCTGCTGTCCCTGGCAGGCGACCAGCTCACGGCCGTGACCGTGGCGTACCCCGTCTTCACCGAAACCGGCTCCGCGGCGCTGGCTGCCGCCGCCTACGCCAGTTCCTACCTGGCCTGGCTCACGGGCGGGCCGCTGCTGACCGGCCTCGCCGACCGGTTCCCCCGACGCCGCGTCATGATCGCGTGCGACCTTGGCCGCGCGGCGCTCATGCCGCTGGCGGCCCTGGTGGTGCTCCTCTTCGTGGTCAACGCCGTCGGGGGGAGTCTGGTGGCGTTGCTGTCGCTGCGCGGCGCCCTGCTGGTGGATGCCGGCACGTTCCTGGTCTCCGCCCTTCTGATCACGATCGGCGTACGGTCCCGACCCGCGCCCCGACCGCCGTCGAGCCCCACCCGCCCTGGCCGGGCGATCGGTCTGCGGGTGATCTTCGCCGATACCCGGCGGCGCTCCTACATCCTCGTTCTCTGGATGGCCAGCGCCTTCACCTACGCCGCCGAGGGGCTGATGGCACCGCTCGCCCGGCACGACGGTCTCGATCAGCGACGGTGAGCTGTGCATCTCCTCGCCTGGGGTGGTGTCCGGGGGGCCGGGGTACCGCACCGGCGACCGGGTCAGCATGGGCGACGACGGCCTGCTGCGGTACCACGGACGCGTTGACGAGCAGCTTAAAATTGGTGGGATGCGTATCGAGCCGGCCGAGATCGAGCACGCCCTGATGGCCCACCCGGCGGTGCTTCTCGCTGGCGTCGCCGTCCCCTATCGGGGTGTCGCATACGTTGTCTGCACCGAATCGGTGGATCAGAAGGCCCTGCGCGCGCACCTGCTCGACCGGCTGCCCGCCGTGGCCGTGCCCACCGTGTTCGAGCCGGTGGAGTCTTTGTCCACTTTGCCCAACGGCAAACTCGGCAGGCGTGCCCTGAGCCAGTGGGTCCACACTCGACATGGCGGATGAGCCTCGGGAGTCCTCGGCGCGGCTCCCCGCGACCGCCGCCTACGCGAGCACGGCCCGGATCGACGAGTTGCGCGCCACGGAATACCGGCACCTCGACCGTGACGGCCGCGTCTACCTCGACTACACGGGGGCCGGGGTGGCCGCACAGGCACAGGTCGTCGCCCATCACGACCGGTTGCTCTCGGCCCTCTACAGCAACCCGCACTCGGAGAACCTCACCTCCGAGGCGACCGGTGGGCTGGTCGCCTCGGCCCGGCGGGCGGTGCTCGACTTCTTCCGCGCCGACCCGGCCGAGTACGCGGTGATCTTCACGCCCAACGCCACTGGCGCATGCCGCCTGGTGGGCGAGGCGTACGGCTTCGGTCGGGGCCGGCCGCTCGTGCTGACCTGGGACAACCACAACTCGGTCAACGGCATCCGGGAGTACGCTCGCGCGGCCCGAGCGCCGGTCCGCTACGTGCCGCCAGCCGGCCCCGACCTGCGGGTGGCCGAAGCCGACGTGCTCGCCGCGCTGGCCGCGTTTGGAGGCCGTCCCTGGTCGCGGCGATCGGGCCCGGTGGGGCTCTTCGCGTACCCGGCGCAGAGCAACTTCACCGGCGTGCAGCATCCGCTCGGGTGGGTGGACCTGGCCCAGCAACACGGTTACGACGTGCTGCTCGACGCCGCCGCGTTCGCCCCGACGAACCGGCTGGACCTGAGCGTCGTGCGACCCGATTTCGTCTGCCTGAGCTGGTACAAGCTCTTTGGCTACCCGACGGGCGTGGGGGCGCTGCTCGCCCGGCGTGCCGCGCTGACCCGGCTGCGTCGCCCCTGGTTCGCGGGTGGCACCATCCGGGCGGTCAGTGTCCAGGGTGACTGGCACCAGCCGATGGGAGACGAGACGGGGTTCGAGGACGGCACGCTCAACTTCCTCAGCATCCCCGATGTGGAGTTCGGGCTGCGCTGGCTCGATTCGATCGGCGTGGACCTCGTCCACACCCGGGTCGGCCTGCTCACCGCCTGGCTGCTGGCGCGTCTGACGGCGTTGCGGCACCGCAACGGTCAGCCGCTGGTCCGGATCTACGGGCCGTCGACGGGCGACGCCCGGGGTGGCACCGTGGCGTTCAACTTCCGCTACCCGGACGGCACACTCGTCGACGAGCGGCTCGTCGCACTCGAATCCTCGGCCGCCGGATTCGCCCTGCGTACCGGTTGCTTCTGCAATCCGGGCTCGGCCGAGGCCGCCTTCGGGATCAACCCTGGACTGCTGCGCCGTACGAACCTCGCGCACGTCGACACGATCGACCAGCATCTCGCCGCGCTGGGGCTGCCGACCGGCGGTGCGGTGCGCGTCTCCTTCGGCCTGGCCTCCACCGCGGCCGACGCGGAACGCTTCCTGGCCTTCAGCGAGTTGACCTACCTGGACCGCGATGGTCCCGCCGACGTCCGGCTGGCACCACGGATGCGCTGCTGAGCGCCGGCCTGCCGCAGCCGGCTGAGGGACGAGTCAGTCGACTGCGGCCCGCCAAACCCAGGATGTGCGCCTCGCCCGGCCGGGAAGCTCGACCCGGCCGGTCATCCACAGCAGCACGTCGGGTGCTGGGCCGTCCGGGGCGTCCGGGAAGAGCCGTCGCAGCACCACCGTGCTCAACCGCTGCGGCGGCTGCCACGGCACGCCGAGGCCGACGGTGATGTCGTACGTGTGCAGCACAGTTTCCGCGACGCCCATCGCGGCGAAGCCGGCCGGGTCGCAGGGGCCCCAGTGCCAGGCCCGCGCGTCCGATGCGGCGGTGTCGACAGCGGCGGCGAGCAGGCCGGCGCAGGCGTGCACCACGGCGAGCACCTGCGCCGGGTTCGCGGTGGGGGAGACCCGCAGGTCGTACGGCAGGTAGGCGTCCTGTGGGAGGCCGGTGACCTGGCCGGCGTACCCGAGCAGGTCGTGCGCGACGTGCGCCGCGGTGGTCCAGCAGCTCCAGGTCAGGGTGCCGGCGGGCACCGACCAGTCGCGCTCCCGGTGCGGGAGCAACACCTGGGTCATCTCGTCGGCCGCCTCAAGCAGGTCGACGCTGGTCACCGCTGGCATCCGTCGACCCTCGCAGTGCGGACCGGGGTGACGCAACTGAGATCGTCAGCCAGCCACCGAGGGATGCGAGTCGAGCCGGGCCGTCGAACCCGCCGCCAGAGCCTGCTCGACGTGCTGGATGCCCGCGCGGACAAGGTCGCCGTACTGGTCGGCCGGCAACTGTTCGACGAGGCTCCGCGCGGTGGCCAGGTGTGCCCAGGCCAGGGTCGTGTTGCGCAGCCGTCGGTGCACGTCGGCCAGGTTCAGGTGCAGCGACGGCAGGAAGCCCTGCACCTGGAGGGCGTGATGGTATTGCCGGGCGCGGTCGTCGGTCAGGTCGGAGACGGCGGCCAGGGCGCGTTCGTCCCACACCAACTCGGCCTCGGCGGTGTCCTGCAGGTCGGCGAGGTAGTGGGCGAGGGTGCAGCGGTGCAGGGCGTCGCCGGTGGGGCCGATCTCGTCCCACAGTGCGGTGAGCAGGTCGCGGGCCTGGCCCGGAGAACCGGAGTGGCCGAGCTGCACCGCTTCGATGATGCGCGTCATGGTGGGGTCGGGTGTGGGCTGGTCGTCCATGTCGCCGATGCTCGACCCTCAACCCGGTCGAGGGTCAAATCACCGGGGCTGCCCGGCGGCGGCAAGCCCGACGAGGTGTCCTTCGGGGTCGGTGAAGAAGCCGACCACCAGGGTCTCGTCGCGGTTGGGGTGGGGTCCTGACACGCGGGTGCCGCCGAGACGCTCGGCCTGCCGCAGCGCCGCCTCCACGTCGGGCACCCCGACGTAGAACAGTGTCCGGTGCGGGTAACCCGCGCCACCGCCCACGCCGCCCGGGATTCCGCCGTCGTGCGGGTGGACGAACCCGTAGGCGCCCGGTGCCGAGACGGCTTCGGCGGCTGCGTCCCCCACGTCGAACTGCCAGTCGAAGAGTTCGCCGTAGTAGGTCCGCAACCGCTGCGGGTCGGCCCCGATGATCTCGAAATGCACCACTGGCATTCCCATGGATTCCTCCCTGTCTCTGTTTCGTCAGACCGTAATGGCCTTGGTTGTTAAAAACAACCACACGGTAGTGTTCAACGTCCAGAGTCGAGTGGGAAATGGAGCCCTGCATGCCGACCAGCCGCACCTACGGCGACGCCTGCGCGATCGCTCGCGCCCTCGACGTCGTCGGGGAACGCTGGGCGCTGCTCGTCGTCCGTGAACTGCTCCTCGGGCCGCAGCGCTTCTCCGACCTGCGCCGGGCACTGCCCGCGGTCAGCTCCAACATGCTCACCGACCGGCTGCGCGAGCTGGAAAGCCATGGCGTGCTGCGCCAGCGCCGACTGCCGCCCCCCGCAGCCTCGACGGTGTACGACCTCACCGCGTCCGGCCGGGAACTGGAGCCCATCGTGCTGGCCCTCGGCGGCTGGGGCCTACGCGTACCCCTGCCGCCGGCGCCAGCCCACCTCAGCGCGACCTCGGTGTTGCTGTTCCTGCGCGGTTCACGGCACCCGAACCCGCAGGCGCCGCCGGCCACCTACCGGTTCGAGCTCGACAACCAGGTGTGGACCGTCCACACCCGGGATGGCCAGGTCCACGTCGAACCCGGCGAACCAGCCGACCCCGACGCCGGCCTACGCACCGACCCTTCGACGCTCAACTCCCTGCTCGACGGCTCCATCTCACTGGCCACCGCTCGCACCACCGGCGCGGCCGTCGTCAGCGGAGAAGACGCCGCGCTGCGTCGACTACTCGACATGAGGGCCGGAGGTCGTCGGCCGGGTGTCCGGGTCGGTACGTAGCCGTCGCAGCGACAGCAGTCGGGTGGCGACGTTGCGGGTCGTGATTCCGATCCGGGTCGCGGGCACGAGGAGCGACGCGGCCCGCGCGACGTTGCGCTGCTTCGGCGCGACCAGCGTCCGGTGGGTCTGCTCGTAACGTTGCAGTGCCTCCGCGAGGTTGCCGGGCGTCGCGGCCAGCGACTCCGCGAGCGTCGCCGCGCCCACCATCGCCAGGGACGACCCCTCGCCGAAGAGGGACACACAGGACGCCGCGTCGCCGAGCAGCGCCACCCGGCCGGCCGACCACCGGTCCAGCCGGACCTGGCTCACCGAGTCGAAGTAGAGGTCGTCGCTCGCGCGTACCCGATCAAGGAGCTCGGGTGTTCGCCAGCCGCCGCCGGAGTAGGCAGCCGCGAGTAGGTGCTTGTGCTCGGCGGTGTCGCGGTGGTTGAAGCCGGGCTCCCATGGGCCGCGGAAGATGAACGCTGCGCCCGGATTTCCGCGATTCGGGTGCAGCGCGAGAGCACGGCCGGGTGCGTTGTGTATCAACATCTCGTGCGGCGCGAGGTCGAGGCCGTCGACGGACAGGGTCGCGATCCAGACGCCCATGTGCCGCACGAACCGGCCCTCGTCCCCGAATACGAGCCGGCGCGTCCGCGAGTGCAGGCCGTCGGCGCCGACGACCAGGTCGAACCGGCGCGGCGCAGCGCGCTCGAACGTGACGTCGACGCCGCCGTCGTCCTGCGCGAGGGTGGCGATCGAGTCGGAGAAGATGTATTCGGCCTCCTCGCGGGCCGCCTCGTGGAGGATCGTCGCGAGGTCGAAGCGGGGCAGCTCCACCTCCCCGCGCGTCTGACCCAGCCGCATGCCGCCGACCCGGCGACCGTTGTCGTCCACGAAGGTCAGGGCGGTCACGTCGGTCGCCGCAGCGCGGAGCCTCGGCATGATGCCCATCGCCTCGGCGACTCCGACGGCGGGCCCGCGCACGTCGACGGGGCTGCCGCTGGAGCGCAGGCCCTGCGCCTGCTCGACGACGGTGGGCCGGAACCCGTGGCGGGCCAGCCAATAGGCGAGGGTGGGGCCGGCGACGCCGGCTCCGGAGATCAGCACGGTCTTCACGCTCGTCATGTCCGAAGGGTATCTGCACTCAGTGCAGAATTGCAATGAGTGCTGGCATGCGTTGGGTGCAGTATGCTGCCGACCATGGCGGAATCCTCCCTGCGCGAGCGCAAACGCGAACGGACCCGGCAGGCCATCGTCGACGCCGCGGTCGACCTCTTCGAGCGCCACGGCTACGAAGGCACGAAAATCGCCGACATCGCCGAAGCGGCAGAGATCGGCACTCGGACGTTCTTCAGTTACTTCGCCAGCAAAGAGGAGTTGCTCTTCCCCGAGAGCGACGCGCGCGTCGCCGCCGCCGTCTCCGCGATCGCCGCCCGCAAGTCCGGTGACAGCCCGGCCGACCTGCTCGTCCGGGCGTTGCGCGACGTCAACGAACACAGCACCGAGATGGCGAGCCCCACCGCGCTGCTGCGGATGCGGCTCATGCAGACCGTTCCGGCCGTGCGCGGCCGCGGGTTGCAGATCCAGCTCGACGCGCAACTTGAGATCGCCCGCCACCTCCAGGCGGCATTCCCCGACGAACTCGACGCCGTGCGGGCGAGCGCCCTGGTCGGGGCGTTCCTCGGCGCGGTGATGGGCGCGCTTCAAGTCCTCCTCGAAGAGCCGGGCGCGCTCGACGACCCCCGCAAGCTGCAGCGGCGCATGCGCGATGCGGTCACGGCAGCGCTGCGCCCCTGGCTGTCGGCCGCCCATTAGAGCGGGCGGCCGACAGCCTTTCTGCCGCTCAGAGATTGCTCTCGTTCGGCCTCCGAGCCTCTCAGGCTTGCGAGGCGATGACCTCGAGCACCGAGCGGACGGACGTCGGACGGTGGCCGATGAGGGTCTCCAACGTCGGGTCGGTGACGGCGAACTCTCCTCGGCGGGCCGCACGGTACATACCGAGGGTGAAGTCGGCAGCGGCAGCGGGCATCCCACGCTCGATGGCGGCCGCCCTCCACTGCTCGTCATCCGCGACGACGCGCCTGATGGTGCGGCCGGTGATGTCAGTGAGGACGCCAGCGACCGCTTCGAGGTCGAGCATCTCTGACGCGGTCAGGGCAGGCGTGATCCCGTCGAGTGCGCCGTCCTCGGCGAGGGCGATGGCAGCGGCCTCGGCCAGGTCGGCGTGTGCGGTCCAGGAGACTGGACCGTCCGCCGGCGCCACGAGCTGTCCGGTTTCGAGTGCCGCACCAATGGCGAAGCTGAGCGTGCTCGCGTAGAAGCCGTTGCGGAGTGCGGTGAAGGGGACGCCCAGCCCCGCCAGGTACTCCTCGGTCGCGGCGTGAGTGGGTTGGGGAGCGAACAGCGATTGCCTGGAGGCGGCCTGGTGGCTGGTGTACAGGATGCGCTTGGCACCAGCAGCGTGAGCGGCGTCGATGGCGGCGCGGTTCGCGTCGACCGCAGCGCCACCGCGGATGGCGGCTGACACGACGAGGACCGTGTCGGCGCCCTCGAAGGCGTATTCCAGCGTGGTCGGGTCGGTGAAGTCTCCGGCACGGACCCGTACGCCGCGCTCGGCGAGGCCCGCGGCCTTACCGACGTCGCGCACGCTGACGCCGACGGTGTCGGCGGGAACCCGCTCGAGCAGCCGGTCGACGATCTGGGATCCGAGTTGACCGGTGGCACCGGTGATGACGAACATGATGAACACTCCTGTGCTATCGGCGTTATCGTCTCGACGTTAGCACTGGTAATGCGAGGATAACAAGAAGCTGTTAGCATTGGTTCATGACTGCGGCACAGGACACGACATCTCGGGACGACGTCCGGTCCGGCATCGTCGAGGCAGCTAGCCAACTGCTGCGCGAGAAGGGTGCGAACGCGGTGACGACGCGAGCGGTGGCCCAGGCGGCAGGCGTGCAGGCGCCCACCATCTACCGCTTGTTCGGTGACAAGGACGGCCTGATCGACGCCGTCGCGGAACACGTCATGGCCACCTACGTCTCTGCCAAGGCGGTTGCGGCGCAGACCCCCGACGGTGATCCCGTAGCGGACCTGCGCTCCGGATGGCGGGTGCACGTCGAGTTCGGATTGGCCAATCCTGAGCTGTACGCGCTCATCGGTGCTCGGGGGCGCAGCGGGCCGTCGCCGGCGACAGCCGCGGGCATCGAGGTGCTGCGCACGCGCGTACGGCGACTGGCCGCAGCCGGCCTGCTACGTGTGGACGAGCAGCGCGCACTCATGATGATTCACGCCGCCGGCAACGGAACCATTCTCGCCCTACTGGCGACGTCCGCGGAGAAGCGCGACCCTGGCCTGAGCGACGCGATGTTCGATGCCGTAATCAGCAGCATCCTCGTGACCGCTCCGGCGACACCCGACACGACCATGAGCGCGATCGCGGTCACCTTTGCCACGGTGGTGCCCGACCTCCCGGGGCTCACCGACGCCGAACGCTCACTCATGACGGAGTGGCTCAACCGCTCGCTGACCTCATCATCGTGACCGGATGGCCCTTCGCGACGGGGCCGAGGCGACTCAGGGGTTGTTCAGGTAGGCCAGGACGGCAAGCACGCGGCGATTGTTGTTGTCGTCGGTGATGCCGAGTTTGCCGAACAGGGGTCGGCGGCATGCGGACGTCGACGACCGCAACATCCGGCCGATGCCGCAGGAGCGCCTGGAGCGTCTCGGTTCCGGTGGTTGCCGTCGCCACCACCTGGTGTCCGTACGCTTCGAGAAGGCGGACCATCCCGTCGCGTAGGAGGTAGAGGTCCTCGGCTACAACGATTCGCAGGGGACCATCATCCGTACGCTGGTTGGGCCGCCCGCAGGGCTGGTGATCTCCAGGGTGCCGTCGAAGACCGCGAGGCGACGGCGTAGCCCCGCGAGACCACCGTCGGGTCGGTCGCCGGCGCCGCCGCGGCCGTCGTCTTCGACATCAACGACAATGGTGGTGTCGTCCTGGGCGATGGAGATCCGCGCCCGGGTCGCGTGGGCGTGCTTGACCGCGTTGGTCAGCAGTTCGGCGATTCCGAAATACAGTGCGGACTCGATCGGCGGGTCCAGGCGCAGCCGAAGGTCGGCGCTGACAACGGCTTCGAGCGGGCTGTCCAATGCAAGTGCGCTGACCGCATCAACGAGTCCCCGGTCGTTCAGCACCGGTGGATTGATGCCTCGGACGAGGTCGCGGAGCTCGGTCAATGACGCGGCGGCAACGGCTCGCGCATCCCGCATCAGTGCCCTGGCCTTGACGGCGTCGGTTTCCATCAGCTTCTCGGCGGTCGCCAGGGAGAGCCCAAGAGAGACCAGACGGGCCTGCGCCCCGTCGTGCAGGTCCCGCTCGATCCGGCGGATCTCGGCAGCCTGGGCGACAGTTGCGTCGGCACGCTGGGCGGTCAACTCGTCCACCCGATCCGCCAGCGCCAATGCGGGAGACGGGCAGCCCAGGAAGCGCACGGCCACCGGTTGGACACACCGCCAGGCGTACGGGGCGGAGACGAACGCCACGACCAGGCCAAGCCTTCGACACGATGACGAGCAGCATCAAGGTCTACGCCGCGCTCAGCGCCGTCGCCCTCGTGACCGTCATCGTGGTGTCGAGCAGCGGTCATCTGGTGAATACCTTCATGTGGGTCCGGGCGGTCCTGCTGCCGGCAGCCGCTCTGCTGATCTACAAGCTTGCCGTCTCCGCTTCCCGGGGATCTCGGCGGGCGTTCGAGCGGGTGGCCGCCGTCACCGTCATCATGCCGATCGCGATCATCGGCGTCGACGTGATCCCGGGCGTCTGCCCGCCCTGGTACGCCGTGCTGCAGGTTGTCTGCATGCTGCCCATCGTCCGAATCGCCTTCATCACCCGCGGCCCCGCACTGCGCGCCGCGTTCCCCACGGCACGCTGATCGCCCTCACCGGCCTCCCGGCAACGGTTGGAGCAACTGACGCCGACGCCCACCCCAGAGCTTCCGTGCAAACCTCACAACAATGCGGGTGCACCCTCCCGTACGGGAACCTCGGATTCCGGGTGATCAGGACCGCCGATCGAGGCAGCGCCAAGCGCCGCCTCGATCCGGCGGTTGGTGGTCATGCTCGCCGTGACGGCAGTCATGGCGAGGAGGAGACCGGCCGCGGCGAAGAGCGGAGTGCGGAGGTCGTACGTGGTGGCCAGCCAGCCACCGAGGAAGGCACCGAACGGGGCAGCGCACATGGCCAGCATGCGGGAGGTGGAGGCGACCCGGCCCATCAGGTGGGCGGGGACGATCGCCTGCCGGAGGGACGGCCCGAGCACCATCGTGGCGCCCATGCCGGCCCCGCAGACGGCGAGCGCCAGCCCGGCCACGTACGGGTTCGGGGCAGCGGCCAGGCCCAGGATGGCAAGCCCTTCGACAGCGGCCGTACAGGTCATGGCGGTGCCGGTGCCGAGTCGTCGGCCAAGGTAGGAGGCGATGCCCGCGCCGAGCAGGCCGCCGGTGGCCTCCGCCGTGAGGAGCAGACCGAAGCCGTAGGTGTCGATGCCGAGGCGGTCGTGTGCGAAGAGAGCGAGAACGGTCTCCACAGCGAGGAAGGCGACGTTCCCGACCGCCGGGCGCAGCGCGAGCCCGAGCAGCAACCGATCCCGGAAGACGTACGAGGCCCCGACCCGCGCTTGCCGAAGCAGTGACTCACGGACCTCCGGCACGGGCCGGGGCATGGCGGGCAGCGACCGCACGAGCAGTGCGGAGAGCATGAACGACACCGCGTCGGTGAGCAGCGGAACCGCCCGACCGAGCGCGAGCAGCGCACTGCCCGCGGGCGGCCCCGCGAAGCCGGACATGGCGGTCTGGGCACCGCGCAAGCGGGAGTTGGCGCGCTCCAGGAGTGCGGGGTCGCGGCGGAGCAGATCCGGCAGATAGGCCGTGGCGGCCGTGTCGAAGAAGAGTCCGCCGAGGCCGAGCAGGAAGGCGACGGCCGCGAGCAGCGGGACGCTCAGGACGTCGAGCATGGCCGCCGCCGCGGGTATCCCGAGCAGCACCGCACGCGCCGCGTCCGCGACCCACATCGTGCGGCGGCGGTCCCAGCGGTCCACCAACGCACCGCCGAGCACCCCAAAGAGCAGCCACGGCAGCGTCCCGGCCGCCGTGACGACGGCGAGCGCCATCGGATCCCGCGTCAGCGTCAACGCGAGCAGCGGCAGCGCGGCGTGCATCACCCCGTCACCGAGCGAGGACACCGTCTGCGCGGTCCACAGTCGTCCGAACCCGGTCGGCAACTTCTGAGCGTCTGAGGTCACTTGGCGCCCCCTTCGACGATCTGCGTGATCGTCGACGGCTGGAAGCGGAGCGCGGCCATGTTCCGGTGGCGCGTGAGATTGGAGACGGCGCGTAGCTGCTCGTCAGTGGTGACCTGAAACGGCTCAGGGTGATCATCAACAGGCATGCGAGCAATGGTCAACAACCCTTGACCATTTGTCAAGCGAGCTCCAACCGGTCTTCCGGAACCCGCTGTCCGGCGCGGTGGGCCTTCGCTCCTGCACAAGGCACCTGCGGCCCGCACCCTCCCGCCGCTGGCCTGTCACCGGCGACAAGGAACGTCGGTTCGAGCTGGTCGACAGCGCGTTACTGGCGGAAGGCCGATCGAGCCGTCGACCGTGGACGCGATGCGCGTCGTGCGCTCAGGGCTGCACCAAGTCGAAAGGCCCTGGCCGGGCGGATCGCGGGCCGACTGTCGGCAGAGGTGCGGGCCGGGCTGCTGGGCCTGGTCGAGGTGCATGACGCTGACCCCGTGCCCTGACGCGCAGGTCCGGCCCGCCGACCCTTGGTTGGTCGACGGGCCGGACCTGGTGCCGTCGCCAGTTCTCGATGACGAAGGCGTGGCCACCGTGATGGTTGGCGTAGCGGTTGCAGTGCCATCCGGTCGCGCTCTGCGCCAGGCAGCATTCGGGGTGGCTGCGGTCAGACCGTTGTCGGCTTGGCTGCGCGGGCGGTGTGGTACCGGACGGCCACCCTGCCCTTGCCTGTCCGGCACGGCGACCCGGCCGGGGCGGCGCGACGTGTAGGTGGTAGGAACTTGCAGGTGACGAGTAGACCCGATCGAATCACCCGCAGAAGCCCCGAGCCGCGGAAGGGTCTGGTAGAGCGGTCAGCACCTTTTCTGCCCCCAGGCAGCGAGATCCGCCAGGCGTTCATCTACCAGACCGCGCCCCACTTCCTACTCTTCATCATTGTTTACCTCACCGGCCTTTCGATCTTCTGGGTCAAATACCGGTGTGTGGCGGTCACTCAGGACGCCATCTATGTGCTGGAGAGCGCCAAGCTCTCGGGTGGGGGCAAGCCGCAGCGCCTTCTGGGAACGTTGCCCCGCCACACCCAGCTCGGCCCGGTCTCCAAGCGGTGGGCGCAGGTGACGATTCTCGGCGAGCGTGGTTGGGTCCACCAGCGTTTCCACGATCAAGTGGCTGCGGCGGACCAGGAAGCCGGCTTCACTCGATGAGACACAGGGCGGCTGAGTCCCGCGGGTAGGTCAAGCCCGAACAGACAAGGCCGCGACCACGGCCAGCTCAGCATGCTGGATGCGTCGATGTCGTGCCCGCGCCAGTTGGGCCGGCTACCTGGTCGCCGCGGAGCAGGCCGGCGACGTCACCGCGTACCGCCGGCACTGGGGGCTGGCCACATACCTGATCAGTGCGGAACTCATCCGGTCAGGCCCAGCCGTTCGACGACGTCGACCACCTCGGTCCGGTCGGCGCCGGACAGCCCGCGGATCGGCCGGGGCAGGGCCGGCGCCGCCACCAGACCCAGGTGCTCGGCGATCGCCGCGATCACCCGCAGGCTGCCGCCGTGCCGGGCGAACAGGTCCCACAACGGCTGCAGCCGGGCCGACTCGGCCACGGCAGCGGCGGTGTCGCCGGATCGCACGGCGCGGGTGATCGCCAGCGCCGTCCGGGGCAGGGGTGCCGCCGATGACGGAGTACCAGGCGTCGCAGCCGGCGATCAGCCCAGCGGCGCCGTACGCGCCGCCGGAGACCCCGAGGGTGACGTGCGCGGGCAGCAGGGCACGCAGGCGGTCGACGTGCGCCGACGCCTCGCCGGGGTGGGCGGGCACTCCGGGGATCTTGATCGAGGCCACGTGCGGCAGCCCGGCGACGGCCTGGTAGAGCTGGTCGGTGAAGGTGAAGTGGGTGGTGCCGGGGTTGTCGTACACGGTCAGCGGCACGGACAACTCCCGGGTGACGTCCTCGTACAGGCCGTAGACGTCATCGGCGGTCAACGCCTGGTACGACACCGGCGCCAGCAACACCGCCGACACTCCGGCCTTCTGCGCGTCCTCGGCAAGGGCGAGCACATCACGGGTACGGGTCGCGCCGATGCTAACCATGACCGGGATACCGGCGGCGTGCTCCACCGCGAGGCGTGCCAGCCCGGCCCGCTCCTCCGGGCGCAAGTAGGCGTACGATCCGGTCGACCCGAGCGGCGCGATCGAGTCGACCCCGGCCGTGACCAGGCGAGCCACCAGGCCGGTGAAGGCCCGCTCGTCGACGGCGCCATCCGCAGCGAACGGGGTTGGGGGGGAAGGCGCTGAGCCCGGTGATCATGATCGTGCTCCTTCGGTGAGAGTGCGCAGCGCGGCGGCCAGCCCGCTCGCCTGCTCGGCGGTGATCTGACCTTCAGCCACGTGCCGCTGCTGTGGCCCATCCGGATCCGGGGCTCCGCGCCGCGCCAGTCGCCAGACCGGGCGAGGTAGAACCAGCCGATACCAGCGATGATCACCAGAATCCCGGCCGCCCTGTCGGCCCGCAGCCTGTCGGCCTGCTGGCCCGGCTGGTGCTCGGCGTGCAGTTCGACCCGACCGACCTCGCCTGGTATCCGGTCGGCGTCGTGCCCCTGGTCGCGGGGTGCACTGGCTGCTGCGCGCCCGGAGCGCCCCCGTCCCGGTCACCGGGGGCGGCGTCTAGCGGACGGCTGTCGTTGATTCGACAGTCATCCGCTATCGACCCAAGCATCGATGTTTGGCAAACTCTGCACTATGCGCTCTTGAAACACATTCATCTCGAATGACCGTTTGAGGTGGGATCGTTTATCGACCTGACCGGGGCCGATCTCCGGTCAGCGTCGCCGGTCCGTCTGCGGAACGGACGACCGGCGACCTCCGCGAGGCACCTGATCCGGCAGTGCCGTGCGGCCTACCGGGTGCCGCCCGCCGGGCTTCGGCGTTCGAGATCCTCCCGTCGGCCCGCGGGTCCGTCCCGACCGGAAACGCATCGAAGGGAGCAAGCTTTTGCGTCACGTCCGCAGAGTTTTCGCACTCCTCCTGGCCCTGGTGACCACGGGCGGCGCATTCGTCGTCCTCACCGCGTCACCCGCGCAGGCCGCCGTCTCGTGCTCCGGGACCATCACCTACAGCCGTACCTACGGTCCGGGCGAGCTGACGATCTTCTACAACACCTCGAACGGCGGTACGAACAGCGCCTGCTTCTACCACAAGGGTGCCGCGTACGGGGTGGCCGCACCGACCTATGTACGCGCGTACCGGTGTACGGAGCAGTCCGGCGAGGGACAGCCGTGCACCATCGCGGCCAGCTCCAGCGCGGACTTCGGCAACTACGCCTACTACGCCGGACCACGTGGGGTTACCGGCACCGCCAACTACTGCGTCGCCGCGATCGGCTACATCGACTGGCAGGGCTACCGCTACCAGGTCAGCAGCGGGCGACAAGGCTGTTGACCCGGACCTGACAAGCGGCACGGGTCCCCGCCGGAGCGGGCGGGGACCCGTGCCGCCGTACGCGCGGACCGGTACTTTACGGGGCGTGCGGGTGGACCAGCGGACGTGGGACGAGTCGCTGTACGCCGGCAGCGCCGCGTACTACCCGATCGGCCGGTGGCCGTACCCGCCGGCCGTCGCCGACACCGTCACCCGCGTACTGGGCCTGGACGGCACCGGCCGGCTGCTCGACGTCGGCTGTGGGCCGCCCGGATCCCTGGCGCCACTGTTCGCCACCGCGGTCGGGGTCGACGCCGACGGCACCATGGTCACCGAGGCGCCGACACGTCGGCTATGTCCTCGCCGTTGCCCACAAAGCGAGGCAACTGGACAGCGAGGACCGGCCAACCGGTCAGGGCGTACATGGCCGGGCCCGCCGGGTGGGCGTCGTCCTCGGGTACCTGTCTGGGTGGGGTGGGCGTCATCGCTGTTCCTCCGTCGCGGCCGACGCGGCCGCGATGCCACGCTCGTAGTCGACGCGCTGGTCGAGGTCGAGCTGGAGCGTGCCGTGGAGGGCCACGTTGGACCAGAACAGCGGAGTGAGGCCGCGCAGGTCGTTGTCGGTAAGCCGGCCGGCGAAGTCCGGGCTGTCGAGGACCCGGTCGACCATACGGGTGTTGACCAGCACCAGCGCCGATTGCAGCAGGTGCAGGGCGAGCATGGAGATCTCCTGGGCCTCCCGGTCGGCACCGGGCAGCTCGGCCTCGCGGCCGTAGTGGATCGCCACGTTCGCGGAGTTCCACTGCTCGACGACCTGGAGCCCTTCGTGGATTTCACGGCGCAGGGCCGGGTCGGCGAGGTAGTCGGCGATGAACGCTGTCCGGACGGCGCGGCCGGCTGGCGCAGCGACAAGCCCAGTACCACCGGCTACTACTACAACAGCCAGCTCACCGCAGGCAGCGGCAATTACCACGACGACAACTACGGCTCGTTCTTCGCCGCCGGCTACTCACTGCTGTTCTACGCTCCGACCATCCACACCGGCCGCTGGAACCAGTGCAACGTCAGCCCCGGCTGCCGCTACTACCAGGTCCCCTGGGCCTGACCGACCGCTGATCGTGACTCGGGTGGCCGCCGTCGGTGGCCACCCGAGTCCGCGTTATGCCGACGGGCAGCAGGGCCGGTAATGGACACTGCCGGACCCGGTGGGACGTGAGTCAGGGTGTGGCGGTGTCGTTTCGCACGGTGCGGGCGGTGAGCTCCACGAAGGGTTCGTTCATCGTCGCCTCAATGCCCTGCTGCTGCGCGCGTTGCCACACCTCGTCAAGGAGCGCGTCGACGCTGTCATACCCGTGCGGCGGCTTGAGTAGCCACAACCGTCCCCGGGGCCGACCGGTGATCCCGACGCGGGCCAACGTCCAGTCGTGATCTTCGTCGATCTCCGCCGGGCCGGCCACGCGAGTCTGGGTGGGCAGCACGGTGTGCGTCTTCGGGTCCTGCTCGTAGCAGGTGTCGTAGCTGGTGGCCCGGTCCGGCACCCAGGTCCGCAGCTTACGGGGCCACACCGCCGGCAGGAACGCGTACAGCGGCGCGTCAGGGGCCAGTTGCCAGCCCCGCGCGGTCAGCTCGCGCACCTCCGGCAGCTGCTCCGGGGTGAGCCCGGCCGCCTCGCCCGCCCGGTCGGCGACCGGGTTGGCAGGCTCATCGAGGCCCCAGTCGTAGGCGATGTCCACCCCCGCACTGTACGACCGCGCTGCCCGGTCAGCATCGCTGTTAGGCCAGCTCACAACCCGTCAAAAGGCTCGGGCAGGCGCAGCGGCCGGTAGCCGTCGGCGTCGAGCTGGGCGAGTTCACGTCGATGTCGACCCGATGGTGCGTAGAAGTGCACGTTGGCGTGGTGGGTGGGCCAGATGTGGGCGAGGACTTCGTCGTCGACGGCGGCGCGGCCGTCGCGGCGCAGCGCGCCGACGGCCAGGCCGACCCTGGCCTAAACGGTCCGGCCTCAGGCGTCCTCGTCGGGATCGGTGTGGTCGGGGTCGCGTAGCGGGCGCCAGGCGCCGCCGAGCTCGGGCAATCGGAACGAGTAGTCGACGAGAACCTCGCCGCCCAGATCATCCACGCCACCGCCCGTGGCGCCGTCCTGACCTGGTTGTCCCTGCCCGACTCCGAGCGAAACCCCGCTCTCCTGGTCGCGCTGCGCGAAGCGATGATCACCGCCGTCACCAGTCAGGAACCGGCCGTGCAGGAAGAGGGCCTGGCGGGCGCCGCTCGCGCCCTGCGCGCCGCCCTGCCCAGCCAGAACGCCCTCAGCAGCGCCGAACAGCAACTCCTGACGGAATGGCTGGGACGACTGTCCGCATAGCGCGATCTGGTGCGCGGGCCCACCCGACTCGCGGCCGGCACCACCGTGGAGTTCCGGGTGGACTTTCAGACCAGGCTCGACCCCGTGCCCTGATCCGGGCGCTCAGCCCAGATCAGGGCACGCCTTCGTCAGGCGGTCGAGGCGGGCTCCCGGGGCGCCGGCGCGGCGGCATCGTGCAGGGTCCGGGGCAGCAGCAACGCGGGGATCACCGCGACGGTCGCGAACGCGACGGTCCACCAGAAGACGTTCCCGAACGCGCCGGCCAGGTGGTCCAAGCTCGGGCGGCCGCCGGCGTCGGCGATCACGTTCTCGGTACGGTGCTGGAGCATCACCGCCACGATCGCCACCCCGAACGACCCGCCCAGCTGCTGGAAGATCCGCACGGCGCTGCTGGCCCGGGTGACGGACTCCTCGGGCAGCCCTCGATAGGCCGCGGCCATGCACGGCACCAGCGCCGCGCCGAGCCCGGCGCCCCGGATCACCAGGGACGCGCTGAGTAGTAGCTGGTTGCTGTCGCCCTGGACCAGGCAGAACGGGATGGTGCCGACGCAGGCGAGAAGGAGGCCGGCGAACGCGATCCAGCGCGGGCCCATCCGGTCGGTGAGCTGGCCGGCCAGGATGAGCGCGATGGCCAGGCCCACGCCCTGTGGCGCGAGCAGCAGCCCGGCCTTGACCGCGCTGTCACCGCGCACCTGCTGGTAATAGAGCGGCAGCAACAGCATGGCGCCGAACATGGCCATGCCGAAGATGAACAGCACCGCCGACGAGGCGGCGAAGCTGCGGGCCTTGAACAGCCGCAGATCGATGATCGGCTCGACCGTGGTCCGCAGCGCGTGCCATGCGAACCCGGCCAGCAGCACGGCGCCCGCGACAAGCGGGATGACTACGTGCCGGTCGGTGAAGCCGCCGTGCCGCTCAGCCTCGGAGAGGCCGTAGATGACTACCGCGCAGCCCGGCGAGACCAGCGCCAGCCCGAGCAGGTCGAGCCGCTTCGCCCTCGAGGCGTCGACGGTGCCGCTGGGCACGATCCGCCAGGAGAGGGCCAGCGTCACCAGGCAGATTGGCAGGTTGACGTAGAAGATCCAGCGCCAGGAGAATTGGTCGATTAGCGAGCCGCCGATGACCGGGCCAAGCACCGGGCCGAGCATGGCCGGCACACCGATCGCGCTCATCAGCCGCCCGAGCCGCTGTGAGCCAGCAGCCAGCACCAGAATCGCCTGGGCCAGCGGGAGGATCATGCCGCCGCCGAGGCCCTGGATCACCCGGAACGCGATCAAACTCTCCGCGGACCAGGCGATGCCGCAGAGCATCGAGCCGCCGAGAAAGGCGACGATGCAAAACATCCAGGTGGCGCGGGCACCGAAGCGGTCCGCCGCCCAGCCGGTCAGTGGGATGACGGTCGCCATCGCAAGCAGGTAGCCGGTGCTGACCCACTGGATGGTGCCGACCGGTGCCTCGAACTCCTGCCCGAGGGTGTCGATAGCAACGTTGACCATGGTGGAGTCGAGCTGTGCCATCAGCGCGCCCAGCATCATCACCCCGGCCAGTTTCAGCAGTGCGGGGGTGATGCGGCTGGCCGAGTCGTCGGGCGCGTCACCCGCGTCGGGTGGGGTCGAAGTGGTCATCAGCAGCTCCCGTCGAGGGGGCGGGCGGTCGATGCTGGGGGAGCAGCGAGCCCGGATGGGTTGAGTCGGAACGGCGCGGAGTAGATCAAGAACCGTGGCGGAACCTCGAGCGACTCGAGCTGCCCCTCACGACAACGATACGGTGTATCGGAATGGATGCACCGTATCAGAAATACGGTGGCTGTATCGTGACGGAATGTCGTCGACGCCCCCTGACAACGGACTCGCCGTGGGTTCCGTGTGGACCCGCTTTCCCCGCGCCAAGCCCCCGCGCCTGTCGCTGGAGGCAATCGTCGCCGCGGCCATCGGCCTCGCGGACGCGCACGGGCTCGACGCCGTCTCGATCCGGCGGGTCGCCGCCGAACTGAGCGCGCGGCCGATGAGTCTCTACTCGTTCATGGACCGCAAGGATGACCTCATCGAGATGATCGTCGATGAGGTCATGAGCGAGATGATCGTCGACGAGCTGCCGGCCGGGTGGCGGGAGGCGCTGCACGCCATCGCCGCGCAGACCCGGGCAGCCGGGCACCGGCACCCGTGGCTGATGACCGCCATCAGCCAGCGCCCGCCGATGGGGCCGAACGCTGTCCGGCACTCCGAGCAGTCCATGGCGGCAATCTCCCGTCTCGGTCTCGATCCCGGCCGGGCCCGCGCGCTGCTGATCGCGGTCGACGCGTTCACCATCGGCTTCGGCAGTCTGGAACTGGCCGAGCGGGCGATGCGGCAACGCGACGGGCTCACCGACTCGCAGTGGGAGGCATCCACCGGCGCCCACCTCGCACGGCTTTCACGCACCGGGCAGGTGCCCCACCTGGCCCAGTTCAGCGACGACATCGCGGGCGACGCGTTCCGCGCTGGGTTGGACTGGCTGCTGGCCGGCTTCGCCGCGGAAGCCGACGCGCAGCCGGACACGCCTTAGCAAGGTTCGGTGGGTTGGGGTTGACGCCAACCCGAGCCCGCTCGCGGGTGATGCCCGTCGCGGGTGAAGGCCTCATGCCGGCTGGAAGATCGTGCCTCTGACAGCCCTGCCCTAATTATCGGTTTGTCGATAACAACAATCCGATAATTCACCTACACAAAAGGGGTGAATCGGTGGCACACCATAATGACAGTTAATGTGCGTAACGCATCAGGCTGGTGTAGGACCGACGACGCCCCCGGGTGAAGACGACGTTGCCCGGGACGCTTCGGCGGCCCGGGCAACGTGGGTGAGCGGCAGCGCCGGGCCTCAAGTGCAGGGCCTGCCGCATGGCCTCGTCGGTGCGGACGGGTCGCGGGTGCGGCTCGCCATCGAACTTGCGGGCCGCCCACTGGCGGGAGAGCCAACAGCGGGCGGCCCGGTCGGGTGCGGTCAGGGAGCGAGCACGACCGTCTTGCCGGACAGCCGCCCGGCACCGGCGTCCTCATGCACGGCGGCCAGTTCGGCCACCGGGCGGTGGGCGGCAACGTGGACCCGGAGCTTGCCGGCATCCACCTTGGCGACCAACTTGGTCAGCTGGGCTCCATCGCTGCGGACCCACAGGCTCGCGCTGCGCACCCCCCGAGCGGGGTCCTCGGGAATCGGGCCGGCTGTGCTGGCGGCGACCCCGCCGTCGGCGACGTAGTTCGTCAGCTGCGCGAGCTCCTCCGGGGAGACGCGCACATGGTTCACCACGACCTGGAACGGACCGCCCACAGCGGCCGGGCCCGCAGCGTGGGCGAGGGGGCCGACAACCCGGTCCGCGCCGTAGCCCCGAAGGCGGTCGGCGTGCCGCGGCGCGTCCACCGCGGTCACGTGTGCCCCGGCGTCGACGGCGAGCTGCACCACGAGGCTGCCCACCGCGCCCCCTGCCCCGTTGACCAGGATGGTCTGACCGGGCTTCAGCTCGGCGAGCTCGAATGCCGTCTGCCAGGCCGCCAGGCCGGTCAGCGGCAGCGCCGCGGCGTCGACCAGCTCGATCGTCCTGGGCGCCGGGGCCAGGGAATCGGCCGGGGCGAGTACGTACTCGGCTGCGCCGCCAGCGGAGCCGAGGGGCAGCATCGCCACGACCCGGTCGCCGATCTTCAGGCCAGTCACGTCCGCACCGAGTTCAGCGACGGTGCCCGCCAGGTCGATCCCCGGCACGTACGGGAGAGTTATCGGGATCATCTCGGCCAGGACACCGGAGCGGATATGGTCGTCGACCGGGTTGAACGACGTGGCCGCCACCCGCACCAGCACCTGGCCGGTGCCGGGGACCGGACGGTCGACGTCCTCGTAGCGCAGAACCTCGCTGCTGCCGAAATCGTGGAAACGCATTGCCTTCATGGCACTTTCCTCCGGGGTGTATCGATGTCGTCGCCAAGGAATGCGGCGATCAGGCGGGAAGGTGAGCGCATCGAGGCCGCTCGGGTCAGCTGCACCGACCGGGTCGTGTTGCCCATCACCGTGCGGTCGATGGCGCTCGTGGCGCTGGCGGCTGGTGTGCGCGACGAGAAGGGGGAGCCCAGGCTGCTCGTGGCGGTTATCGAAATCAACTCCTTCGCTTGCCTGGGAAAGTGCTTTCACTTGCCTAGGCAAGTCATAAGGTAGCCCATGAACGCTTGCCTAGGCAAGTGATACGAGTTGCCCAGGCAAGTATGATGAGCCTCATGGACACTCAGTCGCCTTGGCTCGACGACGACCAGCAGGACTTGTGGCAGGCGCTCCTCACGGTCGTCATCGCCCTTCCGGCGGCCCTCGACCGCCAGCTGCAGCGAGACGCAGGCATCTCCAACTTCGAGTACGGGGTCCTGGCCCAGCTGTCCATGGCCGACGAGGCCACGATGCGGCTCAGCGACCTGGCCCGGCTCTGCGACAGCACCCAGCCCCGCCTGTCGAAGGTGATGGATCGCTTCGAAGCCCGCGACTGGGTCGCCCGCCGACCCGACCCCAGCGACGGTCGATACACCCTCGCCGCCCTGACCGACGCCGGGCGGCAGAAGCTCGTCGAGAGCGCACCGGAACACGTCGCGCAGGTGAAGCGGCTCGTGTTCGATCCGCTCAGCGCCGCTCAGCGCCGTCACATCGAGGCCGGACTCACCCGCATCGCCGCTACCGTGCGCCGGGAACTCGAAGGAGGCTGAGCGCCGTCCTCAAAGAGCGACCACGGCTCATCTCACCAACGACGAGGCGACCAGGGAGGCGAGCACCGGGTTGGTGTCCGGCCCGAGCAGGAGCATCCGGAACGGCACCAGTGGCTCGGGCGCCCGGCGCTCGACGTAGACGAGCGCGGCCGTGGCGACCACCACCACCGTGCAGAGACCGAGGATCAGCCCGGACCTCCACGAGTAGGTGGTGCCCGCCCCGCCCGTCACCAGGGTGAGGCAGACGACCGCCGCGGTCAGCAGCACCGCGCCCAGGTAGTCGATGCGCACCTGGGTCGCCTTCGGCCGCATCGGCACGTTGACCCCGACGACCGTGCCGAGCAGGCAGAGCAGTCCGAACGGGACGTTGACGTAGAAGATCCAACGCCAGGTGAGCTGCAGGTCGCTGTGCTTTCCCCAAACTTGCGTGGAGGCTGCGATCGCCAGCGCGTACGACGTGATGATCCAGGTCATCGACGTGAGGCCGCCCGACCCTCCTTTGAACCAGTGACTCCAGCTGATCGTCAACCTGAGATGGATGCCGAGCCTGTAAAGGCGTTTGGCTCGGGCAGCGGCCAGGCCGGGAGTTCGCAGAATGAGAGGCGTCAAGTGAGTCAGCCGAGCGTGAAGATCAACGACCAGCGGATCGCGTACCTGGAGAGCTCTGCCGACCGTAGCGACGCAGACGACCCCACGGTCGTTTTCGTGCACGGCAACTCGTCGTCGGCCAAGACTTGGCGTCCGCTCATGGCGGACGAGTTCGGCCGGCGGTTTCGCTGCATCGCACTGGACCTGCCCGGCCACGGGCAGTCCGAGCCGGCCAGGGATCCGGCCGACTACTCGCTGCCGGGATACGCAGCCCTGCTCACCGGTCTCGTGCAGGAACTTGGCATTGCCCACCCGGTCATCGTCGGGTGGAGCCTCGGCGGCCAGATCGTGATGGAAGCGGCGCCCCAACTGCCGAACGCGGAGGGTTTCGTGATCTTCGGCGCGCCGCCGGTCACGTCGCCTGAGCAGATAGGGGAGGCGTTCCTGCCGAACCCGGCGATGGGTGCTCTGTTCACCGAGCACGTCAGCGAATCCGAGGCGAAGCTGGCCGCTGAGAGCTTCATCGCGACCGGCTCGTCGCTGGATACCGCCGAGTTCGTCGCCGACATCCTGGCCACCGACGGCGCCGCCCGCGCCGGGCTGGGGGCCAGCGTTGGGGCCGGCCGATTCGCGGACGAGATCGCGGTCATCTCAGCACTCCGCCAGCCGCTCGCCATCGTGCAGGGTGCCGACGAGCAACTGGTCAGCGTCGATTACCTGCGCAAGCTGACCATCCCGACCCTGTGGCGCGGCGGTATCCACGTGCTGCCCGGCGTCGGCCATGCTCCACATCAGGAGGCACCGCAGCAGTTCGCCGCCCTGCTGTCGGAGTTCATCGGCGACCTTGCCCAAGCACGGCTGGCGGGAGCGCCGTGAGTCAGCCGACGTGAGATCGTCCTCGACAACGTCCGGCAAGCTCGCCCGCCGGCCCGACCTCGACAAGGCGTTGCTGGTCGGCCACCGCCGCGAGGCGAGGGGAGCAGGGTGAGCAGGCATTCGCCGAGTACGGGCGCATCGACAAGACCATGCACCTGCTCGCGGTGGTCGACCCTGTCGACGACACATACCGCCGCACCATGAACCGGCAGCTGACCGTGCAGGAGTCCCGCCACCGCCTGGCCCGCACGATCTGCCACGGCAAACGCGGTCAGATCTTCCAGGCCTATCGTGAAGGCCAAGAAGACCAGCTCGCCGCGCTGGGCCTGGTGGTGAACGCGGCCGTGCTGTGGACCACCCGCTACCTCGACGCCGCCGTCGCGCAGCTCCGCGCCGAGGGCCACGACATCCGCGACGAGGACGTGGCCCGGCTGTCCCCGCTGGGCCACAAACACCTCAACTGCCTGGGACGAAGTCGGCTGTCCCGGGCACGCCGCGATGGCGCATCCACGCTCTACCGCAACGAGCAGACGGACCCCGCGCTCCATGATCAATCTCAGCGCCAACGGCTGCACCGATGTTCCTCAGCCCCGTCTTCCAGGGGATGTCAGAACGGTGGCCGCCGCACGCCGGGGCGGTTGTCGACCAGCGGTACCTCGCGGATGAAGTACGCGGACAGCAACGCGACCGCGCCGGCCACCGCGGTGCCGATCGCGACGATGTGCAGGCCGTGGGTCACGGCCGCCGACCAGGCCGCGCGCACCGCCGGGGCCATCGCGCCGAGCTGTTCCGGGTCCAGCCGGGCGCCGCCGGACGACAGCAGGTCAGCCGAGCCCAGCTTGTCGGTCAGGGTGCTGGTCAGGGCGCCGAAGTAGAGCGCGCCGAAGAGTGCCGCCCCGATGCCGCTGCCCATCGTGCGGGTCAGCGAGCCTACGCCCATAGCGGCGCCGATGTCGCGGGGCTCGACGCTCATCCGGATGATCAGGATGGTGTTCTGGATGAGGCAGCCGAGGCCGATGCCGAGCGGAATCCCGACCAGGGAAGCGAGCACCGGGTTGGTGTCCGGCCCGAGCAGGAGCACCAACAGCATGCCGACCACCACCCCGGCTCCACCGATGATCGGCAGGATCCGGTACCGCCCGGTCCGGCGGATGTAGGCGGAGCTGCGGTTCATCACCACGACCATCCCGACCATCATCGGGATCAGCAGGAAGCCGCTCTTGATCGGGTCGACGCCGCGGGCGTTCTGGAAGTACTGCGGCAGGAAGTTGACGGTCGCGACCATGGTCACGTTGAACGCGAAGCCGAGGACCTGGGCGAGGGAGAAATTGCGGGTGCCGAACATCCGGAACGGCACCAGTGGCTCGGGCGCCCGGCGCTCGACGTAGACGAACGCGGCCGTGGCGACCACCACCACCGTGCAGAGACCGAGGATCAGCCCGGACCTCCACGAGTAGGTGGTGCCCGCCCAGCCCGTCACCAGGGTGAGGCAGACGACCGCCGCGGTCAGCAGCACCGCGCCCAGGTAGTCGATGCGCACCTGGGTCGCCTTCGGCCGCATCGGCACGTTGACCCCGACGACCGTGCCGAGCAGGCAGAGCAGTCCGAACGGGACGTTGACGTAGAAGATCCAGCGCCAGGTGAGCCCGCTGGTGATGACGCCGCCGACGAGCGGGCCGGCGATGAGCGCGATGCCCAGCAGCAGCCCGGTCCAGCTGGAGACCCGGGTGGACTCCTTGGGCGGCAGGAGCGCCTGGACCATGGCCACCGCGCCGACCAGCAGGCCGCCCGCGCCGACGCCCTGCAGGGCCCGGAACGCGATCAGCTCACCCATGCTCTGGGCCAGGCCGCACAGCATCGAGCCGGCCAGGAAGACCGCCACCGACAGCAGGAACATGGTCTTGCGGTTGTACAGGTCGCTGAGCTTTCCCCAAACTTGCGTGGAGGCTGCGATCGCCAGCGCGTACGACGTGATGATCCAGGTCATCGACGTGAGGCCGCCCAGATCGCCGACGATGCTCGGCAGCGCGGTGGCGACGATGTAGCTGTCCATCATGCCGAGGAACATGCCGAACAGCGCGCCGGCGATCCCGAGCTTGAAGAAGCGGGGATGTTCCCCCGCTGACGCCGGCGGCGCGGCGGTGGTCGTTTCGGACATGGCGGCTCGCCCTCCCCGGCCTAACTGCATGTGGACGCGTTGAATCCCGGGCGCTCGACGACGCCCGCTGCACCAAAGAAAGAGCCCGATTACGTACGGGGCGGTGGCGGCAACCCCTCCGCGATGCTGGCGAACACCTCGCGCAGCACCGACGACATTGCCACCGACGGGTCGGTCTGCACGTAGCGGTGCAGGACGGCGTTGACCGCGCCCACGGTGACGTTGGCGACCAGCCGCGGATAGAGGTCGGCCTTCGGGTCGGTGCCGGAACGCTCGGCGATCGCCTCGACCAGGTCGTCGATAGTGTCGCGGGCCAGGGCGACCTGCATCTCCGGTGTCGCGTTGAGCTTGCGTACCTCAAGGATCTGCTCGTCGGTCGGCCGCCCGAACGGGACGCCGTCGTCGCGCAGCGGCTCGATCAAGGCCTCGGCAATCGCCGTCCACAGCGGTTCCTCCGCCGGGCGGCTACGCAGCAGCTCGGCGCTGCGGCGGATCCGGTAGTTCACCCGGTATGCCAGGGCGTCGTACTTGCTGGCGAAGTAGTTGCTGAACGTTCGCAGGGACACCCCGGCGCGCGCCGCGACATCCTCCCGGACGAAGTTGTCCAAACCACGCTCGAACATCAGCTCCAGGGCGGCGTCACTCAACGCCTTGCGGGTGTCGAGCTTCTTGCGTTCGCGCAGGCTCGACCGTGCTTCCTCCGGCATGAGAACCACGGTACCTGGATGTTTGCCTTGAAGGCAATTTTGCCCACAAGGCAATCATATTTAGGTACCTAGTCGCTCTTCCGGGCGTACGTCGCGCGTGCCAGAGCCACCTCAGCAGCTTGGCGCTCTCGCCAACGGCGCTGACTGTCGCGATTGCACGCGCGGCACGTCCGGCGGTACCGCCCCGTTGACTCATCAACCTCGCGGTCGTGGCCGTTGCGGCATGTCGGGCCCTGCACTCTCGTGCGGCAGTTTTCCGCGTGACTGATCTGTCGCAGATGCGTGGGCTCGACGCAGTCCTTGGCGTTGCAGAGGTGGTCGACTTCCAAGTCAGGGTCATAGCCCCCGACGAAGACGGCGTACGCCGCGATGTGTGCCCACGCCCGGCCCGCGACCTTCTGGTAGACGCCGCGCTGTGTGCCGTAGCCACGGACGATCAGGCAGCCGTCATCCTGTCTGATCGATCGCTCGGTGAGATGCTGCCGGAGACTGTCCTCGGTGAAGTGTCGTGACAAACCGTTGACCTTGCTCAGCACACCGTCACCCTATGCCACACACCTCCGCATCGCTGCGGCCAGTGGCACCTGCGGCCGCACGGCTGGTCGACCGCCAGCCAGCTCCAACCGACCGATGCGCGGGCCCGGCAGGGCCCGACGCACAATGGCGATCATGACTTCGTCCCACACCTTTCAGCCGATTCTGCGCCGCATCGCCGCCGAGATCGAGCGCATGCCTGGACGTGGTCGGCCTGCCGACTACATCCCGGCGCTCGCGGTATACGACCCGCGCCGGTTCGGCATGGCAGTCGCGGAGTTGGACGGCACGGTGTACGGAGTCGGAGACTGGCGGCAGCCCTTCTCCACGCAGTCCATCTCCAAGGTCTTCACCCTCGCCCTCGACCTCGCCCTCGAGGGTGACACCTTGTGGAAGCACGTCAGCCGCGAGCCCTCCGGCAACCCCTTCAACTCGCTGGTGCAACTGGAGTACGAGAGTGGCATCCCGCGCAACCCGTTCATCAACGCCGGCGCACTCGTCGTCACCGATCGTCTCCACACCCAGACCGGCGACGCGGCGGGCACCCTCCTGGAGTTCCTGCGCGCGGAGAGCGGCAACGCGGTGCTCGCCATCAACGATGGCGTCGCCGCTTCCGAGTCCGCCCACGGCGACCGCAACGCCGCGCTCGGGCACTTCATGGCGTCGTACGGGAACATCGGAAACCCGGTCGCGGTCCTCCTCGACCAGTATTTCCGCCAGTGCTCAATCGAGGCATCCTGCGCCGACCTCGCCCTGGCTACCAGCTTCCTCGCCCGGCACGGCATCCGCGCGGACGGCACCCGTCTTTTGACCCAGAGTCAGGCCAAACAGGTCAATGCGATCATGCTCACCTGCGGAACGTACGACGCCGCGGGCGACTTCGCCTACCGCGTGGGTCTGCCCGGCAAGAGCGGCGTCGGCGGCGGCATCATCGCCGTTGTCCCCGGCTGCTGCACGCTCTGCGTGTGGGGGCCCGGCCTGGACGAGCGGGGCAATTCGGTGGCGGGAGTTGCAGCGCTGGACCGCTTCACGACGCTCACGGGACTATCGGTGTTCTGACGGCGGGCCATCGTCTGCGTGACTGACCTGTCGCAGGTGCGTGGGCTCGACGCAGTCTTTGACGTTGCAGAGGTGGTCGACTTCCGTCACCCTATGCCACACTCCGCTTCAGCCGTTGGCGGGCGGGCTGCGGTGTCGCGCATCCGGGGTGCGAGTTGGAAAGCCACCGCCCGCTGACATGGCGGAAGGTATCCATGCCAGCGGGCGGTGGACCGCTGCTCGGGCGGAATCAGTTGGTGGGCTTGCCGAACCAGCGGGAGAGGTGGTCGTCCAGGTCCTGCTGCTCGTCACCGATCCAGGCGACGTGGCCGTCGGGGCGTAGCAGGACGCACGGAACGTCCAGTGCCGCAGTGGGATCCGCGAGGTAGTCGACCCGGTCTGACCAGCCGCCGACGGTCAGACGTTCGGTGCGGTCCAGCAGCAGGCCACGGCCGCGATGTAGCAGACCGTAGAGATTGCCCTGCTTCACGTCGATGTCGCGCAGACGGCGGCCGAGCAGGTCGGGGCCTTCGCCGAAGTCGTAGCGGATGCCGGTCGCGGTGATCTTCTCGATCAGATAGTGGTTCACCTCGTCGAAGTCCATCAGTTTGGTGAGCAGCCTGCGCACGGCCTGTGGGCCCGGTTCGGTGGACAGCAGTTCCATCTGGGCGCGGGTGTTGTCCAGCACGTCCTCGGCGACCGGATGACGTTCGGCCTGGTAGGTGTCCAGCAGGGTTGCCGGCGCCCAGCCGCGGATTTGTGCGGCCAGTTTCCAGCCGAGGTTGAATGCGTCCTGAACGCCCAGGTTGAGGCCCTGCCCGCCGATGGGTGGATGGATGTGTGCCGCATCGCCGGCCAGCAGCACCCGTCCGACCCGATACCGTTCGGCTAGCCGGGTGGCATCCCCGAAGCGGGACATCCAGCGCGGGGAGTGCACGCCGAAATCGGTGCCGGCGATGGTGCGTAGCTGTTGTTTGAAATCCTCGAGGGTGGGCGGTTCCGCGCGGTTGCTGACTCCCGCGGCGGGGACCACGACGCTGTACCCAACGCCTACGGGCCGGAGCCAGAATCGCTGATGGGTCTCGCGGACTTCGCTCACCTTGGCGGCGATCTCCTCCTGCGGCACACCCACTTCCATCTCGCCCATCAGCGTCTCGGTCCGCGAGGGCTCGCCGGGGAAGCCGACGCCGAGCAGTTTGCGCACCGTACTGCGCCCACCGTCGCAGCCGACGAGATAGCGCGAGCGCAGGCGTTCCCCGTCGGCCAGCTCGACGGTCACGCCGTCGTCGTCCTGCTCGAAACCGGCCACCGCACAACCGCGCCGGACCTGCGCACCCAGTTCGATCGCATGGTCTTCGAGCAGGTTGACGATGACCGGCTGCGGGATGCCCAGCAGATAGGCGTACGCGGAATCCTGGCCCTCGGGCACGGGTTTGTTGATGGCGGCGAAGAAGCCGCCGGCCGGACGCTGCCTTCCGTGCGGAAGAATCCGATCCAGTAGTCCGCGCATCGCCATCAGTTCGAGACTGCGAATGTGCAGACCGACTATGCGGACGAACGACACGGGCTCGGTGTCCTTCTCCAGGACGAGCACCCGCACGTCATGCAGCCGCAGTTCGGCGGCCAGCATCAAACCGGTCGGCCCGCACCCGGCAATGATCACGTCGAACATGTTGGGCGCGCGATCGGCGCCGCAGGCCGGCGATGGAAGTCCGGTGTCCGTCGACGACGACTCGGCGGTGAACCGCAGAGAATGCATAGGTGATGCCTTTCGAGAGTGCCTTGTTGGCGAGGCGCTCCCGGCGACACCTACATCAATCGCCCGGCCGTGACGGGAAGGGGAGCACCCACATCGCTACAACGTTCATGGGTCTCACCTCCTCGGGCGGTGTCACGGTCAACTGCACGCAGGCTACAAGCCGAGCCTCGTCCCGTCCAACCCTTTTTCAGCCGGACTGTTTCTCTTGGCGGAGCCTGACCGGGCTGGACTCGAGGCGCTGACGGCGCTGGTGGACGCTGGCAAACTACGGGTTCACGTCGACAGAATGTTTCCGCTCGCGGAAGCGGCCGAGGCACACCGACCAGGTGAGACCGGCCGGACAACCGGCAAGCTCGTCCTGGTGCCCTGACGGGAGCGTGGAGACGGGTCTACGAGGAGGTCACTGTGATCACGCAACGGCTGAGAGTCGCCGCGTACGCGGTGTGCTCGCGGGACGAGCATCTGCTGCTCGCCCGTTGGGTTTCGCCGGACGGGGCTCGGCGGCACTGGACGCTGCCCGGCGGTGGGGTCGAGCACGCCGAGGATCCGTTCGACGCCGTCGTGCGGGAGGTGGTTGAGGAGACGGGGTACGAGGTGCAGGTCGAGCAGTTGCTCGGCGTGAATTCGCGAACGAGGAACGTGGAGAGCTACGACGGCGGGGTTGTCGACCTGCACATGTTGTCCATCTTCTACCGGGCCCGGATTGTTGCTGGCGAGCTTCGACCCGAAACGGGCGGCACGACCGACCTGGCGCAGTGGATACCGATGGCACAGGTCGCCACTCTGGAGCGTTCCGTGGTTGTCGACATCGGGCTTGAGTTGCACGCCAGCGCGCCGCTCACCGGGCACGGGGAGACAATCCAGATGACTGAATCCCTCCGGCACTGATCGGTAAGCGTCCGAGATGGTCCTCGTTATGCCTCTTCGGTGGCCGCCGTGTCGCGGTGGTGGCGGTGCATATCGGCATGACGTACGACCTGGTGATCCCGTAGCCGCACGGATGGTGCCCTGCTGGACTTGGTCCAGCGTGTCTACCGAGGTGGGAGTCCAGACTCTCTCCCTGATCGCCGACGTCGCCCTGCTTTCCGAGCCGGATGCGCACACCATGCGGATCGGGGTGCGCTGGCACACCGGTGCAACCGACGAACGCAGGCCGTGCACTCGAAGACTCTGACGTTCAACCCGATGCGCTGCTACTGACCGTCACCCGCCCCGGCCCCGGCCGCACCCCGCACGCAGATGTATCGGCGAACGATCTCACGGCCGTTCGGCTCGGCCCGGTCATGCCGGTGACATGACTTCGTACAGGTTGCGGGCGTCATCGGTGAAGTAGAGGCCGCGGGCGCACAACGGATGGTCGGTGCGGCCGTTGTCGGGCTCGTCGGGTTCGCTGCCGTAGGGCACGCCGCCGGCCTGCAGCCGGTCCAGGATCTGGTCGAAGGTTGCCGGGTCGACGTCGAACGCCAGGTGAAGTCCGACCGGGTCATCGACGGTCATGAAGTCGAGGGTGAGCTGCTCATTGACACGTATGGGAGCGAAGTGGTGGACGTTGCCCGAGTAGGTCAGTCCCATGATGGCGGCGAAGAATCGGGCGGCCCTCTCGTTGTCGACCGCGGGCACGATGGTGTGGTTCAAGGTGATGGTCACGCGTTCTATCCAAAGGTCGTGAAGGCGGGACGGACGGTGGCGGGGGTCATGGCCGGGATCAGAACGGCGGCGACCGCGACGTGCAGAGCGGCGAGGGCCAACCGGGTCGCGGAGTCCATGCCGGGCGCTACCAGTGGCGCGAAGGAGATCAGCAGGACCGCGAGGGCGGTGATCGTCCAAATACGCTGAGCGGTCCGGGGCAGCAGCCGTTCCAGGAGCGCGAGCATTGCCCAGCCGGCCAGGGAGGCGAGCAGCGCGATGACCACCACCGGGGCCAGGCCGATGTCCAAGGTTTCCTGGCCGGCTGGTCTACCGGTGACGGCGAACCGGTGCCCGAGCGGCGGCACCGTGATCGTCCAGATGGCCGACGGCCGCCGCCACGGCTCGGATGAGGCGTATGCGGCTCATCGGGCACCTTCCCGACCGTCGACCACGCCGTGCAGGAACACGTCGACCAGCGTCTCGATCGGGGTCTCGCCGCCGGGTGCTCCCCGCCGGCCGAACAGCATGCCGAGGAAGACGGCGGCGAGTTCCTCGGCCGGCAGTCGCATCGCAGCCCGGTCGGGTTCCAGGAGCCGGATCACCGCTTGCCGGGTGTGCTCGGTCGCGGTCGCCCGGTCGCCGGTCGCGGTGCGGTCACGCGGTGTGCCGCGCTCGCCCCGGCGGCCGGCGGCGTGGACCGCGCCGATCACCGCGCCCATCCGCTCCAGATAGGCGTGCAGGGTCGCTGCCGCCTCGGTCAGTCGGGCGGCCAAGGGCTGATCCAGCGGCACGGCATCAAGTTCGGCCAGGACATGATCGTTGCGCAGAGCAGCGGCCACGCAGGCATCCAACAGTTCGTCCTTGTCGGCGAAGGCCCGGAAGATCGTGGCCTCCCCGATCCCGGCCGCCTTCGCGATCTGCGCGGTGCTGACCGCGGCACCGTGCTCGACCAGCAGCGGCATCGCCGCAGCCACGATCATCTCCCGGCGCTCATCTGGGCTCATTCCCGGCGCTCTACGCCGGACGGGTGTCTCCGTCATGCCCACACGATAGCGGAGTGAATACTCACTCCGTCAAGTGGCTTGCGCAGTCGACATCAATCCGGGGCTCCGGCGCTGGGGGTTTTGCAACTCACCGGCAATGACGTCGCCGCTTTCTGCGATGACCAGATCAAGGACTCTCGCACCTACGCGGACGTCCATCAGGAGTCCATCAGCGCAAAACAAGGCACGGACGGCAGGTAACACCCGTCGTCATCACGCCGGCGGGCGTGAGCCCGCACGACGCGCTGGCGAGCCGAGTAGCCCGCCAGCGCGTCGGCAGCCGCTAGAGCTGACAAGGCGCCACCACGTCAGATGGTCGAGGCGTAGGCGAAGGTGACGACTGTGGCCGCGAGCAGGAGCGAGTGCAGGATCATGTGTTCCAGGTTGGGCCGAGGGCGGTTGCCGATCCGGGGCAGCACCATGGTGGTCTTGGCGTAGGTGCGGGCGTGCAACTGGGCCCAGGTCTCGCCGGTGCCGGCGGTCGCCCAGGGAACGGTCACCCCGACCAGGTAGGGCAGCCACCACAGTGCCAGCCCGCCGAGGACGATGAGCAGTTCGAGACCAGCGGCAGCGTACGCGGCGACGGGATTGTGCAACGCGGCCGCGACCAGGACCAGGACGGCGGGCAACGTCATGACGGGCGCGTTGACCGAGACCTCGATGGTCTTCTCGCGGCGGGTCGCGGCGGTGACGTTGTTGAGCGGGGCGAGGTTGATGAGGGTCGTCACGGCGAAGTAGGCGACGGTGAGCAGCACAAGCGTGATGGCGGCAGGGAACATCGCGGCTTCCTCAGGGGGTGTCGATGCCGTCGAGGAAGGTGCCGACGGCGAGGTCGAACCACGCGTCGTAGTACGCGCGGGGGGCGGCAGGCTCATGGGGCACGTCGCCGAACTCGGCCAGAGCCAGCCCAGCGACGAGGACGTAGAGGGTCTGGGCCAACAGCAGCGCCCGGCCCACTGTGGTGTTCAGCGCGCCGGCCAGGGGTGGCCCGATGCGGTCGGCGATCTGCTGCGCGACCGCCGGTGAGACGTTCTTTGTGGCGACCACCGCGGTGACGCCGGGGTGGGTGCGCAGGATGCTGCGCAGACGCACGGCCATCGCGGTGAGCATGGGCCGCCACTCGGCGGCGGGGTCGGTGTTGCCGTTTACCTCGTGGGCGACGCGGTCGGCGAGCGCCTGGAGCAGGGCCTCCTTGTTGCGTACGTGGTAGTAGAGCGAGGCCGCTTTGACATCGAGCCGGACCGCGATGGCTCGCATCGACAGACCGGCGGCTCCTTCGCGGTCCAGGATGTGCATGGCCGTGTCGACGATCAATGTCGGGTTCAAGGGTTGCTGGGCCACCCGCCGCCTCCTACCTAACGGTGTTAGATCAATCTAACGTTGTTAGGTAGGAGGCGCAAGCGATGCGCAGGCTCGTCCGTCGTCCACGCATCGTTGAGGTGTCGTCCCGTAGGACTGGCGGTGCGATGAGGCCGATAGCGTGACGATGATGAAATCGCTGACTGACACCACCACCGACCAGGCACCGGCTAATCCGGCCGCCACCGAAGACTCCCTGGCCACCCAGCCCATCGGATACTGGAGTGGCCTCGCCCACGCGGCCGTCACCCGGCATCTGCGTGACGCCATGGCCAGGATCGACGTCACCCAGCCGCAGTACTGGGTGCTCAACCGGGTGAACGGCGGAGCCGTGGCGCCGAGCCGCGAGGAGGTCGTCATCCAGCTGACACCCCTCGCGGACGGGCCGCACGAGATCACTCGTGTCATCGACCAACTGCTCCACCGCGGCTGGCTTCGGATTGACGCCGGGCAGCGCCTGCAGCTCACCGACGCCGGGGAGGCTGCCAGGGTACGGCTGCGCGAGTTGGTGACCGAGCTGCGCGCCGTGGTCCACAACGGCATCAGCGACGAAGAGTACGTGGCCGCGCTCAAGGTGCTACGCAGGATGGTCGCCAACGTCGGGGACAACGGGGGCTCCTAGGTTCTGCCCCTTTGGCTGCGTACGGGTCCGGCAGCCCGCACGACGCGCTGGCGAACTGAGTGGCTTGCCAGCGCGTCGGCGAATCCGAGCTGGACTTCTTCGCGGCCATCGACATCGTCGACCCCCGCGGCCACCGCGCGAAAACCGCAGGAGCAGCGCCGTGGTGCGCCCCTACCGTGCGGCGGCCTGGCGTTCCCGCCACCGCTGAGCACGAGTTCACCCTATCCGGGGAGGCGGGCCGCCTGTTCCGGCAGATCCACATCGGTGTCGTCGGCGACATCGGCGCAGGGGACCAGTCGTACGGCCGCGCCCTGGGCTCGGAGGTAGTCGCGCGCGCCGCGGTCGCCCGTCGCGGCCGCGGCGACGCCGGCCCAGTGGTCCCGCCCGAGCAGCACGGGATGCCCCCGCCGACCGTCGCCGTACGTGGCCACGGCGAGGGACCCGGCGGTGGCGTCGCGGGCCACCCGGCGTACCGCCTCGGGGGTGAGGCCGGGCATGTCGACGAGCGTTACCACGGTGGCGTCGGTGGCACCGGAGGTCAGAGCGGACAGCCCGGCCCGCAGCGACGAGCCCATGCCGGTCGCCCAGTCGTCGTTGACCACCACGCCGGGCAGTCGCGTCCGGGCGCGGATCCGGTCGGCCTGGGCGCCGAGCACCACCACGACCGGTCGGCAGCCGGCATCCGCGAGGACCGCCGCCGCGTGGTCGACCAGGAGTCGCCCCCGGTAGGGCAGGAGGGCCTTCGGCATGCCGAGCCGGCGGCCTGCGCCGGCCGCGAGGAGCAGTCCCGCCGTTGCCATGGGCTGAGCGTAGCCAGCCAATCGCCCTTCGGGGGTGAACCGCCCGGCCGGGACGGCGAGCATGCATTTCGGGTGAGGTGCCGGATGACACCGGACAAGACGTGCGTGTGGCAACGGCTCTGCCCGCTGCGGATGGACCAGGTTGAGCCGCTGCCGGCCGTCGCCCGGCACCTCGACCGGCCCGCTGGACTACTGACCGGGGTCAGACGACGGCGGTCAGGACGAGCCGGGTCGGTACGAGCCGAAGCTCCACAGGTTGCCTTCGGTGTCTCTGATGGAGTAACCCTGGCCGCCGTAGTCTTCGTCGCGGAGCTTCTGCACGACCTCGGCGCCGGCGGCGACGACCCGCTCGTAGTGCGCGGCCACGTCGTCGAGCACCACATAGGTCGCGGCGGGCCCGGTGTCCAGAACGAGGCGGCCGTCGCTGCCGTCCGTCTGCGAACCGAGCATGACCATGCCGTTGCCCCAGGTCAGCTGCGCGTGACTGATGGAGTCGTCCGGGCCGGGGACGACCAGGTCCGCACGGAAACCGACGACGTCGACGAGCCACTGGATGGCTGCCGGCGCATCACGGTAGCGCAGGGTGGGGATGACTTCAGGACCCTTGCTCATAGACGAGAGTCTAATGAGCAATCGCGGATAGCGTATGCGATGCGTCCTGGCATGTCCTGTGTATGGCTACGCTGAGCCCATGCTTCGCTACGACTACGTGATCGTCGGCGCGGGTGCGGCGGGCGCGGTGCTGGCGGCCCGGCTGAGCGCGGACGAGGCCCGTTCCGTCCTGCTACTGGAGGCCGGTCCCGACCTGGTCGGGGCGGCGGCGCCCGAGGCGCTGCGGACCGGCTCGGTGGAGGCCGAGGACGGCTTCGACTGGGACCTGCGGGCGACCGTGGTGGCCGGGCGGGAAGCGCCGCTGCGGCGCGGCCGGGTGGTCGGCGGTTCGACGCAGATCAACGACCGGGGCGCGATGCGTGCCCCAGCCGCCGACTTCGTCTCCTGGGGCAGCCACGGGCTGCCGGAGTGGGACTGGCCGGCGGTGCTACCGGCGTTTCGCCGGTTGGAGGCCGACCAGCAGTTCGGCGACCGCGACCACCACGGCGCCGACGGTCCCGTCCCGATCACCCGCTGGTCGCGCGGTGAGCTGACACCGGCGATGGACGGCTTCCTGCAGGCCACGCTCGGTCTCGGCCACGACTATCAGGAGGACATGAACGCCCCCGACGCCGTCGGGATCGGCATGTATCCGCAGAACCGCCGCGACCGGCTGCGAATGTCCACCGCCCTCACCCACCTCGACCCGGCACGGTCCCGGTCCAACCTGGTCGTCCGGGGCGACGCCGAGGTCGAGCGCGTCCTGCTGGCCGACGGGCGGGCGGTGGGCGTGCAGGTCGCGGGGGAGACCATCGGCGCCGGGGAGGTCATCCTCTGCGCCGGCTCCCCGTACAGCCCGGCGCTGCTGCTGCGCTCGGGCATCGGCCCCGCCGACGAGTTGCGCGCCGCCGGGATCACGCCACTTGTCGACCTGCCCGGCGTGGGCGCCGACGTGATCGACCAGCCCGGCGCGATCATCCTGGTGGTGCCCGAACCGGAGACGGTGGGTGGCGACTGGCCGCGTACGCAGCTCATCGCGCGGCTCGCCGCTATCCCGGGGCACGACGCCGACCAGGCGTTCTACCTGAGCCTGTTCACCGGCATGAGCACGTCGCGTGGCCCGGGCGCGGGTCTGGACCGGATCATCGGAGCCGACCAGGTCAACACCGTGATGATCGGCGACATGGCGATGAGGTCGCGGGGGCGGATCGGCGTACGTGACGCCGGCACGACGGCCCCACCGGTGGTCGACCTCGGGTTCTACTCCGCTGACGGTGACCTCGCCCGGATGCGCGACGCGTACCGGCACGCGTGGGAGATCGCCAACCAGGCCGCCTTCACCAAGACGGTGGCCCGGTTCGCGCTCGTCGACGACGCCGTCGTGGGTGACGACGAGCAGCTCGACCACATGTTGCGCGCCACCACGTACAGCCGGCTGAACCTGGTGGGCGGCGCGCGGATGGGCGCGGCGGACGACGCGGGCGCGGTCGTCGACGGCCGGTGCAGGGTGCGCGGCGTGGCCAACCTGCGGGTGGTGGACGCGTCCATCGTTCCGGTGCCGCTGCGCGCGCCCGCCGCGTTGACCAGCATCATGATCGGGGAACGCGGCGCCGAGCTGATCGCGGGCTAGCGGCGCAGCAGAGTGGCCACCGACGCGGCGGGGTCAGCCCGTGTGGCGTACCTCGGTGTCCCAGATCTGTGCCCACGGACGCCGCAGCCCTCGGCAGACGAGGATCGGGCCGCCGTTCTCGTCGTTGTCCACCTCGACCCGCTGGTCCACCCGCCCGGCGAGCGTGCACTCGTCGAACCAGGCGTTCAGCGGCACGGAACGCGCCCAGCCGACCGCGATGACCACGTCGGCGTTGGCGGGCGGCTGACCGAAGTCGGCCATGCTGTTGTGCCCGGAGTACGCGCGGGGAAGACCACGGGCCGGACCGTAACGGGCCAGCGCACCGGCCCCGCCGTAGTTGCTGGTGAGGATGACCGCCCGGGAGCGTTCCTCGGACGGCAGCCCACGGTGGACCGCGGCGACCGAGTCGGCGAACGCCGGCCAGCCGATCGTCTCGCCCGCGTCGTAGTTGACATCGACCACGAACCCCGGCAACCGCTCGGCCGGCAGCACCGGCAGCAGCAGCACTATGTTGGGCAGGAGGAACGGCACCGTGCCCAGCGCGAGCAACCCCCGCCGCAACCGGACCGACCCGCGCGACGCCCACGCGACGGTGACCACCACGCCAGCGGCGGTCAGGACCAGCAGCAGCGGCGCGTCGTAGTAGCCCTTGCCGCCCGCGATCAGCACGACACCGACCACGACCAACCAGGCCCAGCCCACCGCCCGGTAGGCCCGCCACTCGCCTCGGCGCAGCAGCGCGACGAGGCCGGCGATCCAGATCGGTACGGCGTACGGGCTGATGATGACGAGCTGGAGGGTGAACGCGTCGAGGCGGCCGCTGTAGGAGCTGTCGCCGTCGGAGATGGAGGCCGCCACGCCGAGCTGCGGGAAGCCGTGCGCCGCCTGCCAGATCAGGTTCGGTGCGGCCAGCAGCACGGCGATCCCGGCGCCGACGAGCACCCACCGGTCACGTAGCAGCCGACGTGGGCCGGCGATGAGCACCCCGGCGATCAGGCCCACGGCCAGCAGCGCCGGCAGCACCTTGCTGAGCATGCCCACACCGAGCGCCAGCCCGATGCCCAGGGCCCAGCGGCTGTCACCGGTGCGCAGCAACCGCACCGCGCACCACGCCGCGACCAGCCAGACCAGCAGATCGACAGTGGTGGTGCTGAGCAGGTGCCCGCCGGCGAGCACGATGCCGGACAGGGCGGCGAGCACCGCGGCCACGGTTTGCGCGCCCCGGCCCGCACCCAACTCGCGGGCGATGGCGGCGACCAGCAGCACCGCGCCACCGGCCAGCAGAGCCGACGGGGTTCGCAGCACCACCAGGTTGCCCGGCGCGATCGTGTCGAGCAGCCGGGCCAGCGCCGGGACCAGCGGGCCCTGATCGACGTAGCCCCAGTCGAGGTGTCGACCGGCGAGCACGAAATACAACTCGTCGCGGTGATAGCCGTAACGACCGGCGAGGAGCAGCAGCGTCACGCTGGTCGCTGCGGCGACCAGCCACGGGCCGCGCGTGTGCGTGCCGGGCTCGGGTGGCCGCCCCGGCGGTGGCGACTGGGTCGGCGGGTGAGGTCGGTCGATGTCGATCGCGGGCTCACTCACCCGCTCATGATGACCCGCGAGGTGGCCGTGCGGGTGCCCGTGCCGCGCTCCGGCGGCCTCCATGTGCAGGTGGCCCTGCTGGGTGCGAAGATCGGCTTAGTCATTTGGACGGAAAGGACGATATGCGCTATCGCACTCTGGGCAGCACCGGCACTGTGGTGTCGACCCTGTGTCTAGGCACGATGACCTTCGGCGCGGAGACCGACGAGGCCGGCAGCTTTGCCCAACTGGACCGGTTCGTCGAGGCCGGCGGCACCTTCATCGACACCGCTGACGTCTACTCCCGCGGTGTCTCGGAGGACATCGTCGGCCGCTGGCTGCGGACGCGGCCCGACGTTCGTGACCGGCTGGTGATCGCCACCAAGGGGCGGTTCCCGATGGGCCCGGGGGCGAACGACGCCGGCCTGTCCCGGGTGCACCTCAGCCGCGCCTTGGACGCCAGCCTGCGGCGGCTCGGCGTCGAGGCCATCGACCTGTACCAGGCGCACGCCTGGGATCCGCTGACCCCACTGCCGGAGACGCTGCGGTTCTTCGACGACGCGGTGAGCGCGGGCAAGATCCGCTACGCGGGGGTCAGCAACTTCACCGGTTGGCAGTTGCAGAAGGCCGCACTGCTCACCCAGCACCTCAACCTCACCCCGATCGTGACCCTGCAACCGCAGTACAACCTGCTGGCTCGGGAGATCGAGTTCGAGCTGGTGCCGGTCTGCGAGAACGAGGGCATCGGCATCCTGCCGTGGTCGCCGCTGGGCGGAGGCTGGCTGACCGGCAAGTACCAGCGCGACAGCATGCCCACCGGGGCGACCCGGCTGGGCGAGAACCCGCAGCGCGGCGTCGAAGCGTACGAGGGTCGCAACGCCGAGGAGCGCACCTGGCGGGTGCTCGACGCGGTCCGTCAGGTCGCCGACGACCGTGGCGCGTCCATGTCGGCGGTGGCGTTGGCCTGGTTGGCGGCCCGACCGGCGGTCACCTCGGTGATCCTCGGTGCGCGCACCACCGAGCAGCTCGACGACAACCTGACCGCCGCCGACCTGGTCCTCGACGCCGAGCAGATGCGGCTGCTGGACGAGGCGAGCGCCCCGCTCGTGGGTGACTACCCGTACGGCGTCGCGGGTGTGCAACAGCGGGCCCGCAACCTGCCGACCACTCCCGGACAATGACCGTGTTCCCCTCGCCCACCCATCCCGCCGGCAGCCGCACCGAGGTCTTCCTCCGTTACCTGGACTATTTCCGCGAGTCCACGGTGGCCAGGGTGTCGGCGTTGGCCGAGCCGGAGCTACGGCACAGTCGGCTGCCGTCGGGGTGGACCCCGTTGGAGCTGCTCAAACATCTGCGCCACGTCGAGCTGCGCTGGATCGAGTGGGGTTTCGAGGGCCGGGACGTCGCCGAGCCGTGGGGCGACCGTCACGAGGACCGCTGGTACGTCGCCCCCGACGAAACCCGCGCGGACCTGGTGGCGGCGCTGCAGGCTCAGGGTGTGCACACCACCGAAGTGGTGACGGCGCACGACCTGGCGGAGATCGGCGCGCCGGGCCCGCGCTGGAACGGCGCCGACCCGGCGTCGCTGGAGCGGGTGCTGTTCCACCTGGTCCAGGAGTACGCCCGCCACCTCGGCCATCTCGACGTGGTCAGCGAACTCGCCGGTGGCCCGACCGGAGAGTAGGCAGCCGCGATAGCTTGGGCGTATGCCGCTGCTCGTCGCGCCCGCCCTGCCCGCCGGGAGCCTCGGTGCCCAAGAGCAACCCCACCTCCCGGTACGCCCCGGGCTGGCGCTGCGGGCGTGGCGCGACGACGACGCCTCGGCCGTCCGGGTCGCCTTCGACTGTCCGGCGATCCAGCGGTGGCACGTCCGCCGCCTCGACGGCGACGACGAGGCGCGGGCGTGGACGGCGCAGTGGGCGGGCCGCTGGCGCGACGAGACGGCCGCCAGTTGGGCGGTCGTCGACGCCGACGACCGCCCGGTCGGTCAGGTGGGTTTGCGGGGCGTGCTGCTGGCTGAGGCGTCGGCGCAGGTGTCGTACTGGGTGTTGCCCGCCGCGCGCGGTCGGGGGATCGCCACCGACGCGTTGGCAACACTGACCCGGTGGAGCTTCACACGGGCCGGGTTGCACCGGCTGGCCCTGGAGCACTCGACCGCCAACACGGCGTCGTGCCAGGTGGCCACACGGGCCGGCTTCACCGTGGAGGGCGTGCTCCGCGGGTCGGTTCGCCACGCCGACGGCTGGCACGACATGCACCTGCACGCACGGCTGCGCACCGACGGCCCGCTCTGCTCACCCGACTCGACCTAAGCGTTCCTACGCAGGTAGGTCTCGGCCAACTCGCGAAGGCGTGTCCTGTCGAAGCTCTGCCCGTGGCCGGGATGGACGACGGACACGTCGAGGCCGGCGAGGAACTCCATGCTTCGCCGGTAGGCCGCCACGTCGGAGTTTGGCAGGTTGTCGATCAAGGCACCCTCGTAGACTCGATGGCCGGCCCGGACTGCGTCGGCGTCGCGCCATCCTCGTCGGCGCGTCGCATCGCCGGTGGCAACCGCAGCGCGACGATGCCGGTGGCCACCAGGCCGCCGACGCCCGCGACTATCAGGGTCACTGGGGCCGAGGTTGCGTCCAGCAGTAGGCCCCCTGCGATGTAGGACGTCGCGGCGGCGACCCCGATTGCGCCGTACAGGTTGCCGAAGACCCGGCCGAGCATGCCCGCTGGAACCGTACGTTGCAGCAGGGTGTTGGAGGCGACGTCCATGGCGGCCAACCCCAGCCCGCGGACGGCCTGCAGAGCGATCGCGGCGGCGACGGCCCAGGCGAACCCGGTCAACAGATTGCCGACGCTGCTGACAGCGAAGCCCGAGATCAGCAGCACCGGCAGCGGAGGCAGGGCCAGCACGATGACCAGCAGGACCACGGCTTGGACGAGTTCGCAGACGACCATCAGCCGCCGGAGATTGAGCCGATCGGTGAGGGCACCCGTAAAGGGACCCAACAGGGATGGAGCGAAATCTCCGACAAGCAACAGGAGGGAGATTGCCAGCGCCTGGCCTGTCGTCTCGGCGACGTGGAACATGAGCGCGACAAGGCCGAGTGAATCGCCGGCGTACGACACAACCCGTGCCGAGAAGAGGGTGCGGAAGGATCGGTTGCGGCGCAGCAGCCGGGTGGGACGCAACGGTTCAGCGCCTACCGCTGCGCCCGACATGTCGAAGCTCCTCCACCGGTGAGAGCTCAGGTGAGCTGCACGCGGTGCCGTTCACCGACCAGCCTGTGGCTGACGGTAGTCATCCAAGCGTCGGTGTGCGTGTGAATAATGCGGGCGCCGCGACCGGGGACCACACGCCCATCCACTGTTCGGCGCCCCACGCCTCGAACCGTTGCACCTCGGTGAACCCCAGCTTCGCCGCGAGGCGCATGGAGCGGTTGTTGGCGGTCTGGGTGCAGAGCACCACCCGCTCGCCGGGAAGCTCGCTGTTGAACCAGCCGAGCACCGCCACGCAGGCCTCGGCGGCGTACCCGCGTCCCCATGCCTCGGGCAGGAGCAGGTAGCCGAGTTCGGCCTCCCCGGTATCCGGATGGGCAGGACTCCGGCGCGACGCGTCGCGCCGGTTGAGCTCGATGGTGCCGATCATCGCCCCGTCGAGCTCGATCACGAAAAGACCGGGGCGCCGCCTGGGTATCTCAGGCGCCGTGCGTTCGAGCTCATCACGCGCCTGAGCGCCACCGATGTAGGTGCCCACCTCCGGCGAGGCGAACAGCTCGATGATCGCCGGGCGGTCCCGGGCCTCGGGCTCCCGGAGCACGAGCCGCTCGGTCTTGATCGGGGCAGGTGGCCAGGCGACGGACCCTAGTTCAGTCATGGCGGGGAACCTATCGCCTCGTCGCCGGGCAGCACGTGCCGGTCCACGGCACCGGCGAGGGCCTGGCGGCGGGCCGAGGGGCTCAGCGGGGTTCAGCCCAGCTGACGAAACGCGCGGTCAGGTCGGGAAGTGCAACCCCTGGGTTGAGCTTGGTGAGATCGGCTGTGGCCGTCTCCTGAACCTTCGCCAGGTGCATCAACAGGCCCGGCCGATCCTCGCGGTACTCGCCGAGGAGGCGCAGCTTCGCCGCCGAACACGGCCACAGGATGCCGCAAACCGGGCACCGCCACGACGGCCGCAGTGGGGAGTGCTTCGGTCGTTCGGGCATGGATTCTCCCTGGATGGCATTGGGAAGGGCCGCCCCGTGAGTGCTCGCCCGTCGAGGCGGCCCCGCTACGAACGCGTCCGCCGGGTTCGGGATCCTGCCGGCCGCGCCGTCTACGGAACACCTTGCCAAGGGTTGCCGGACAATCACACAGCGTTGTGTAATCTCCTTCGGACGGTTGGTTTGTCCCAGGGGAGGGTCGGCATGAATCACGCCTTCGTCGCAGCGCTCGCCGCGGCTGGTCACACCGCCGAAAGCCTCGCCGGCCAGATCGGTGTGCACCCGAAGACCGTCGCCCGGTGGGCAAACCCGGGGCACATTCCACAGAGCCGACACCGTTCGACCGTCGCAGAGCTTCTGGCAAAAGACTCCGACGCACTTTGGCCGGACGTCGTCCGCCGCCGCGAACCTGTGTGGTTCCGGCCGTGGGTCGACCTTGAACGCGAGGCGGTGACGCTGCGGTCGTTCGAGTTGGCGTGGGTACCCGGACTGCTGCAGACGGAGGCGTACGCGCGGGCGACCCTGGCGGGTGGGGTGCTGACACCGGACGCGGTCGCCGAGTTCGCCGAAGCTCGAATCAGCCGGCAGGCGATAATCAGCCGGGAGAAGGGACCGCTGCTGATCGCCGTCCTGGACGAGGCAGTGCTCAGGCGGCGCGTCGGCGACGACCGCGCGTTGATGGCGATGCAACTCGCGCGCCTGCTCGGGCACGCCGAGATGGGCAGCGTTCAGCTCCACATCGTCCCGGCGGACGCGCCCAGCTACCCCGGGCTCGACGGACCCTTCACCATCGCGGACATGCCGGACGGGTCGCGGGTCGCGCACGGCGACAGCCCAGCGCAGGCGCAGATCCTCGACCAGGCATCGGACCTTGTTAGCCTGGAACGACGGTGGGAGCGTATTCGCGGAGAGGCACTGCCCCGAGGGCGTTCCTTGCAACTTCTCAGGGAAGCGGCAGCATCATGGACATGACCGGTGCGCGGTGGCGTAAGAGCACCAAGAGCGGCGGCAACGGTGGCAACTGTGTCGAGGTTGCCGACAACCTCCCGGGCCTGGTGCTTGTTCGTGACACGAAAGACCGCGACGGCGGCACGCTCACCTTCAGCCCGGAGTCATGGCGTGGCTTCGTCGCGATGACGCGGGACACCAACTGACCGACGACCCGGTCTGATCAGCGCACGCCAGCGGGTTCGGCCGGTTGCGGTGCCGGGGCCGCCGGCCAGGTGAGACGGCGTACGCCGGGGACGAGCGCGGTGCCCGCACAGGAGGCGAGGACCAGCAGCCCGGCGACTGCCAGCGGCACGGGTGCGCCGAACGCGTCGGCGGCCAGCGGCGCCAGCGCGTACCCCAACGGCATGGCGCCCAGCGACACCAGCCAGTCGTACGAGGTGACGCGGGCCAGCACCTCCGGCGGGAAGTGGTGCTGTACGACGGTCTCCCAGACCGGGTTGAGGTAACCGAGGAAGGTCAGCGCCACCGCGTAGGCGGCGATCACCGCGGGGGCGGGCGCGGCGACGGCGAGCAGGACCAGCGGCGCGGCGTAGCTGGCCAACCCGAGGTTGGCCAGCAGCACCGGCCGGTGCAGCCGGACCCGACCGGCCAGCAGCGACCCGGTGAGCATCCCGATCGCGCCAGCCTGCAACAACAGCACCCACGTCGCCTCGCCGCCGAGTCGATCGATGGCGACGGCCGGCCCCAGGGTCATCAGCACGGCGGCAGCACCGTTCCACACACCATGCCCGAGCAAGCTGGTCCAGAACCAGTCACGGGCGCGGACCTCCCCGAAGCCGTGCCGTAGGTCGGCGAGGACGGAGCGGCGCGGGACCGGCACGTGGCGGACCCGTACCAGCGCGAGCAGCGCGGCGCTGAGCGCGAACGACGCGCCGTCCAGGATGAACGCCCAGCCGGGCCCGGCGGCCCAGATCAGTGCGCCGGCCAGCGCCGGCCCGGCGAGGCGGCTGGTGTTGGCGGTGATCCCCATCAGGGCGTTGGCCCGCTGCCGGTCGGCCGCCTCGACGGTGCCGGCGACCAGCGGGGACGCGGTCGGCATGGCGAACGCCGACGCGGTGCCACCGAGCGCGGACGCCACGACGACGGTGGTCAGCGACGGGTCACTGCCGAGCAACTCCACGCCGACCGCGAGCTGAGTCGCGCAGCGGACCAGGTCGGCCAGCAGCGCGACCCGGCGGGCATCGAACCGGTCGGCGACGACACCACCCAGTGGCAGCAGCAGCAATCGGGGGATCATCGCCGCGGCGAGGACGACGGCCAGCGCGCTGGTGGAGCCGGTGGCGCGCAGCACGGCGAGGGCCAACGCGGCGGGCACCACCGCATCACCGAGGGCGGAGACGGTGCGACCCAGGAACAGCAACCGGAAGGGGCGGGTGCGCAGAGGGTGAGCCATGACCGGCAACATACTTCGGTGTCAAACATTTCGTCAACGAATATTTTGCCACTGAGATAAGCTCGAACCGTGACCGCCACTCCGGATGCCGTCGACCGGCACATCGAGCGTTGGCTACCCGTGGTGCCCGACCTCGACGCGGACGTCGAAGGCGCGGTGACCAGGATGATCAAGCTGACCCGGCACCTGCGTACGGTCAAGGAACGGGTCCTGGTCGAACTCGATCTGCCGGCCCACGAGTACGACACCCTGCACGCCCTGGCCGGCCGACGCGGACGGGCGGCCCCCTCGGACCTCGCCGCGGACCTCGCAATGGCCCCCGCCTCGATCACCGCACGCGTGGACGCCCTGCTGCGGCGGGGTTTCGTGCGTCGGATTCCGTCGACAGTCGACCGTCGTCGGGTGGACGTCGAGCTGACCGACGAGGGTGACGCGGCGTGGCGCGGGGCGATGGAGATCCAGGGCGCGGAGGAGCACAGGCTTCTCGGCGCGCTCACCCCGACCGAGCGGCGACAGCTCTCCGACCTGCTGCGCCGCGTGCTGCTCGTCGCCGAAGAGCCGACGGGCGTACCGAAGGGGGACTGAGCGCACGGATGCGGTGCGAGCCAGCTAACCGGCAGCCAATCCGCCACGGTCAAGGCAGCTCGGGGACCAGCCGGTGGCGGCGGCCCATTCCTCCGCGATGGTCACGACGAGGTCGACCACCGGGTCTTTGACATCCGTGTAGACGTCCACCTCGCCGACGGCGGCGGCCAGAGCTCCCTTGAACCGTGCATACGCCGGCACTGTCTGCGGGTGCGCCCGGAACCAGTCCCGGAACAGCAGGGCGAGCCGCTCATTCGGGGAGCCCGCGACCCGGCAATGCAGGTTGACGTGCTGCTCACCGGGGCTCCGCTTGTTCCAGTACCGCTTGACCCACCGGTGCGGTGGGTCGTCACAACCGGCCGGTACGTGGTCCTGCTCGTACGGTCGTCGGCGGAATCCGAGGGCGACCAGTGGTTTATCGAACGCGGCTGCGGCAGCGTCGAGGTCGGCGACGCTGACCTGCAGGTCGAACACCGGCTTGGCTGCCATGCCGGGGATCGAGGTGCTGCCGATGTGATCCACCCGCCGCGCCCCCGGTCCCAACGCAGCCTGCAACTCGCGGACGAGAGTCGCTCCCTGCTGCTGCCAAGCTGGGTCATACGCAGCGATGAACGTCGAGGCGACAGAAGCGGGAACGATCATGTGCAGCAACTTAGCGCAGCGGTTGGGAAGATCGGCCACACCTCACGAATGCCCGCACACCCGAAAATCGCCTGGCGGCCCGCGTACCGCTGATGGAAGAGTGACCGGCGTGACTGTGGATGCTCTGGCCGGGGCCCTGGCCGACGGCGGACGGCGACGAATCTTCGCGGCGATCGTGCTGGGGGCGGCCAGCGCGGCGGAAGTCGCCGAACGGACCGGCCTGCCGGCGCGGGTCGTGCTCACCGGGGTCCGCCGCCTCACCGACGCGGGCCTCGTCACCGGTGCGGACGGCGCGCTCGCGGCCGACGAGGCGTCGCTCCGGGCGGCCGCCCGCGACAGCCGCCCGGCGGAAGATGCCGAACCCGCCGCCGATCCGGTGCTGCGGACCTTCCTGCGCGCAGGCGTCCTGGTAGGCCTGCCGGCGCAGCGGAGCCGGCGGCGGTTGCTCCTCGCGCACATCGCGGAGCGGTCGTTCGAGCCGGGGACGCGCTATCCGGAGCGAGCCGTCGACGACGCCCTCAAGCCGTGGTGCGCCTCGGGCGCGTCGGATCACGCCACGCTGCGCCGGTTCCTGATCGACGAGCGACTACTCACCCGCGAGCAGGGCATCTACCAGCGGACCTGATCGTCCGCTGCGCCAATCGTCTGGTCGCGGAGCATCTTGCTAGCCTCGGCGCATGACCTCCTGCCCGCCCGCCGACGGCCCACCGGACCTGTTGTTCCTGCTCTCCTGGGCGAGTCACGCGTTGCAGACCGAGCACGCCGCAGGGCTGGCCGAGCTGGGCATTTCACCGCGGGCGCACTATGTGCTGGCCCAGGCCCGCGCCGGCGATCTGACCCAGCGGGAGATCGGCGAGCGATGCGGCGTGGACAAGACCACGATGGTCGTCACGCTCGACCAGTTGGAGCGGGCCGGGCTGGCCGAGCGTCGCCCCGTACCGACGGATCGGCGGGCCCGGATGGTCGCGGTGACCCCGGCGGGGGAGCAAGTCCTGCGGCGGGCGCAGCAGGTGGTCCGCCGCATCCAGGACGACCTCCTCGCGACCCTGCCCGAGCAGGACCGGGAGGCGTTCCTTCGTGCCCTCCTGGCGCTGTTGAGCGGCCCGTTGGCCAACACCTCCCCGTACGCGCCTGGCAATCGATCCGGCTGCTGATCCCGATTGAGATAGTTCCGAACAAGACTATCTGTTACGGTCGTACTCGTTCGTTTCCCCTGAACGAGGAGCCGTCATGAGTGCTACCGCCGTTGCGACCCCCACTACCCCATTGCTGCGCCGCCGCTCCCTCGGCGTCGCCGCCGCCGTCGTGGCCTGCCTGGCCATCTGGACGGTCGGCGCGCTGGCCGGAGTCGACTACACCGTCGAGAGCCCGGGTCAGCCCGCCAGGGTCATCGGGGCCGGCGCGATCGTCATGGTCGCCCTGGGCGCCGCCGTGCTCGGCTGGGCGGCGTTGGCCCTGCTGGAGCGGTTTGCCAAGCGGTTCGCCCGTCCTGTCTGGATATCGCTGGCCGTCCTGGTGACGTTGCTGTCCTTCGCCCCGCTGATCGGCACCGAGGCCACCGGCGGCGCCAAGCTGGCCCTCGGCGCGACGCACGTGGCCGTGGCGGTCGTGCTGATCGCCCTGCTGCCGGCCCGTCGCCGCTGACCGAATGGATAAAGCCGTTGACCGGGCGGTGATGATCAACAGGTGACCACCACCGTCCGACCAACCTGGTCGACCAGCAAAGCTCGGCCCGACCACCCCGACGCGGTGCAACTGTTGCGCGAGTACATGACCGAGATGGTGGTTCGTTACCACCGCCGGCCGGCCCTGCCCGGCGAGGTCGACGAGGCGCTGGCCGAGTTGCCCAGCAACGACCTGACCGACCCGAGCGGGCTGCTGCTGCTCGCCCACCACGGCGCTGACCTGGCCGGCTGCGCCGGGCTGCGCTGGCAGCCAGGCTGGGCCGAGCTGACCCGGGTGTTCGTCCGCCCCGTTCATCGTGGTGCCGGTGGGGGCGCCGCGCTACTGGCCGCCGTCGAGGAACAGGCCCGGGCGGCCGGGGCGGACCGGATCCGCCTCGACACCCGCAACGACCTGGTCGAGGCCCGCGCCCTGTACGCACGGCACGGCTACGTCGAGATCCCGGCGTACTCGCAGGGCCCGTACGCCGAACACTGGTTCGAGAAGCGGCTGCGCTGAGCGGTTGACGCGGGCCCGAAGACGCGCTAAATAAGTAGAGGAAGTTGAGCCGGCCAGGCTCAACCCATCACCTTCGGCCAGGAGAACCGAGGAGGCATAGCCATGTTGATGCGTACCGACCCGTTCCGCGAGATCGACCGGCTCACCGAGCAGTTCTTCGGTACGGCAGCCCGTCCCGCGATGATGCACCTGGACGCCTACCGCGACGGCGACCACTTCTACGCGGCGTTCGACCTGCCCGGCGTTGATCCGGACAGCATCGACTGCACCGTCGAGCGCAACGTGCTCACCGTCCGCGCCGAGCGTCGCCGGCCCGTCGGCGATGGCGTCGAGCTGGTGGCCGCCGAACGCCCGATGGGCACCTTCACCCGGCGGCTGTTCCTAGGCGACACACTGGACGCCGACAAGCTGGAGGCGGGCTACGAGCACGGGGTGCTGACGTTGCGCATCCCGGTTGCCGAGCGTGCCAAGCCCCGCCGTGTGACCATCACGGCCAACGGCAACGGCCGGAGGCAGATCAACGCCTGATCACGATCGCCTGATCGACACGGAGACGGGTGGGATCGGCGCGCCTGCGCGCTGATCCCACCCGAGGCTGAGAGCCTTTTTCACATGGTGATCTCCGACGTTCCGGTGTTGACCCGCCCGTCCGCGCCGCCCGCGCTGCCGAGCGGGCCGGTCGAGGTCACCGAGGCGTGGCTGCGCAACCGGCGGCTGTCCGAGCACACCCGCGACGCGTACCGGCGCGACGTCACCGGCTGGCTCAACTGGTGCGCCAGCCGGGAGATGGACCCGCTGCGGATCACGTTCCTGCAGGTCAACGAGTATGCTCGTGCGCTCGAGTCGACAATCGGTGCCCGCAGCGGCCGACCGCTGACCCCGGCGACCGTGGCGCGTCGTCTCTCCGCGCTGTCCAGCTGGTACGACTTCCTCGTCAAACTCGGCGGCGTGCCGGCCAACCCGGTCTCCGGCGCGGACCGGCCCCGCGTCGACCGGGACCACTCCGCCACCATCGGGCTCACCCCCGAGGAGGTGGACGCCCTGCTCAGCGCCGCCGACGCGGACACCGGCGCGACCGCCGCCCGCAACCGGGCGGCGATCGCGCTCCTGGCCGATCTGGGCCTGCGGGTCGGAGAGCTGATCTCGCTGGACCTGACCGACCTCGGCACCGAACGCGGACACCGCAGCGTGCGCTTCATCGGTAAAGGCGGCAAGCAGCGCCGCCGCGCCCTCACCCCCGGCACCGGCTACGCGCTGGACGCCTACCTGGCCCAGCGGGCCGCCGCCACCGGGGTGCCGGTGCCGCAGCTGACCGGACCACTGCTGGTCACCGCGAGCGGCGCCCGGCTGGACCGGCACTCGGTGTTCCGGATGGTTCGTCGGCTCGCCCGCGCGGCCGGAATCCCGGCCTGGGCGAAGCTGTCCCCGCACTCGCTGCGGCACGCCTTCGCCACCACCGCCCGCTCCGAGGGCGTGCCGCTGGAGGATGTGCAGGACGCGATGGGCCACGCCGACCCACGCACCACCCGTCGTTACGACAGGGACCGGCACAACCTCGACCGCGACCCGGCCTACGCGGTGTGGGCGGCTCGGGCGCGCCGCCGCAGCTGAGCGTCACGCGCCCGAGGTAACCCTGCTCAGCTCTGCGGGCGGGGGCAGATGCAGAACGGCTGCCCGATCGGGTCGAGAAGCACCACCCACCGCTCGCCTCCGGGCTGGAAGTCCGGCTTGGACGCGCCCGCCGCGACGAGCTTCTCCTCCGCCGCAGCGAGGTCGTCGACATGCAGATCGAGGTGGTAGCGCTTGCCGCCCGACGGGTCAGGCCAGGACGGCGGTTGGTAGCCGTCGACCAGACCAAAACCGATGGAGACACCACCGGAGCTGATCATCGCGTACTCAGCTTGGCTGTGGGTGATCTCCCAACCGAGCGCCTCGTGGTAGAACGCGGCGTGCCCGGCGGGGTCGGAACTGTCGAGGTTGACCATTGCGAGGTCGGCAGAAATCGTCACGTCGGCAGTATGTCGCTCCCGCCCGACAAAATCGGTCGAGACATTCGCCGCGGCCAAGCGCGGTCGACTCACGGGGCGTCGAGCGGCCAGAGCGTCACGCGGGTGCCGTCGCGGCAGATGAGCCGGGTGCCGACCCGCCGGCAGCCGGTCAGACCGGCCGGGAGCACCGCGATCACCCGGTGGCCCTCCGGGCCCACCGTCGCGACCAGGACGCGCTTGCCGTCCGACGCCATGCGCAGCAGCACCAACGACTCGCTGGCGACCCGAGCGCCCGCGACGGTGTCCCACTGCGCCCCGGCCGGCCACGTCCAACGCCGCGCGCCGGTGCCCGCGTCGATGGCCCAACGGCCCTGCTGGTCCTGCCCGCAGATCAGACCCTGGCAGGGCCGCAGGGTCAGCTCGCCCGGCTCGACCGGCATCTGCCAGCGCGGCGACAGGCCGGGCAGGTCGTAACCGGTCAGCGCCACCCCGCTGCGGCCGCTCGGGTGCCGCAGCACCAGGTGCGCGCCAACGACCTGGGGGTTGTCCGGGCCGTAGTCGGCCGGCGGAAGCCACCCCCGCCCGCGGTCGGTGCCGTCGCGGGTGTCGAGCAGCCGGGCCAGCCCGTCGTCCTGCACCAGCAGTAACCGCTCGGGCGTGTCCGGCAGCACCCGCAACACGGCCGTGGAGGGCACCGGCACCGACCAACGAGTGGCACCGGTGGCCGGATCGACGCCGTGCACGGTGCCCTCGACCCGACGCCCCGGCTCGGAGGCGCTGCGTACCTCGCTCACCGCGACCGCGGCGTCGCCGGCCGCGTACACCCGCTCGGGTCGTCGCCACACCGCCTGGCCGGTGCGGATCGACCGTGCGGTGGTCACCCTCGTCCCGCGGAGCTGGTCGCGTTCGACGACCAGCAGAAGGTCACCGACGGCCTCGGCGGACCACCCGAATGCCGGCGGCACCGCGACCCGCCACCGCGCCGGGCCGTGCGGCGCGGCGGCGTCGTAAGCACTCAAAGTCGGCGGGTTCGTGCCGGGGTCGACGACCAGCAGCAGCCGCCCCGCGCCGAGCACGGTCGCCCCGGCGGGCGCCACCGGCCCGAGCTCAGGCGTCAGGTACGCGGGCCCGGCGGCCCCGCCGAGCAGGGCGCACACCACCAGCAGCAGTGCCACGCGCCGACCACGGGACACCTGCCGCGGTGGCCTGCTGTCTTCCCGGGGCGCGCCCCGGTCGTCACCCAACTCGATCAGCACCGACATGGGTGCCCACCCGTGCGCTCGCGTCGGCCGGTCAGCAGAGCAGTTCCAGGTGGTGGTGGGCGTCCTCGGCGATCTCCTCGTGCCGCAGCCAGCGCCGCGCCCACAGCCGGGCCACCAGCTCCGCCTGTTCGTCACCCCACGCGGCGTGCTCGACGAGCAACGCGGTGGTCAGCGCGTACGCCAGGCGCAGCGCCAGGCCACGGGCACCGGCTTGCACGACTGCGGCACCCGGGTCGGCGGTCACCGAGGTGATGGTGTCGCCCAACTGCGCGGCGGCGGCGGCCAGGGTGTCGGCCAGCGCCGGCGACAGGGGCCGGGCCAGGTCGACGGCGGCGGCGAGCCGGCTCAGCACTGGCACCCCGGCATCCTCCCGGGTCAACGCGCGCAGCACGTCCAAGGCCAGCACATTGGTGGTGCCCTCCCAGATCGGCAGCACCTGCGCGTCGCGCAGCAGCCGGGGAACGCCGGTGTCCTCCACGTAACCGGCCCCGCCGAAACTCTCCACGTACTCGCTGGCGGAGCTGACGGCGAGCCGGCCGGTGGCCAACTTCGCCAGCGGCGCCACGATGCGCAACTCCGCCGCGGCCGCCGGATCGGCACCGACCTCGACCCGCCCGAGCAGGGCGAACGCGTGCCCAGCCAGCGCGAACGCGCCCGCCGCGTCGACCGCGAGGGTGCCCAGGGTGGCCCGGTGCAGGGGCGAGGACGCCAGCGCGCCGCCCGCGACGTGCCGCACATCGGCGTACGCCCGGGCGTAGTCGAGACCGCGTCGCATCCCGCCGGCCGCCGCCGCCGCGTTGTGCACCCGGGTCACCACCACCAGGGTCATCGCCCGGACCAGGCCGGGCACCGCCGGGTCACCCAGCGGTACGGCGTAGGCGTCGTGCAGACCGATCTCGGCGGTGGGCAGCGCCCGGGTGCCGAGCTTGTCCTTCAGGCGGTGCACGGTGACGCCCGGTGCGGGTGCGCCCGGCGCCACGCCGTCGGTCAGCGGTGAGTCCACCGCGTACCGGGGGACCAGGAACGGCGCGAGCACCCGGCTGCCGCGCCCGGCGCCCTCCGGTCGGGCCAGCGCCACCGCCATCGCCGCGTCGGCGGCGGAACAGAACCATTTCTCCCCGGTCAGCCGCCACGAACCATCAGCTGCGGGTCGGCCGATCGTGCTCGAACGGCCCAGGTCGGAGCCGCCCTGCGACTCGGTCATCCACTGGCCGCTGGTGATCGCCCTGGCCGGGTCCGTGGAGATCAGCCGGGGCAGCCACGCAGCGCGGACCCCAGCGTCCACCTCAGGCATGCTGAGCAGCGCCGCGGCGCCGTCGGCCATCGCCACCGGGCAGGAGAACGTCGCCGACTCCGGCCCGTACAGGTGCAGCAGGGCGTGTTGGACGACCCGCGCGGCGGCGCCCCAGGTGCCGCGCGCGTCCGCCAGGTAGGGCAGCGCGACCACGGCGTGGCGGGCGGCGGCGGCGCGTTGCGTCTGCCAGCCCGCGGAGGTGTCGATCCGGTCGATGCGGGCACCCCACGCGTCGTAGCGGACCAGGGTCGGCGGATGCGCTTCCGCGTCGGCGTGCGCCGCGCGCAGCGGCCCGCTGACGTCGGCGGCCAGGTCGGCGAGGCGACCCTTCGCGGCGGCGTGCCCGCTCGGGCCCAGATGACGCTCCAGCCAGGACCGCAGCAGGGCATCACCGGCGTACGGGTCGACGGGGAGTGGTACCGGCTGCACGAAGCGGCTCATCGATCGACTCCTGGCACTGCTCGGGGGGTGTGCGCCGACGGTAGACGATCCGTGGCCGGTCCGAACAGAGCCGTCCCGCCCAGCGCGTACGGCGGATTTCCGGCTTGTCGCACTTCGATGCGATTGGGTTCTCTACGGTCGGTAGTCGTGGGTGCCGGCCAGCCGTGGAGCCGACCGGCCCGGCGTAACCGCCCGATGCGCACCGGGTTGGCCTTCGCCGGGTTCGGTGTCGCGTTGTGCTGCGTCGGGGTGGCCGGGTTGGGCGCCTGGAACCTGCAGACCGTCCGTCAGGCCGCCGGCCCGATCCGGGAGACCGCCGACGGGTTCCTCAGCGAGGTGGCCCTCGGCGACAGCGACGGTGCGTACGACCGGCTCTGTGCCGACGCGCGCAGCCGGTGGAGCGCGATCGGTTTCACCAGTTGGATGCGTACGCCGCCGATGGTCACCGACTACGAGATCACCGACGTGTCGGTGGCGACCCGCAGCGGGCGGCCGCACGGCACCGTGACCGTGAAGGTGACCCGCGATGGCGGGCTCACGGAGGAACGCCGCGTGCCAGTGGTCCGCGAAGGCGGGGACTGGCGGGTGTGCGGTGACCCCTTCTGAGCCGCCGGCCGCCGCCCCGGTACGCCCACAGTTGCTGCGACCGCGCCAGGGGGTGCAACCGACCACCTCGACGGAACTCTTCTTCGACCTGGTCTTCATCTTCACGATCACCCAGTTGTCGCACTACCTGATCGAGCACCCGGACTGGCGTGGCGCCGCGCGCACCGCGCTGTTGCTGGCGCTGGTCTGGTTCGTCTGGGTCTACACCACCTGGGTGACCAACTGGCTGCAACCGGATCAGGGGCCGGTGCGGGCGATGTTGATCGGGATGACGCTGGGCAGCCTGTTGTTGTCGGCGGCGATCCCGCAGGCGTTCACCCGGACCGGGCTGCTCTTCGCGGTGGTCTACGTGAGCGTGCAGGTGGGCCGCACCATCTTCGGATTGTGGGCGGTGCGGGGCAGCCCGTGGCTCGTCGACGGGTTTCAGCAATCGCTGCCCTGGATCGTGGGGACATCGGTGCTGGTGGTGCTCGGCGGGCTGGTCGGCGGGGCTGCCCGGGAGGTGTTGTGGGCGGCGGTGATCGTGATAGAGGTGGTCGGCCTGTCGATCGGTTACCCGCTGCCGAAGCGGGGCCGCAGCCGCCCCGAGCGGTGGATGGTGGAGGGTGGGCATCTGTCCGAGCGGTCCGCCGCGTTCGTCCTGATCGCGCTGGGTGAGTCGATTCTGGTCACCGGGAGCACCCTCACCCAGCACGTGGACCTGGTGACGTCCGGGGCGTTCCTGCTGGCGTTCGCCGGTTCGGTGGCGCTGTGGTGGGTGTACTTCGCCCGATCGGCGCCGGCCGCGACGGAGGTCATCGCCAACGCCGGCGAGCGCACCGGGGCGTTGAGCCGGGTGGCGTTCAACTACCTGCACCCGGTGATCGTCGCCGGCGTGATCGTCACCTCGGCGGGCGACGAGCGGTTGCTGCGCGAGCCCGGCGCGCCCGCCACCACGGTCGCCGCGCTGTTCACCCTCGGTGGTCCGGCGCTGTTCCTGGCCGGGCACGCCGCGTACAAGGCGCTGTTGTGGCGGATCCTGCCGACCAGCCGGATCGCGGCGGTGATGGTGCTCCTGGTTCTGATACCGGTCTGTGTGCCGCTGGGGGTGCCCGTCGCGGCGTGCGCCTCGTTGTCGTTGGCGGTGACCGTCGCCGTGATCGTGACCGACCGGTTCCGGGTGCGGCGGGCGTATCAGTCGCGGGGGCCGAATCAGTCGCGGGGGCCGAGGTCGCCGCTGCGGTAGTGCCGGCGGCAGAGCACCTGGTAGCGCACCTCGGCGGTGTCCACGGTGTCACCGATGACGACCTGCGCGCCCTCGCGGACGACCCGCCCGTCGACGACGCGGGCGTTGAGCAACCCTTCCCGGCCGCACCAGCAGAGGACCTCGACCTGGATGCGGGCCACCTCGTCGGCCAACTCGAACAGACGCTGCGCGGCGGGGAACAGCCGGGACCGGAAGTCGGTGGCCAGGCCGAACGCGAACACGTCGACGTCGTAGCTGTCGACCAGCTCAGCCATCTGCTCGACGTGCTCGACGGTGTAGAAGCACGCCTCGTCGCAGATCAGGTAGTCGACGCGTACCCCGTCGGCCCACCGGCCGCGGACGAGGGCACGCAGGTCCAGATCGTCGGTGACCTCGATGGCCTCGTGGGCCAGACCGATGCGGGTGGTGACCTGCGGGCCCATCGACCGGTCGATACGGGTGGTGACCAGCCCACGACGGCCCTGCCGGGCGTGGTTGTAGTTCATCTGCAGCGCCATCGTCGACTTGCCGCAGTCCATCGGCCCCCAGAAGAACTTCAACGCCGCGGCGTGCACCGGACGCCCGTCGAGCCCGCGCGCAGCCGCGCACCCGGCCGGAGCGTGCGGCTGGCCGGGGAACGGGTGGGCCAGGCAGGTCGGAGCGGTGGCGGCGGCGTCAGTCACGGTCGGGCAGCCTAGCCGATCGGCCGAGGCTGATCTGTCGCGCGCGGGACGCGTGCTCAGAGCACCCGGGGCGGGGTGTTGCCGGCGGCGACGATGGCACGGCGCATCGGCACGGCGGCGAGGAGCGCGAACCCGACCACGAAGAAGATCAGCAGTGAGACCAGGCCCACCCGGTAGGAGGAGGTGAGTTGGAACACCAGGCCGAAGGCGAGCGGGCCGAGCCAACTGGTGCCCTTGTCGCTGATCTCGTAGAAGCCGTAGTACTCGCCTTCCTTGCCGACCGGGATGAGCTGGCTGAACAGCGACCGGCTCAGCGCCTGACTGCCGCCGAGGACCACGCCGATGGCCGCCCCGAGGACCATGAACGGCACCGGCGCCTCGGCGGGCAGCCGGAACGCGGCGATGATCACACCGGTCCAGAGCACCAGGCTGAGCAGCACGGTCTTCCAGGCGCCGATGCGCTTGGCCAGCGCGCCCAGACTCAGCGCGCCGCCGAAGGCGAGGAACTGCACCAGCAGGATCGTGACGATCAGGGTGCTCTGCTCCAGGCGCAACTCCTCCGTGCCGTACTGGCTGGCCAGGGTGATGACGGTCTGGATGCCGTCGTTGTAGACCAGGAAGGCGAGCAGGAAGAACAACGTCAACGGGTACGCCTTGATCTCCCGCATGGTCCGGCCGAGCTGCCGGAACCCGTCGGTGACCACGTTGCCGCCGCCAGCCATCGCCGCGGCGCTGGGGTGCTCGCGCATCCAGCGCAGCGGCACCAGCGTGAACACCGCCCACCACACCCCGGCGGACACGATCGACCAGCGGGCCAGGTCCAGGGTGCGTTGCGGGTCGTCCCCCTTGTCGAGCAGGGTGATCGCGACGAGGTTGAGCCCCAGCAGCAGACCACCACCGAGATAGCCGATCGCCCAGCCGCGGCTGGAGATGCCGTCGCGTTCGTCGGGGCCACCGAGCTGCGGCAGGAACGAGTGGTAGACCACGACGGCCGCGCCGAAGGAGATGTTGGCGACCAGGAACAACGCCCCACCGAGCAGGTAGCGGTCGCCGGTGACGAAGGCCATCAGGATGGTGGCGCCGGCACCGGTGAATGCGGCCCCGCCGAGCAGCCGCTTCTTGTGCGCGGACCGGTCGGCGATCGCCCCGACCACCGGCAACACGAACACGGTGAGGAACACCGACAGCGAGATCAGGTACGGGTAGTAGGACCCGGCGGCGACCTTGATGCCCAGCGGGTACACGAAGCCGTCGCAGGTGTCCGCGCCCAGCTCGCAGCCGGCGGCCAACTCGGCGACGGTAGTCAGGAACGGGCCGAGGAACACGGTGATCACCGTGGTCTGGAACGCCGAGTTGGCCCAGTCGTAGATGTACCAGCCCCTGCGCTCGCGGCGGGTGCTCGCCGGGGGCGGGGTGTCGTCCACCGTGGGGGTCACGGTCTCGGCCATCGGGGGTCCTTCGATGCCTCAGGCGGCCCAGTGGCCGCGGCTGCGGTAGACGTCGCGCAGCACGCCGACGTGATCGGTCATGATGCCATCCACACCACGATCCAGTAAGTCGTGCATCTGGGCGGCTTCGTCGATCGTCCAGACGTGCACCTGCAGACCGAGTCGGTGGCAGTAAGCGAGGAACCGACGGTCCACCACCGGCACCCGCCCGTAGTGGGGCGGGACCTGCGCGGCGACCACCGACGGGGGCAGCCGCAGTGGACGCCCGTGCAGGGAGGCGAGCCGCAGCCGGGCGACTCCGCGCATGCCGAGACTTGTCGCGATCCGCCCTTCGGTGAGCGCGCGCATCCGGGTCAGGCGGGCGTCACTGAAGGACGCGAGCAGAACCCGGTCGCCGGCACCGGCCCGGGTCACGGTCGCGACCGTCGGCTCGACGCCGCCGTCGGCCTTCACGTCGATGTTGAAGCGGACCTGCGGCCAGGCACCCAGCACCTCGTCGAGCCGGGGTACGACGGCAGCGCCGCCGACGCGTACCGACGCGAGGTCGGCCCAGCTCAGGTCGGCGATGCGCCCCGCCTCGCCGGTGACCCGACGCAACGTCGGATCGTGGAAGATCACCGCCACGCCGTCCGCGGTGGCGTGCACGTCGGTTTCCACGTACCGGTAGCCCAGCCCGACGGCGCGGGCGAACGCCTCGGTGGTGTTCTCGTCGCCCTCGGCGGCGCCGCCACGGTGGGCGAACGCCAGCGGCGCGGGCGCGTCGAGGTAACCGAATCGGGTCAACACGCGACGCAGTATGCCCTCGGTTGGTGGCCTGCGGGTGGCCGGCCGGCGTCTGTCGCCCTCCCGCGCAGGCCAGGCGGCGGTGCCGCGTCAGCCGACCGGCGTGCCGACACCGCCGTGCTCCAAGGTGGCGCGCAGCCGTGCCAGCGTTTGACCGAGTTCCGCGATCTGGGCCGGGGCGATCGACCGGCCGATGTGCGTGGCCAGGTGTTCCTCGAAGGTGCCTTCGGCGGCCCCGACGAGCTCCGCGCCCTGCGGAGTCAACTCCAGCAGCAGTGACCGGCCGTCGGCGGGATTCGGCACCCGCCGAACCCAGGCCCGGGCCTCGAGCCGGCCCACGCCCTTGCTGGTCGCCCCGACCCCGATCGCGAAAAACTCGGCGAGATCGGCGACCCGCGAACCAGGATGGTCACGTAGGTAGAGCAGAAACTCGAACTGCGAAGCCACGATGCCGTGCTTCCGACGCAACGTCTCGTTCAAGGCGTTGTAGAGCCGCGTCTCACAGCGGACCAGGTCACTGAAGACCTGAGCGAGTGTGACGGACCCGGCACCGGAAAAAGATGCCACGGCAGGTAAGTTAGCTTCCACGGCATCTACTTTATCGCCTATGGGAGGCATCGGATATGAGCAGGCAACAGCGCGCGGCCATCGGCGCCATGCTGGGTAACGGCCCCAAGGGCTTCACGCCGGAGCCGGTCGAGACGATGCGGGAGAACTTCGCCGCGCTCATGGCGCAGTTCCCCGTTCCTCCGGTGCGGACCTCGGAGCTGACCCTCGGCGGCCGTCCGGCCGTGCTGGTCGAACCGGAGGGCGAGACCCGTCCGGGCACGATCCTCTACTTTCACGGCGGCTCGTTCGCGCTCGGATCTCCGCAGACCGCGATGGGTCTGACCGCGAGTCTGGTCACGCGGACAGGAGTGCGGGCCTTCTCCCTCGACTACCGGCTGGCCCCGGAGAACCCGTTCCCGGCCGCGATCGAGGACTGCCTCGCGGCGTATCGGTCCCTGCTCGACAGCGGCGTCGCCGCCGAGTCGATCGCGTTCGCGGGCGATTCCGCCGGTGGCGGCCTCACGGTGACCACCACCCTCGCCGCCCGAAACGCCGGGCTGCCTCTGCCGGGCGCGCTTGTCGCGTTCTCACCCGGCCTCGACCACACCCGAACGGGCGAGTCGATGGACACCAAAGAGGGCATCGACCCGTTCTTCACCCGGCAGGGCATGGCCCACACAGCGGAGTTCTACCTGCGCGGCCAGGACCCGAACCAGGAGCTCGCCGCGCCAGCCGTGCTCGCCGACCTGACCGGGTTCCCGCCGATCCTGCTGCAGGTCGGCACGAACGAGTTGCTGCTCGACGACTCGGTCCGGCTGGCGAAACGCGCCCGCGATGCCGAGGTCGACGTCATCCTCGACATCACCGCGGGCGTTCCGCACGTCTTCCAGTCCTTCATCGGCCAGCTCGACGAAGCCGACCACGCCCTGGACCGCGCCGCTTTGTTCATCACGCAGCGACTACAGACCCTCTGAGCGCCCCGCACGAAGGCTGGTTTCCTCGTCGCGAACCCGGACGCCGGCGGCGCGATCCAGCAGGGCGTGCCGACGCTCGGCGACCAGGGCGTACGCCTGCCGCGGTTGTGGCGCACCCAACATCCTTGAACCTCTTGTGGTCGCCACGGCGTTGACAGGGGATGGAAACCGACAAGGTAAAGACATGGTCGGCTGGCGCGCAGGCGCTGGCCCTGCTGACAGCGGTGCACGAGCGGAAGTGGACGACCTACCTCACCGAGCCTCGCGACCTGGCCGAGTTGGCCGCGTTCACCGAACTGCCCGCCGACCGGCTGCGGGACGTGGTGGGGGCACTGGAGGCCAACGGCATCGTTGAGCTGGCCGACCTGAAGGTGTGGCTGACTCCGGAGTACGCCGACCTGCTGTCCGATGATGCCCCGTTCTCGTTGGATGACCTGCTCGGCGAGGCGCGGATGATGAGTCGGCTGGTGGTCGACGCCCTGGAGGGCCTGCCGCCGACGACGGGGGACGCGCTGACCGTCGCCGACGCGTACGGGCTGCGGCCCACGGCGGTCGCGCAGGACGTCTTCGGCCAACTCCTGGACGTGCTGCCAGACTTCCAGGAGGCGCTGCGTGACGGTCGCTACCTGGACGTTGGCTGCGGCATCGGCGGCTTCCTGCTGTCCACCGCCCCCGTGTTCCCAGGGATGCGGGCGGTCGGCGTCGAACTCGTGCCCGAGGTGGCGGCCGAGGGGGCGCGTCGGGCCGTGGCGCTCGGCGTGTCCGACCGGGTGGACATCCGGTGCATGGACGCCCGCGATCTCGAAGAGGAGGACGAGTTCGACTCGGCGTTCTGGGCGCAACCGTTCTTCCCGGCTGCGTCCCGGCCCGAAACGCTGGCCGCGATCCGGCGCGCGCTCAAGCCGGGGGCGAAGCTGTACATGCAGGAGATGGAGAGCATGCCCGAGGACGAGGCCGAGCGGGGCGCCTTCGCGCTGCGGCGGCTGGTGTTCGCCAATTGGGGCGTGCCGTTCGCGCGGTCGGCCGAGGATCTGACCACCGAGGCCGAGGCGGCCGGCTTCGTGCTGGACCGGGTGGCGGCGACGCCGTTCGGCCGCATCGTCGTGGTCGTCCGCCCCCACTAACGAACACGCCGAAAGCGTCACCCCTGAAGGGCGTGCCGGCGTTCGGCGACCAGCAACAGCAGCACCAACACCATCGTCCCGGCGAGCGCCCCGAAGTGGTTTTCCACCGCCAGCGTCAACGGGCGTTCCGGCGATGGATACGAGGAGGTGACCGCGTAGGTGAAGATCGCCTTCCACGACCCCCAGGCGAACAGCCCTCCGGATGCGACCCACGTCAGCAGCATGGGCGTCCGGGAAACCGCGCCAGCGCTCCGGCGCGTCACCGTCCACACGCCCCAGGCGGCGATCAGGGCCCACAGCCCGCTGTTGCCGGTCAGGATGTGCCACTGGGCATCACGATGGTCGAGGGATGCCGGATCGAGCCCGAAGGTGCCGCCCAGCGCCCAGTACAGCTGCGGCAGGCCAAGCGCGACGCTGACGGCCGCCGCGAGGTTCGCCACGGTGCGTTCCACCGCCCCGGTCGTGCTGACCGCAGCCGGGTCCGTGGGTGTCCGGCCGGTGAAGGCGTGCGGCCAGCGCTGCCAGACGTAGAGGGGAACCGCGACCGCCACCCCGAGGCCGAACCCGGCGAAGGACACCGACACGAGCGCGATCTCCCACGCGGGCACGACCACGTCGGCTGCGGTGTCACCGCCACCGGCCGTCAGTAGCAGCACCGGCAGGATCGGGATCATCGGTACGAGAAACCCGGTGCCGAGCCACGCCGGGAGGAGGATCAGCCAGCCGGGAATCCGCAGGCCCCACCGTTGCCCCAATGCCAGGCCGAGCAGGATGGCGGCTCCGGCCATGACGACGGTCAGGCCGTTGAGCGCCGTCCAGTCCAGCTTGCTCCAGGCGCCGTCGTGCGGTCCGCCGCCGCGCAGACCGTCCACCGTCCAGATGACCTTGACGACGAAGTAGGGCACCATGGCGAGAGCGGCTCCGTACCCGGCGACGCGCCTTGTCTTCGTCCACCCCGGTCCTGCAACGTTGGATCTCGCTTGTGAGCCCGCACGGACGGTCATTCCTCGATCATCGACGGACCGTGAACGCCAGGGTTCCCACGACCGCGTGAGGTGCCTCCCGTGCGTGGGGGAGAAGGTGGCGGCCTCAGCCTGAGTGGCGGCGGTGCGCCCGGCTGAGGTCGGTCGGGCGGCCGGGGTCGACGTGCCGGGGCAGGTCGGGTTCGTCGGGGCGCAGCGGGGCGAGGGTGTCGGTGAGCGCGTCGATGATCCGGTCGGTGGCCCAGCGGGCGGCGCCGGGGTTGTCGGCGGTCGCCTCGCCCAGGTCGACGGGCGCGCCGAAGTGCACCCGGATCACCGGGCGGCGCCACAGCGAGTGGGCGATGCCGCGCAGCATTCCCCGGGGCGTCTGGTAGGGCAGCACCTCGTGCGAGCCCCACTGGGCGATCGGGACGACCGGAGCGCCGCAGGCCAGAGCGAGCCGGGCGGCGCCGGTCTTGCCGCGTTCGGGCCACATGCCGGGGTCCAGGCCGATGCGTCCCTCGGGATAGATGAGGATCACCGACCCCTCGGCGACGGCGACGGCGGCATCGTCGAGGGCTCGGTGGACGGCGCTGGTGCCCCGGTCGACCCGGATGTGCCCGGCGTGGCGCATGGCGGCGCCGAACACCGGTACGCGGAACAGCCCGGCGGTCGCCATGATCCGGGGGGCGATGCCGCGGGTCTGGCAGGCGGCGGCCATCACCAGGGGGTCGAACGGGCTGATGTGGTTGGCGGCCAGCACCAACGGGCCGCGGCGCAGGTGCGCGGGAACGTCGCCGGTGACCTCGAGTCGGGCCAGCAGGCCGACCAGGCCCCGAATCAGCAGGAGGGCGGCGCGCCAGATCAGCGGCGGTTGCCAGTGCGTGGTGTCCATCAGCGCGACATCGTCGCACGTGGCGGCGGGGTCGCGAGGGCGGGTCGGGGGACCGGGGTGATCAGGGTCATTCGTCCCGGGCGGGTTCCGACTGTCCCGGCCTCTACGACGAGCAGTAGTATTTACTACGTCTCGTAGTACGAATGGCTGGGGGTTCGAGTGGACGCGTTGGACGTTGCCCGCTGGCAGTTCGGTGTCACCACCGTCTATCACTTTCTCTTCGTACCGCTGACCATCGGGCTGTCCGTGCTGGTGGCGATCCTGCAGACGATGTGGCACCGCACCGGCAACGAGCGCTACCTCAAGTTGACCAAGTTCTACGGCAAGCTCTTCCTGATCAACTTCGCCATGGGCGTGGTCACCGGAATCGTGCAGGAGTTCCAGTTCGGCATGAACTGGAGCGACTACTCCCGCTTCGTCGGCGACATCTTCGGCGCCCCGCTCGCCATCGAGGCCCTGGTCGCGTTCTTCCTCGAATCCACCTTCATCGGCCTGTGGATCTTCGGCTGGGACCGGTTGCCCAAACGGGCGCACCTGGCCAGCATCTGGGCCGCCGCGATCGGCACCAACCTCAGCGCGTACTTCATCCTCGCCGCGAACTCGTTCATGCAGAACCCGGTCGGCTTCCGGATCAACCCGGACAGCGGGCGCGCCGAACTGACCGACTTCCCGGCCGTGCTGACCAACAAGGTCGCCCTGATCACCTTCCCGCACACCCTGGCCGGCTCCTTCCTGGTCGCCGGATCGGTGATCGTCGCCGTCGGGCTCTGGCACGTCATCCGCAACCGCGACTCCGCCGACACCGGCGCCTACCGCTTCGCCACGAAGTTCGGCTCCTGGGTGGTCCTGGTCGCCTCCGCCGCCGTGCTGTTCACCGGCGACATCCAGGGCAAGATCATGACGGACGTGCAGCCGATGAAGATGGCCGCCGCCGAGGGTCTCTACACCACCGAGAGCCCCGCCTCGTTCTCCGTGCTCACCATCGGCAGCCTCGACGGCAGCCGCGAGGTGTTCGCGCTCAAGATCCCGTACCTGCTGTCGTTCCTGGGCACCGGCGACCCGCACGGCACCGTACGCGGCATCGACGACCTGCAGGCCCAGTACGCCACCCAGTACGGGGCGGGCAGCTACACCCCGATCATCCCGGTCACCTACTGGAGCTTCCGCTTCATGATCACCTTCGGGTTGGCTGCCGGCGCGATCGCCCTGCTGGTGCTCTGGAGCCAGCGCAAGGGCCGCACCCCGACCAGCAAGTGGCTGCTGCGCGCCGGGCTGGTCATGCCGGTGCTGCCGTTGCTGGCCAACTCCTTCGGCTGGATCTTCACCGAGATGGGCCGCCAGCCGTGGATCGTCTTCGGCGAGATGCTCACCCGCAACGGCGTGTCCCGCAGCGTCTCGCTGGCCGAGGTGCTCACCTCGTTCACCGCCTTCACGTTGATCTACGCCACCCTCGCCGTGATCGAGGTCAAGCTGCTGCTGCGCTACGCCAAGGCCGGCGTGCCGGACGTCACCGAACATCCCCCCGCCGACGACACCGACGAGTCCGAGCGCCCGCTCGCCTTCGCCTACTGATCCCGGAGCCCATCGTGGAACTGACCACCATCTGGTTTCTCCTCGTCGCCGTGCTGTTCACCGGGTACTTCATCCTGGAGGGCTTCGACTTCGGCGTCGGCATGCTGCTGCCCGTACTCGGCCGCGACGACCGGGAACGCCGCGTCCTGATCAACACCATCGGCCCGGTCTGGGACGGCAACGAGGTCTGGCTGATCACCGCCGGCGGCGCCATGTTCGCCTCGTTTCCCGAGTGGTACGCCACTCTGTTCTCCGGCTTCTACCTGCCGCTCCTGCTGATCCTGCTGGCCCTGATCGCCCGAGGTGTGGCCTTCGAATACCGACACAAGCGCCCCGAGGCGTCCTGGAAGCGCCGCTGGGACGCGGCCATCGTGGTCGGCTCGCTGGTGCCGGCGATCCTGTGGGGCGTCACCTTCGCCAACATCCTGCGCGGTGTGCCACTGAACGCCGAGCACGACTACGTCGGTGGCCTGTTCAACCTGCTCAACCCGTACGCCCTGCTGGGCGGGGCGACCACCCTCGCCCTGTTCCTCACCCACGGCGCGGTGTTCATCGCCCTGAAGACCACCGGCGACATCCGTGAGCGCGCGGGTGCCCTCGCGGTGCGCCTGGGTGTCGGCGCCACCGTGCTCGCGGCCGGGTTTCTGACCTGGACGTTGACCATCCGTTCCAGCGCGGCGGCCGTCGTGCTCGCCGTCGGCGCGGTCCTCGCCCTGCTCGGTGGGCTCGCCGCCGCCCGGGTACGCCGCGAGGGCTGGGCGTTCACCGGCACTGCCGTGGCGATCGGCCTGGCCGTGGCCACCCTGTTCGCGGCGCTGTTCCCGAACGTGCTGCCGTCCACCCTGGACGCGGCCGGCACGCTGACGGCCAGCAACGCCGCCTCCACCCCCTACACCCTGAAGATCATGACCTGGGTGGCGGTGATCTTCACTCCGGTGGTGCTGGGCTACCAGGCCTGGACGTACTGGGTGTTCCGCAAGCGCATCGGCGTGGCCAACATCCCGCAACACTGAGCGGCGGGTGGCCGGCCCCCCGGCCCCAGATCGACTCCACGTCGCCGACGTTGCGGTATCCGCGCCACGGGAAACCGCAACGTCGCCGACATGGAGTCGATCGTGCCCCGCGCTCCCGCTAGCCTGTGCCGATGCCCGCTCCCGTGCACGTACGTGAACTCACCGCCGACGACCTCGACGCCGCCTGGGAGTTGGGCCGGTTCGCGTTCGGTTCCGACCCGCAGCGCCCCTCGCACGCCTCCGCCGTGGTGCCCGGCCTGACCCGCTACGGCGCGTTCGACGACGCCGGTCGGCTCGTCGGCAAGGCGGTCGACCTGCACCACGACCAGTGGTGGTCGGGACGGGCGGTGCCCTGCGCCGACGTCGGCGGCGTGGCGGTCGCCCCTGAGGCCCGTGGCCGGGGCGTGGCCCGGGCCATGTTGACCGCCCTGTTGCGCGGCGCCCACGAGCGCGGCGCGGCGATCAGCGCGCTCTACCCGACCGTCGCCGCCCCCTACCGCGCCTGCGGGTGGGAGGCCGCTGGGGTGCTGCGCACCGTCGACCTGGCCACCGCGTTGCTGCCCCGGCACCGGCCCGCCCCACATCTCAGCGTTCGTGCCGGCACACCAGCCGACCTACCCGCCGTCGCGGCCCTGTACGAGCGGGTCAGTCGGCACCGCAACGGGATGCTGACCCGCCGGGGCGAACTGTTCGACTTCTTCGCCGCCGACAAGGGCCTGCCCGGCGACGGGCTCACCCTCGTCGAGGCCGCCGGCGACCTGGTTGGTTACGCCACCTGGCAGCGGGGCCGTGGCTACGGCGCCGACTCTGTGCTCACCGTCGACGAGGCCCTGGCCACCACCGCCGACGCCGCCCGGGAGCTCGTCGGGGTGCTCGGCAGTTGGGCCAGCGTCGCACCGACCCTGCGGTTGTGCCCGCTCGACGGTGACGCCGTGAGCACCATCCTGCCGCTGGAGTCGGCCCGCGACCACGAACGGACCCTGTGGATGCACCGACCGGTCGACGTGACCCGGGCGGTGAGCGGGCGCGGTTGGCCCGCCCACGCCCGTGGTGCGGTCGACTTCAGCCTCGCCGATCCGCTCGCTGAGTGGAACACCGGCACCTGGCGGTTGACCGTCGCGGACGGTGCCGCCGAGCTGAGCCGGATCAGCGGCGAGGCGCATTTTCGGTTGGACGTCCGCGGCTTCGCCCTGCTCTACGCCGGGGCGGCGCAGGCCCGGTCGGTCGCGCAGGCCGGGTTGCTGCACCACGCTGCCGGTGTCGACCCGTGCTCCCTCGACCTTCTGGGTGCCGGCGGGCCGGCGCAGCTGCTCGACTACTTCTGACCGACGGCGGGCGGAGCGCGGTTGATCGACACCAGGTCGGCGACATCGCGGCATCACACCCGCCCCGATACCCCCACATCGTCGACCTGGAGTGGATCAACCGCCTCGACACACTCGGCCCCACCGCCGACCCCCACCGCCGACCCCCACTCCCGCGTGCCCGGTCGCGCGCCGGTAGCACTGCGGTCACCCGGCCGCTCGCGAGGTCGACTGGCCGGTGGCGGTGGCGGTGGCCCGGTCAGGCCGGAAGCGCCGCCAGTTCAGCGTTCGCCCGCTGGGTGACGAGGGTGAGCACTTGGGCGACCACCCTCGCCTCGTCGGTCGGGATGTCCCCGTACAGCCGGGTGGTGGTGTCCGCGATGGTGGCCCCGACGCGGCGCTGCGTGGCGTGACCGGCGTCGGTGAGCCGCAGCTGCGGCTCGGGAACGCCGTCGTCGACCCGCGCGAGGTCGGCGTCGACGAGGTGGGCGATCACCTCGCGCACCGCCTGCTCATCGGTCTTCAGGGTGCTGGTGATCCGGTGGACGAGCCGAGCCGGGTCGACGGCACCGTCGGCGAGGACGTTGAGCGCGAGAACATGCCCGAAGCTGAGCCCGAGGGGGGCGACGGCACGTTCGAGCAGGGCCCGGGTGGCGTAGTGGGCCTGGCCGATGACCTGGCCGTTGAGGGTGGGAGTGGTGGACATGACGCCTCCTTCAAAACGTTGGCTTGACCAACGTTGGTGAAGCCAACGTAACATGAGATCGTGGGTAGCACCAACGATTACTGTTAGGCTGCCGCCATGGAGTCCACCGCCCCGCAGTCACCCGGCGGGTTACGCACCACCCCGAGCTGGCTGCTCAACCAGGCCGCCAGTTACGCCGGCCGCCTCATCGGCGAGGGCTTCGCCGCTCATGACCTACGCGGCTACCACTACCGGCTGCTCGCCTCGCTCGCCGAGGACGGGCCCGCCAGCCAGGCCGACCTCGGCCGCCGCTGCGGCATCGACCGCAGCGACGTCGTCGCGGCCATCAACGACCTGGCCGGCCGAGGGCTCGTGGTGCGCGCCCCCGACCCGGCCGATCGCCGCCGCAACATTGTCAGCAGCACCGACGCCGGCGCCGACGCGGCCCGCCGGATGGGCGAAACCGTCGACCGAGTCCAGGACGACCTGCTCGCACCACTGTCCACCACCGAACGTGCGCAGCTGACGCGACTGCTCACCCGACTGCTGGAGCACCACAGCCGCCACTGACCCGCCTCAGCGGGCCTCGCGCAGCTCCGCCAACCGGGCCTCGATCTCGGCCAGCTCGGCACGCAGCTTCTCCGCCTGCTGCTCCGCCTCAGCCCGCTCGGTGCCGAGGATCTGCTCCACCGCCTCCTGCACACCCGGCACGTCGACAAGCCCCACCATCTTCAACGCCTCCGCCGGCTTCACCACGTACGGCTTCGCGAGGGCCTTGCTGCCCTGCTGCGCGGCGACGGTCCACTCACCGTCGGCGTACGCCAGCGTGACAGTGAGACCCGCGGGGCTCTTCGGCTTGACGGCCTTGACCGCCCGCCGCGCCGGCGGCTTCTCCGTCTGCTGCTCCACCTTCGGCTCCTCCTGTCGTTGCGCGGGCACCCGCGGCGTGTCCAACACGAACTCCGGCGCGGCCACCGCGGGCGACTCCTGCGGCTCCGGCTCCGGTTTCGGCTCCACCACCCGCCGCGTCACACCCTTGGGCGCCACGGCCAGGTCGGCGGGGGAGAACGGCAACTCGTCACGGCCGAAGCGCACCACCACGAACTCGTCGGACACCTCGGGGTCGGTCAGCTCGATCACCTGACCGACCTGACCGGCGATCTGCCCCGCCGATGCGGTGAACACCACCCGCGGCTTACGCCCGGCAGCCAACGCCTCCCGGATGCTCTGCACCTCGCTAGTGGACAAACCCTGGCCGGCATCCATCACAACCCTCTTCCGTACACCTGTTTGATTGCTGTCTTGATACCAGCAGGCTGCGACACCCGCCGCACGGGGCTCGTGCCCGCTCAGCCGCCCAGCGCCCGCAGGGCCCGGTCCGCGTGGTCGTTCATGCTGACCTCGCTGTGGATCACCTCGATGATCCGCCGGTCCGTGCCGATCACGAACGTCATCCGCTTCATACTCAACGGCCCCAACGGCATCCGCCGCTTGACCCCGAGCTGCTGCGCCACCACGCCGTCGGAATCCGACAGCAGCGGGTAGTCGAAGCCGTGCAGTTTGGAGAACTCCGCCTGCTTCGCCACCGGGTCGCGGCTGATGCCCACCCGCGAAGCGCCAAGCGCCGTGAACTCCGCGGCGAGGTCCCGGAAGTGGCAGCTCTCCGCCGTGCACCCCCGGGTCATCGCCGCCGGGTAGAAGAACAGCACCACCGGCCCCGCCGCCAGGAACTCCGACAGACGCCGCGGCGTGCCCGTCTCATCCGGCAGCTCGAAATCCTCCACCACGTCGCCGACACCCACACCCGCCACCGCGCACCTCCGTTGTCCGATCGAACGCGCGGTGAGCGTAAGCGATCACACCCAGAGCGCAGCCACCTCGTCCACCCCGCCGTCGACGAAACGGCGCGCGCCGATCGTCACCGGCGGCGACACCCCGAGTGGCTGCCCCTCTTGAGGACCAACCCGTGCCGGTCACGGTAGCGTCGACGCGACCCGTACGCAGCAATCAAGACTCCAGGGAGGGCGCTGTGGCACCCGTCACCGTCATCACCGGCGGCGGTCGCGGCATCGGTGCGGCCACCGCCCGCCGCCTCGCCGGGGCCGGTCATCACATCGCCCTGTGCTACCGGCGCGACGATGGCGCCGCCGCTGCCGTCCTGGCCGACCTGCGCGCCACCGGCGCAGAGGCCGTCGCGGTACGCGCCGACACCACCGACCCCGACCAGGTCACCGAGTTGTTCGACGCCGCCGCACAGCTCGGCCCGCTCACCGGCCTGGTCAACAACGCCGGCGTCACCAGCCCCATCGGGCCCTTCACCGAGTTGCGCGTCGACGACCTGCGCCGCGTGGTCGACGTCAACCTCGTCGGTTACGTCCTCTGCGCCCAGCAGGCCGCCCGCCGGATGACCGACGGCGGTGCCATCGTCAACGTCTCGTCGGCCGCCGCGACGCTCGGCAGCCCCGGGGAGTACGTGCACTACGCCGCGGTGAAGGCTGCCACCGACACCCTCACCGTGGGCCTCGCCAAGGAGCTTGCCCCGAAGGGCATCAGGGTCAACGCGGTCGCACCGGGCATCGTGCGCACCGACATCCACGCCGACTCCGGCGTACCCGATCGTGCCGACACCGCTGTCGGTCGTATCCCGCTGGGCCGTGCCGGCGAACCCGACGAGATCGCCGCCGCCATCGCCTGGCTGCTCGGCCCGGACGCCTCGTACGCGACCGGGACGGTGCTACGCGTCTCCGGCGGTCTGTGAGCCGGGGCGCCACGCGCCCCGGCTCACAGCTCAGTTGGTGAACAGTTTCGCTGCCGTCATCAGCGTCTGCACCACCCCGTAGCCGAGCAGCGCCGCCACCACCAACCAGGAGATCCACAACCGGGCCTGCTGCCCCTGTCGGCTGTCGTCGTTCATCGCGTGCCACTCCTTAGCGCCGTCGCGTCCTCGTTTACGCTCTGCTCCGCTGGCGGCTCGTGGTAGCGCTGCGGCACTGGCCGCACCAGCAGGTTCGCCACGAAGCCCACGGCCAGCACACCCACCATCGTGAACAGCGCCGGCCGGTAGGCCGCGGCCGTCAACGTGCCCGGCTTACCCTCTGCGTCGAGGAACCCGTTGACGATCAGCGGGCCCGCGATCCCCGCCGCCGACCAGGCGGTCAGCAGCCGGCCGTGGATCGCGCCGACCTGGAACGTGCCGAACAGGTCCCGCAGGTACGCCGGCACCGTGGCGAACCCACCGCCGTAGAACGACAGGATCACGCAGGCCAACAGCACGAACAGCGCCGTCGCGGTCTGCCCGACCAGGGCCAGCAGCGCGTACAGCACCATGCCGACACCCAGATACACCAGGTAGATCGGCTTGCGGCCGATGACGTCCGAGGTGGACGACCACACGAACCGGCCGGCCATGTTGAACAGCGACAGCAGACCCACGAAGCCGCCGGCCGCCGCGACGGTCACCGCCGAGGTGCCGTTGTCCCGGAAGAAGTCCTGGATCATCGGGCTGGCCTGTTCCAGGATGCCGATGCCGGCCGTCACGTTGCAGAACAACACGACCCAGAGCAGCCAGAACGAACGGGTCTTCACCGCGTTCGCCGCCGACACGTTCGCTGTCGTGACCAGTGGTTTCGCCGCCACGCTGGCGGGGTCGAAGCCGGCCGGCCGCCAGTCCTGCGCGGGCACCCGCACGTTTGCCACCCCGAACATCATGATCACGAAGTAGCCCAGGCCGAGTGTCACGAACAGCCACACCAGGGCGCTGCCCGACGCCGTCGAACCCGCGTTGGCCGGATCATAGCTGGGGTCGTAGAACGACAGCAGTTGCCGGGACAGGGGAGAGGCGACCATCGCCCCGCCGCCGAACCCCATGATCGCCAACCCGGTGGCCAGGCCGGGCCGGTCCGGGAACCACTTGATCAGGGTGGAGACCGGGGAGATGTAGCCGATGCCCAGACCGATGCCGCCGAGCAGCCCGTAGCCCAGATACAACAGCCACAGTTGCGTCGTGGCGATGCCCAGCGAACCCACCAGGAAGCCCGCCGCCCAGAAACAGGCGGAGACGAACATCGCCTTACGCGGTCCGTTCGCCTCCACCCAGGTTCCGGCGATCGCGGCGGACAAGCCCAGCATCACGATCGCGATGCTGAAGATGACCCCGATCGCGGTCTGGCTGGTGTCGAAGTGGGCGATCAGCGAGTTCTTGTAGACGCTGGTTGCGTAGACCTGGCCGATGCAGAGGTGGATGGCCAGTGCCGCCGGGGGTATGAGCCACCGGCTGTAGCCGGGTGGCGCGATGGTGTGCCGACGATCGAGTGCGGAAAGCATGCGCTGCTTCCTCTCCGATGAGGACGAGAAACGTCCCGCACAACGTGCCCACATCAGGCGGAAGCGGCAAACCTCACGATCGCCGGACGGTCGCCGCGCTGAGCTGAGCGGTCAGTCAGCGGGGTTTGTTGCGTTGTGCCCGTGGATCCGATACACCTTCCTCAGTTCTTGGAGGTCTGGACCATGACCGAGCTGTACCCGCCGATCGAGCCGTACGAGACCGGCATGCTCGACGTCGGCGACGGGAACCTCGTGTACTGGGAGGTGTGCGGCAACCCGGCCGGTAAGCCGGCGCTGGTCGTCCACGGCGGGCCCGGCTCGGGGCGTGGGGCCGGCTGGCGTCGGTACTTCGATCCAGGCCGGTACCGGGTCGTCCTGTTCGACCAACGTGGTTGTGGCCGCAGCACACCACACGCGAGCGACCCGGCGACCGACATGCGGCACAACACCACCCGGCACCTGATCGCCGACATGGAGCGGCTACGCGAACGCCTCGGCATCGACCGCTGGCTGCTGCACGGCGGTTCCTGGGGCTGCACGCTCATCCTGGCCTACGCGCAGCAACACCCCCGGCGGGTATCCGAGATCGTCATCGCCGCCGTCACCATGACCCGACGCGCCGACATCGACTGGCTCTACCGGGGCGTCGGCCGGTTCTTCCCCGAGCAGTGGGAACGATTCCTCGAAGGCGCCCCGGGCACACCCCGCGACGGGGACGTCGTCGCCGCGTACGCCCGCCTCATGGAACATCCTGACCCCGCCGTGCGAGAAAGGGCCACGACCGATTGGTGCGCCTGGGAAGACGTGGTCCTGTCCGGAGAGACCGGCAGTGCATCCAATCCGTACGGCGACCGCCCTCCCGCGGCACGGCTGGCCTTCGTGCGAATCTGCGCGCACTACTTCTCCCACGGTGCGTGGCTGGAGGAAAGCGCACTGCTGCGCGATGCCGACCAACTGGCCGGCATCCCCGGCGTCCTCATCCATGGCCGACTTGACCTGGGCGGGCCGCTGCAAACAGCGTGGGACCTGCACCGCGCCTGGCCCGATTCGACGTTGATCGTGATCGAGAACGCCGGACATCTCGGCACCACCGAGACGCGCGAGCAGGTTCTTCGTGCCCTCGACCAGTTCGCGGTCAACGATGCCCCTGGCGTGTAAGCCACCCGTGCTGGGCCCCCAGGTCGCGCAGGCTGCGGCCGAGCCGTCGATCCTCCACCTGATGAGGTGTCGCCGGGGCGCAAGGTGCCGGGCGAACCGTCGACCTCAACCCGGTCAGCCAGCCCTCGACGATCAGCAGCTACCGCAGGTCCGGGGTGTGCCAGCCACCAGCGAGCGCGTCGGCGTCCGCCGGACCCCAGGTGCCCTTCTCGTACGACTGCACTGCGGCGGGCAGATCCAGGATCGGCTCGACGATTCGCCACTCCTGCTCGATCGTCTCCTCGCGGGCGAAGCGCAGGTGCTGACCATCCATCGCGTCGTCGAGCAGCCGCTCGTACGCCTCCTGCCGGCGGCCGAGAGCCGCGCCGAAGTCGACGGACAGGTCCACCGGACGGCTGGTCACCTCGGCGCCCGGGCTCTTCGCCTGGATCGACATCGTGATGCCGTCACCGCGGCCGAGCCGGAACCGCAGCAGGTTCGCGGGCGCCTCGGCCCCACCCTCGGCGGGGATGAGGGAGCGCTGCGGCTGCTTGAACTCGACCACGACCTCGGTCGCCGTGCCCGGCAGCGACTTGCCGGTCCGCAGGTAGAAGGGCACGCCCGCCCAGCGGGGAGAGTCGAGGGTCAACCGGGTGGCGACGAACGTCTCCGTGTTCGAGTCCGGCGCGACGCCCGGCTCGTCGCGGTAGCCGGCGTACTGCCCCCGGACGGTGGACTGCGGCGACAGCGACTCGATCTGCCGCAGCACCGCGACCTCCGCGGCGTTGAACGCGTCGGTGTCGTCGGCGACCGGCGCCTCCATCGCGATCAGCGCGACGACCTGCAGAATGTGGTTCTGCAACACGTCCCGGGTGGCGCCCACCGTGTCGTAGAAGCCGGCGCGGCCCTGCGTGCCGAAACCCTCGGCGAGGGTGACCTGGACATTGTCGATGTGCTCGTTGTTCCACAGCGGCTCGAACAGCCGGTTGGCGAACCGGAAGGCGTAGAGGCCCTCGACGGCTTCCTTGCCGAGGTAGTGGTCGATGCGGAACACCCGCTCCGCGTCGAAGGCCGCGCGAAGCGTCCGGTCCAACTCGCGGGAGGACTCCAGATCGCGCCCGAACGGCTTCTCCACGATGACCCGGCCGCGGTCGGCCAGGCCGGCCGACGCGAGGCCCTCGACGACGGCACCGAACACCGCCGGAGGGATCGCCAGGTAGAAGACCGGCCGCTCGGCGCCGCGCAGGCGCTGCGCCAGCCGCTGGTAGGTCGCCGGGTCCGCGTAATCGCCGGAGATCATCGAAAGGTTGGTCGCCAGCCGGTCGAAGGTCTCGTCGTCGACCTCGTCGTTGGCCTCGGTGACCGACTTGCGGGCCGTGGTGACGAGCTGCTGATCATCCCAGGGGGAGCGGGCCACACCGATCACCGGGACGTCGAGGCGGTCGCGCCGGGTCAGCTCGTACAGCGCCGGGAACAGCTTCTTCGAGACGAGGTCTCCCGTGACGCCGAACAGCACTACCGCGTCTGAGCGCATGTTCATGGCACTTCCATTCGATCATCTGATCCTGATCTTCCGAACGGACAACGGTCCGGCGCGCTCCGAGCATTCCCCGCGAGCGGCGCACGTGAGGTCGGCGACAGCGACGACCCCACGTTTAGGAAGGTTTACAGTTCGCGGGTGGCGCGATTAACGTATGGGCCTGATCGAAACACGTCAATCACGACGAGGCCTGGAGGCGCCCATGCGTCGCACCGTCACGCGACTACTGGCCATGACCGCGCTCGGACTACCACTCATCCTGCCCGCAACCCCCGCCACCGCCGCACCCACCGCACCGGCCCGACAACTGGCCGACGTCATCCCCGCGCCCGTCGAAACCCGACCCGACGCCCACGGCACCTTCCAGATCAGCCCCCTGACCGTCATCCGCACCACACCCGGCTCGGCCGCCGCCTGGCAGGTGGGCCGTCAACTCGCCGAAACCCTGCGCCCCGCCACCGGCTACCCCCTGCCCGTCCTCCCCGTCCGCTCCACCCCGCTGCCCGAGATCGCCCTGCTCATCGGAGGAGCGGACAGCCGCGTCGGCCAGGAGGGCTACCAACTCGACGTCACCCGCCGCGGCGTGACGATCCGCGCCAACACCCCCGCCGGCCTCTTCGCCGGCACACAGACACTGCGCCAACTACTCCCCGCCGACATCGAGTCACCGCAGCGGCAACGCACCACCTGGACGGTCCCGGGCGGACGGATCGTCGACTATCCACGCTTCGCGTACCGAGGCGCGATGCTCGACATCGCACGGCACTTCCACACCGTCGACGAGATCACCGCCTACGTGGACCTGCTCAGCCAGTACAAAATCAACTACCTGCACCTGCACCTGACCGACGACCAGGGCTGGCGCATCCAGATCGACTCCTGGCCCCGCCTCACCACCGTCGGCGGCGGACCAGGCACCGGCGTCGACGGCACCGGCCCCGGATACCTCACCAAGGCCGACTACAAGGCCGTCGTCGCGTACGCCGCCGCACGGCACATCACCATCGTCCCCGAGATCGACATGCCGGGGCACACCAACGCCGCCCAGTCGACGTACCCCGAACTCAACTGCGACGGCGTCGCACCACCCCCACGCACCGACACCGCCGTCGGCTACAGCTCACTGTGCATCAACGACGACCTGACCTACCGGTTCGTCGAGGACGTCATCCGTGAAATCGCCGCCATCACACCCGGACCGTTCCTACACGTCGGCGGCGACGAAGCCCACGCCACCACCGACGAGGACTACCGCACCTTCATGCAGCGGGTCCTGCCGCTGGTCACCAAGTACGGCAAACGCGCGTCCGGCTGGAACGAGATCATGCAGGTCGACCCGCCCACCGACGCCGTCGCCCAGTTCTGGGGCACCGGCACCACCAACGCCGACCTCGCCGAAGCCGCCGCCCGCGGCAACAAGGTCATCATGTCGCCGGCCAACAAGTCGTACCTGGACATGAAGTACGACCGCAACACCCGCCTCGGACTGAGCTGGGCCGCCTACATCGAGGTCTCCGACGCGTACGGCTGGGACCCCGCCACCCGCGTCACCGGTGTCGGGGAGAACTCCGTCCTCGGCGTCGAAGCCCCGCTGTGGTCGGAAACGCTGCGTACCTTGGACGACATCGAGTACATGGCCTTCCCGCGCCTGCCCGCGATCGCCGAACTCGGCTGGTCCACAGCCGCCAGCCACGACTGGGAATCGTTCCGGACGCGACTGGGGGAGCAGGCACCCCGCTGGCGCCTGCAACAGGTCGACTTCTACCCGTCACCCCAGGTGCCGTGGCGCTGAGCCGTACCCCATCCCACGCTTTCGCGGGCACCGTCCGGTGCCCGCGAAGGCCGGGAACCACTCACCGACTGGCAATCGTGGCGGTGGCCCCCACCAGCATCCGCGGACCGGTCGGGTGCTCGGTGCCATCGCCATCATCTCCACTGAGAGTCGACCATGAACCTGGCGTTTGATCAATCAGCGGGGACCGGACCGGAGGTGGTGTGCCTGCCCATGTTCAGCATGACCCGCACCGCCACGGCTGCCGCCTTCGGCCCAGCCTTCGCCGGTGCCGGCCTGCGGGAGACGTACCTGGACCTGCCCGGCCACGGAGACAGCCCCGCCACCTGCCCACCCACGTCCCAGGCGATGCTGGACACCGTCTGCGCGTGGCTCGACCAGCACGTCGACACACCCGTCCTGCTCGCCGGTGGCTCCTACGGCGCCTACCTGGCCGCCGGCATCGCCCGCCAACGCCCCGAACTCGTCCGAGGCCTGCTCCTCGTCTGCCCGGGCATCACCATCGCCCGCGACAGCCGGGACCTGCCCGAAGACCCGCCGCTCGCAGCGCCCACAGGTTGGCTCGACGCCGCCCCCGCCGCACTGCACGCCCACCTCGACGCCGCCCTGGGCCATCGCAACGCCGCCGTCGTCACGACGGTGCTCACCGCCCTGAACTCCGGTGGCCCCGGTGACGCGACCTTCCAGGAGAAGCTGCAGACCGGCCCCGACTACGCACTGCCCGACGAGAGCGCCGAGAACGTCTTCGACGGCCCGGTCACCATCATCACCGGCCGACAGGACAGGATCGTCGGCTACGCCGACCAGTTCCGCGCTATGCGCCGCTATCCCCGCGGCACCTTCACCGTGATCGACGCCGCCGGCCACTACCTGCCGTACGAACAGCCCACGATGCTGCGATCGCTCACCCAGGACTGGCTGCACCGTACGCGCTAACGAACCGGGCCGTCCTGGCCGAGACAGCCTCCGAATTCGTGCAGCGGCGGTACCGGGAACGATGCCGCCGCCGTACGAAACACGACCTCTAACTGACGAAGATGCGCCGCCGCCGGCGGGCCCGCCAGGTCAGGGCCACGCCCGCGAGGATCAGCGCGAGCGCGACGGAGACCAGCACCGGCACCGGCACGCTGTCGATCCGCATTGGCGCGCCCCAATGCGATCGACTAACAACTATGGGTATCTTTTCGTTATCAAGCGCTGAGCGGAGACCGGGCATGAGCGACTGGGCCGACAACCCGCGGCTGAACACCTGGTTGACGGCCCAACAGACGGCCTTTCCGGTCTGGTCCCGTGAAACCGGGCAGGCATGGGACTTCACCGTGGACTCAATGGACCGCCTGGAGCAACTGCTGCGTGAGCGGTTGGCCGGCCGGAACGACCTGCTCGCGGCCGAGGCAGTCGAGCAGCCCACGGTCGCGGTGCCGGGGTGGTATCTCGGCGAGGTCCTGAACCGCAATTACGGCACGGTGTGGCACCGCAACCCGGTGGAACCCACCCACCCCGACCAGCCGAAGACCCCGTTCGTCCAGTTCCCGCAGGACCCCGGAGCGGAGTACGAGGACGAGGAGGACCTGCCACGTCGTCCTGATGGGCCGCCCGTAGTTTCCAGACCAAAAACAACGGTAAGCACGAGACCGCCTGTCGCCGGGCCGGTGGCTTGAACGTCCGCCGCTGGCCGACGTCGCCGAACCGGGACAGTCCCCGCCCGCACAACGTTGAGCCGGTGGCAGGACGGGCAGGAGCCGGTTCACGCGTACTGGGCCACTGGATCGTCCTGTGCCGTGGCCTGGCGGGCGTGGTGCCTGCGGTGGGTGAGCAGGAAGACGAGCAGCCCGAGCAGGGTCATCAAGGCGCCAACCACGGCCAGCACCGGGTAGTGGGGGGTGCGGTCCAGGACGAGGCCGCCGACCGCGGAGCCCAGGGCGACTCCTCCGTTGAACGAGGCGGCAGCGAGGGCGGAGACCAGGGCGGACGTGGTGCCGGCGAGGTACAGGACGTAGGACTGCAGCGGGGGCACCATGCCGAAGCCCGCGCCGCCGAGCAGCACCAGCAGAACCAGCACGGCGGGCAGGACCGAACCCAGCGCCCACAGGGCCAGCAGCCCGACGATCAGGATGCCGAGGACGACGATGACCGTTCGGGTCACGGACCGGTCCGCGTAGCGGCCGCCGAGGGCGTTGCCGGCGATCAGGCCCGCGCCGAACAGCAGCAGCAGCCAGGTGAGGGAGTCGGCGGACACGCCAGTGACGGTCGTGAGATAGGGGGCGATGTAGGTATAGGCGACGAACAGGCCACCGTAGCTGAGCGCGATGGCGAGGAACGCGGCCCACAACGCTCCGCTGCGCAGGACGGCGAAGCCGCGGTCCTCGTCCGCGCCGTCGCCGCCCGCGGGTGGGCTGGGCAGGAGCAGCCACATGGCTACGGCGCCGATGGCAGCGAGGGCGGAGACGACCCAGAAGGCGGACTGCCAGCCGACCGCGCGTCCGACGATGTTGCCGATGGGGACGCCGATCACGTTGGAGACGGTGAAACCGGTGAAGACCACGGCGATGGCCATGGCCCGCCGGGTGGGGGCGACCAGGCCGCCGGCGATGGTGATCGCGGCGCCGAGGAAGCCGCCCAGCATCGCTCCGGCGAGAGCGCGGGAGGCGGACACCACGAGCAGGCTGCCGCTGAGAGCGGTGATGGCGTTGGCGATCAGGAATACGAGGGCCAGGCCGGTCACGAGGGGCTTGCGTGGCAGGCGGAGGGTGGCAGCCGCCACGAGCGGGCCGCCGATCATCGCGCCGAGCGCGAAGCTGGTGGTCACCCAGCCCGCTTGGGACACCGACACCCCGAGATCGTCACTGATGAGCGGCAGCAGGCCGTTGGGAACAAGTTCGGCTGTTCCCAGGGCGAAGGCGGTCAGAGCGAGAGCGATGATCGGTAGAGGCATGCTCTCGATCGTGAAAGATGTGCAGGTCAGCTACCAGATCCCGCCTTATGCACTCCCCGAGAAGGGTGGCACTGGCAGGGATATGGTCGCGTACCAGGAACACCGCATATAGTTGATATATGAGTGATCCGGGCGATTTGGCCGTATTCCTCCGGGCCAAGCGTGCTGCCCTGTCGCCGGAGGCGACCCCGCTGAACGGCTTCGGGGTGCGCCGCCGCGTTCCCGGGCTGCGTCGGGAAGAGGTCGCGCAACTGGCCGGGGTCAGCGTCACGTACTACACCCGCCTGGAACAGGGCCACAGCCGCCACGCCTCCGACGAGGTCCTGCTGGCCCTGGCCCGGGCGCTGCAGCTGTCCGTCACCGAGACCGAGCACCTGCTCGACCTGGCGCGCGCCAAACGCCCCGCCGCCATCGACTCCGGCCCGGAGGCGGTAAGCCCGAACGCGCGGACCCTGCTGTCGCTGATCGCCGCACGGCCTGCCGTCATCCTCGGCCGGCGCAACGACGTCCTGGCCTGGAACGACCTCGGGCGCGCCCTGGTCGCCCCGCACCTGCCCGCCAACGCACCCGACCACCCCGGCACCCGGCCCTCCCTGCCCCGCCTGCTCTTCCTCGATCCGCAAGCCCGCGCCCTGTACCAGGACTGGGACCAGGAGGCCGCCGACTACGTCGCCTACCTGCGGCTGATCAGCGGAAAATACCCGGACGACGAAGTCCTGACCGGCATGATCGGTGAACTGTGCGTCCGTGACGACGCCTTCGCCTCCCTGTGGGCCTCGGGGCGCGTCGGCGAATGCGTCGCCGGAACCAAACGCATGATCCATCCCCGGGCCGGCGGATTCACCGTCGACTTCCAGCTCTGGGCCCAGTCGGACCGGCCCGACCAGCGCATCGAGATCTACGAATTGCGCGACGACCCCGACGGCACGCGCACCCGCGCGCTGCTGGATACACCCGTCGCGTCTGTGTGACTGCCTCAAGACGGCCCATCACCCGGCCCTACAACTACGAGCCCGGCAAGCTCGGCACACGGTAGCCGCTGTCGATGTCCTCACCGAGGGCGGCAACCAGCGGGGGAGCGGGTGTCGCTGTTACGCCAAAGTGCTGCGGAAGGGCGGCGCTCCAGACGCGGCCAGACCGTTGAGGACGGTTCTGCTGAAGCCGAGGTTCCAGTGGCTGGTGAAGGGCATCAGTTGGCGCAGTCGCGGTTCGCGAATGGCAACGGTGATGAAGGAGTGCAGGCGGAGCAGGTGCGGAGCCCGACGGGCGTTTTCGTGGTATCGCCGCCAGGTGTACTCGGCTGCTTCACCGCGTTCGTGGGCCTCGGCGAGAGGGCTGAAGGTAACGAACGGCCACTCGGAACCAAACTCCCGGACTCGCGCCCCGGCCTGCCAGGTCCGCATCGCGCCGGCGACCGCGTGCAGGTCGTCGGTGTTGCCCCGCGCCATGCAGACTCCATCGAACTCGGCTTGCAGGATGCGGTTCAGGCTGCCCGCGTGAGCGACGTCAGGGTAGAGAACTGGGTCTGGCCGCGTTGGACCACGTTGGTCAGACACGTCCGATGATGCCTCGCGGATCAAGAAGGAGACAAAGCACGGGCCTGTCACCGAGAAGCTTCTCCTCTACTTCGACTCATCGGAGTGCTGATTCGATAATGCACATTATGTAAAGTTGCGTTATCTGGCGGTCCCCTCGCCGTGGGGCGAGCGACGGCTACTCGCGCGTCAGCCCGGGCGGCAGGGCGTCCTCATCGGGCCCGACGCGGCGGGCGTTGACCAGCGGATTGCGGTGCAGAGCCGCGACAACTGCGACGCTGCCGCCGATGTCGGTCCAGGTGTCGTCCCAGAGGGCGGAGACCAGCCAGGAGCGATCCGCGGGAAAGAACAGGTCAGGCAGCGGCCCGTCACCGCGCGAGTGACCGGTCCGCCAGGTCAGGGCCTGCTCGGGTCCGGCTTCGACCAGCACGTAGGACCAGTCCCAGTACAGGCGCACTCTCGGCGCACGCGGAAAGACGATGTCGTGAACACCGGTCTCGAGATAGCCCAGCCACCAGGGCTGGTCCGGGGTGTACGCGACCAGTTCGTCGACCACGGCGCGCTCGTGGTCGACGAAGCTGACGTCGTCGGGCGGATAGAAGGTGGCGTACGCGTCGAACACCGGCGGAATCGCCGCGGTGATCGAGACGCCCTGTGTGGGGTGGCCGGCGAGCCAGGCGACGTCGCTGGCCGTGCCGATTCGCCAACTCCGGCCGTCCCTGACGAAGTCCCTGGGGTCGGTCGACACTGATGCGTCACCGGCATCGCTGCCTCCGGCGACAACGGTTGGCGTCGCCCAGGGAGCCCAGCCAGGCCGATCGGCCGCCCGCCACTGGTGCCCCTCGGAGCAGGCCCAGCCGATGGGATCGTCGGGCTCCCGGTACACGGTCGGCCTGCCGGACCCGCGCAGTCGGGACAGGTGGCGGCTGGTGGCGTCATACCGGGCACGTTACGTGCTTCTCGATCAGCGCGACTCGTTCCCGCACCGGCCCCGCAGGCACGTCCACGAGCCGGTGCCCGTACGCCTCGTACACCTCCTGATGCACCCGGGCGAAGACCAGCGAGTCGGCGTAGCTGATCCGGCGCGCGGCCGTGCGTCGGATGAAGCCCAGCGGGGCGGTCAGAAACACCAGTGGCTGGTAGGTCCCCGTACTGGTGATCTGGTCAATTTCGGCGGCGAGGTCGGGGCCGACGTCGCGGCCCAGGTGGAGTGCCAGCGCGAGGGTGCACAACGGTGACCGGTCGTGGATCTGCACGTCGCCTTGTACGTCGGCCGCGAGTCGACGGTGGCGCTGTAGGCGCGCGACGGCGTCGATGAAGCCGGGTTCGCGCCAGGGTTCGGCGCACCCCTTCGCCTGGCGGGCCGCGATGATGTCGGTTGCCGCTTCCCGGACCACCAGGTGTCCGCGGCGGCTCAGTGCCTCGATCAGTGTGGTCTTGCCGGCTCCCGGGGCTCCGGTCAGGACGTAGCGCTGCGATTGGGTCACCGCACTCCCCCTCTCCCCGCACTTCCGGGGAACCCGAAAATGCTGCATAATATCCGTTATGCATGAAAAACAGGACGAATCGCTCACCGCATTGATCGAGGAGTTCCTGACCGCCCGAGCCACCCGCAAGCCCTCCCCCCACACTCTGGCCGCGTACCGGCGGGACCTGCACGCGGTGGCCGCCCTGGTCGCCGAGGCCACTCCCCTCCCCCTGGACGCGCTGTTGATCACCGACCTCTCCCCCCGGGTGATGCGGGCGGCCTTCGCCCGGTTCGCCGGTCCCCGGGCACCCGCGTCGGTGCATCGCGCCTGGTCCACCTGGAACAGTTTCTTCGCGTTCCTGGTCGCCGACGGGATCGTGGCGGGCAACCCGATGCCGGCGGTGGGCCGACCCCGGGCGCTACTCCCCCAGCCGAAGCCACTGCGCGGCGCGGACACCCCCGAAGTGCTGCTCGCGTCGGCCGCGCGTGACGACGGTCGGCAACGCGACCCGTGGCCGGAACGGGACGTTGCGGTGTTGGCGGTGGCACTCTGCGCCGGCCTGCGCCTGTCGGAGTTGCTGGCGCTGCGGGTCGGCTCGCTGGGTGGCCGGCCCGGTGAGCGGCGGGTCGAGGTGGCTGGCAAGGGCGGGCGGCCCCGGGTGGTGCCGATCGAGGCGGATCTGGACCGGGTGCTGATGGACTACCTGGCGAGTCGGGCGCGGCGATTCGGTTCGCGCTCGGTACGCCCCGACTCTGCGTTGCTTGTGGATCGGCGCGGTGAGCCGCTACGCCGTGGTGGGCTGCAGTATCTCGTGGAGTCGTGTTATCGGCGGGCTGGTATCGGTGACCGGGTGCCGCGTGGCGCGCGGTTGCACGCGCTGCGGCACACCTTCGCGACTCGGCTGGCCGAGGATGGGGCGAGCGCTGCGGAGATCATGCGGTTGTTGGGGCACGCGTCGTTGGCGTCGTCGCAGACGTACATCGAGGTGACGGCCGGGCAGCAGCGCGACGCGGTGCGGGCCAATCGGACCAACCGCGCGTTGGCGGCTCTGGTGCCCTCGGACCTGGACTGAGGGCGCGGTCAGTGGGCGCGGTGGTCGGTCCCGTCGGCGGTGACGGGCAGTGGGCCGAGTACGGCGTTGATGATGTGGATGCGGGCGTTGGTGGCCTGGTAGTCGGCGCAGACCGTGTCGGCGCGGTCGGCGAGGCGGGCGGCGGTGGGCCCGGTACGCGTGACGGTGACGGTGACGGTGACGCCGTCGAGGGTGGTGGTTCTACCGGCGGTCGCGAGGTCGTCGATCGGGTGGGTGCCGGTGATGAGGTGCGCCTTCAACAGGGTGCGTAGCTGGTCGGTGTGGTGGGTCATGAGGTCGTCCCAGTTGTCCTCGGAGAACGTGGCGGCGAAGGCGTCGTCGGTGGGCGCCAGGACGGTGACGCTGGTGCCGGCGGGCAGGTCGGCGAGGACGCCGCTGGTGCGTAGGGCCGCTTCGAACGTGGTGAGGGTGGGGATCCACCGCAGCGCCTGGTCGACGGGTTGGCCGGCGAGGAAGGTCGGGTTGCCGGGGTCGGTGCCGGTGGGCAGGGCGGCGCACAGCGGTCCGGTGACCTGGGGTGTCGCTGGTTCGGCGTCCGCGCGGGCGTCGGCAGGGGCGCCGGTGCAGGCGGTGACGGCCAGCAGCAGGGTCGGTGCGAGGAGGCTGAGGGCCCGCAGTAGGGGGTGCCGCGCTGCGGTGCCGTTCGGGGAGGCGGGGTGCGACACGGCGGTCTCCACGGGTTCGGGGTTGGTGGGGTGGGGTGTGCCGGCGGCGCGGGCACCAGGCCCGCGCCGCCGGCTGGGCTAGCTGACGGTCACAGCGCCGCGCACTGGGCGGTGCGGGGGCCGTGCACGGTGTTGGTGATGCCGAGGTTGCTCGGTGCGGGGCTGTTGCCGGTGCAGGTGAGCGGGCCGCGGATGGTGGTGCCGGCCAGTAGTGGGGTGTCGGTGCCGGTGGTGTTGGCGGACAGGTCGGCTGGTCCGGCGATGGTGACGTCGATGATGGAGACCGCGTCGGTGGTGTTCGCGATGCGAACTGGTCCGTTGACGGTGCTGTCGGCGAGGAGGACGCCGGCGGCGCCGGTGGCGGTGACGGGGCCGCTGATGGTCGTTGCGGTCGTGACGAGTGCCGCGCCGGCCCGGACGGTGACCGGGCCGTTGATGGTGGCGTTGGCGGCGCAGGTGAACCCGGAGACGGTCAGGGGTCCGTTGCGTCGGCCGGTGAGGGTCGGGTAGATGCGTTCGCCGTCGGTCAGCTTCTCCACGCCCAGCGAGTCGAGGAGCAGTGGGATGAGGCCGCGTTCGGGTTGGTTGAGGGGGACGTAGTAGCCGTCGCTGGTCTTGATGACCTTCCAGCCGTGTGCGGCGATGCGCTGCGCGACGGTGGTGCCGACGCCGCCGGGTCCGTCGGTGCGGGCGCCGTTGTACTGGGTGTCGGTGAGTTTGTAGGCGCAGGGGGCGTTGTCGAGGATGAGGTTGGCGGGGGGCGCGTCGAGCGGTGGCGGGCTGTCGCCGGGGTGGGGTGCCGGGTGGGCGGGGATGGGGCGGGATCCGCGGAAGACCAGTCGGCCGGTGTTGGCGGCCTGGATTTCGATGGATTCGGTGCGGGCTTTCAGGATGTCGGCGAGGTCCGCGCGGTGGTAGTCGAGGAACTGTTGGAACGTCCACAGGGCGGAGTAGGTCTTGCGGCGCCGGTTGTTGGCGGTGTTGCCCTCGTCGGGTCGGGTCGGGCCGCCGGAGCTGCGCAGTTCCAGGAGGGAGTTGGTGACGTTCTTGAGGCCGAGGGTGTTGCGCAGGATGGTTTCCTCGCTGAGGCCGACGTTGCCGCCGCCTTCGCAGCCGTAGGGGCAGGCCCACCAGCCGGCTTCGGCGCCCTTGGTGTACATGTGGCCTTCGATCATGTCCTGGGACTGGTCGAAGATGGGTTGGGCGACGTTCTGGTGGCGCGGTGGCAGCATCGGGAGGTCACCGGCGCGGGAGTTGCCGAACTCGTGGCCGTCGTAGCCGGCGACGGGTCGGTAGTCGCGGACCATTTTGATGTACGCGGCGGTTTCGGGTTGGCGGATCAGGGAGTAGTCGCGGTTGAGGTCCTGGCCGGTGGAGTTGCCTCGGGTGTTGGCGGCTCGGCCGTCACCGTTGATGGTGGGGACGATCAGGACGGTGGTGTGGCTGAGCAGGTCGGTGACGCGGGGGTCGGTGCTGAAGGCCAGTTCGCGGGCCATGATGAGGCAGGCTTCGCGGTCGCCGGGTTCGTTGCCGTGCACGTTGCAGTTGACGGCTACCGGGGCGGTGGCGGCGACGGCCGCGGGGGTGGCTGGTGGGGCGGGGTTGCCGATGACGAGCATGTTGATGGGTCGGTTCTGGACGGTGCGGCCGAGTTCGACGACGCGGACGCGGTCGCTGAGGGCGTCGATGGCTTCGGTGTAGGCGTACTCGTTGGTGTCGCTGGTGTATTGCGCGGCGTGGGTGGTTTCCCATTGGGTGCGCAGTTGTTGGCCGGGGCTTTCGGGGTTACCCCAGGGTGCGGTGGTGGTGGCGGTGACCGGGTCGGAGTAGGGCTGTTCGGTGGTGCCGGCGCGGGCGCGGACCCGCCATTGGAAGGTGTCGCCGGGGTTGAAGCCGGCGTCGGCGAAGGTGGGTGCCTGTTGGTTGATCTGGCGGTTGGGTCGCCAGACGCCGACGATGGTGGGTGCGCCGGTGGGGGTGCTGTTGGCGTCGACGGGGGTGCGTTCGATCTGGTAGTCGGTGGCACCGTCGACGGGTTGCCAGGCGAGGGTGGCGAATCCGTCGGCTTGGCGGACGGTGAGGGCGCTGACCTGGTTCGGTTGCGCCGCGCTCTGGGCGTTGGCGGGGGTGGGTGCGGCGGTGAGGGTGACGGCGATGAGGGTTGATACGGCGATGAGGGTGGGTCGCTGGTGTCTCATGTGGCCTCCGACGAGATGATCGTGGCGTGTATCGGCCAGCATGATCGTCGGGGTCCATCGATGCAATGATCTTGAGGAAATTCTTGCGATTCGGGCGTCGCGCTCCCCCGCCGTGGTCAGGCGGTGATGGTGTGGGCGCGCGGCGCGGTGCTCAGCGCGCGTGGCGCAGGGCCCAGTCGAGGGCGTGGTCGGCGATCTGTTGCCAGCCCCGCTGGGCGGGCAGCAGGTGGGCGTAGCCGTCGTAGAGCTCGACCTCGGTGATGGTGTCGCCCTGGTAGTGCGCGGCGTTGGAGCGTTGCACGCTGGGCGGCATGATGTGGTCTTCGGAGCCGGAGATGAACAGCAGCGGCGCGCGTTGGTCGTTGTGGTAGTCGACGGCGATGTCCTGCGGGCCGGGTAGCAGGTTGGCCAGGACGCTGTCCCAGAGGATGCCGCCGGCGGCGGGGATGGCGTAGCGCTCGTACAGGGCGCGGGCCTCGTCCTCGTCGAACGTGTTGGTGAACGCGTAGTTCCACTGCTCGAAGGTGAACCCGACGGCCCGGTGCCGGTTGGCCGGGTTCTTCAGCACCGGGAAGGTGGAGCGCAGCTGTGCGAAGGGGATCACCTTGACGCCTTCGGTGGGCGCCGAGTTGAGGGCGACCGCCGAGGCGCCGTACCCCCGGTCGAGCAGCACCTGGGTGAACGCCCCACCGGCGGAGTGACCCATGATGATCGGCGGCTTGGGCAGCGCCTCGACGACCGCGCTGAGGTGCTCGATGACCTGCGGTGCGGTCAGCGTCTCCAAGGGGCTGGGGTCGGCGTTGAGCGCCTCGACCTCGACTTCCAGCCCCGGGTACGTCGGGGTGAGCACGCGGAAGCCTTTGGCCTGGTAGTAGGTGACCCAGTGTTCCCAGCTGCGGGGGGTGACCCAGAATCCGTGGATGAGCACGATCGTGTCCGGCGTGTCGCTCATGGTCAGCTCCGTGGTGTCCCGGGGGTGGCGATGGCGCAACGGCGGTGGTGTCGGTGGGTCCACCCTAGACATTCGTGACCCGCGATGGCGGCTTATCCGGGCGACGACTTTCAGCCGAGGTCGACGAGCAGGGGGCGGTGGTCGGAGATGGTGGACGGTGGTGCGGTGACGGCGCGTACGGGTGGGAGCTGGTCGAGGGCGTGCCGGTCGGCGAGGATGTGGTCGAGTTGGACGCGGGGCTGCCCGGAAGGGTAGGTGGGGCGTCGGCCCAGGGGGTGCCAGCCGGAGATGAGCCGGGCCGGGCCTGCGGGCAGGTTGAGGTCGCCGAGCAGGACGCGGGGGCCGGGCAGCGCGCGCAGGGCGCGGACGGTCTGGCGGAGTTGGCGGGCGTTCCAGCCGGGCACGAAGGACAGGTGGGTCGCGGCGACGGTGAGTGGGCCGTGTGGGGTGTCCAGGATGGCGGCGAGGACGACGCGGGGTTCGTCGTGCAGCAGGATGAGGCCGCCGCGGGGGCCGGGGACGTAGATCGGTGAGCGGACGGGGGCGGGCTTGAGTCGGGTGATGTGCCAGCTGCGGACCGGGTGTCGGCTGATCAGGCCGATGCCGTAGCAGGGTTCGCCGTGCCCGTCGTCGTCGTGGCGCAGCGGGCGGAACTGTTCGCCCGGGGTGCCGACGAGAGCTGCGGCGAAGCGGTGCTGGGGTGCGTCGAGGGCCTGGGCGGCGATGGTGGTGAGGTCGAGGTTGCCGCTGCGGTGTTGGTCGCGGTCGACTTCCTGCAGGGCGAGCACGTCGGCGTCGAGGTCGCGTACGGCGGCGGCGAGTCGGTCGGGGTTGACGAGCCCGTCGGTGAGGGACCGCCCGTGCAGCAGGTTGAAGGTGGCCAGGCGCACTCCTGCACCTTACGTCCCCGTGGCATGGTTGCCGGGTGGTGAAGGTGTTGCTGTGTTCCGTGCTGGTGTTCGTGGCGGTTGGCGCGTTAGGGGTGTGGGTGCGGCGTACGCGGGGTCGCTGACTGGGTGAGGCTGGCCACTCCGGTGCCTGTCGGGGGCGGCCGGGTGGGGAGAATTGCCGCCCGTGGACGCCGTATCGCTGAGTACTCTGCTGGCCGCTGCCGCAATGGCCGGGTGGGTCGACGCCGTGGTCGGTGGTGGTGGGTTGTTGCTGCTGCCGGCGTTGCTGGTGGCTGCCCCGGGGTTGCCGGTGGCGACCGCGTTGGGCACGAACAAGTTGGCCGCGATCTTCGGTACGAGCACGGCGGCGGCGACGTACGCCCGCCGGACCAAGGTCGATTGGCGGGTGGTGGCGCCGGCGGCGGGGCTGGCGGTGCTCAGCGCGGGTGTGGGTGCCGCGCTCGCCGGGGCGGTGCCGGCGTCGGCGTACCGGCCGGTGGTGCTGGTCGTGCTGGTGGCGGTGGCGGTGTTCGTGCTGCTGCGTCCCCGGTTGGGGGTGGTGGCGGCGCCGCAGCGGCGGACCCCGGTGCGGGTGGCGGCGGTGATCGCGGTGGCCGGGGTGGGCATCGCCCTGTATGACGGGCTGATCGGTCCGGGCACCGGCACGTTCCTGGTGTTGGCGTTCACCGCGCTGGTGGGCGCGGACTTCGTGCACGGCTCGGCGATGGCGAAGGTCGTCAACGCGGGTACGAATCTCGGTGCGCTTGTGGTGTTCGGGGTGACCGGGCACGTGTGGTGGTTGCTGGGCGCGGGGATGGCGGTGTGCAACATCGCTGGCGCGGTGCTGGGGGCGCGGATGGCGTTGCGCCGCGGGTCGGGGTTCGTGCGGGTGGTGCTGCTGGTGGTGGTGGTGGCGTTGGTCGTGAAGCTCGGCCATGACCAGTGGGTGGCCCGCTGATGCCGGTGCGCGCGGAGCATGATCGTGCGGTCCTGGCGCGGTTGCTGGGGCGTGACCCGGTGCTGCACGCCTACCAGTTGGGCGACCTGGACGACTTCTTCTGGCCGTACACGTCGTGGTTTCGTCGGGGTGAGCAGGTCGCGTTGCTGTACCACGGGGTCGACGTGCCGACGCTGCTGGCGTTCGCCGCGCCGGCGGACACGCAGGCGTTGGCGGTGTTGCTGACGGAGTTGGCGCCGGTGCTGCCCGCCCGGCTGTACGCGCACCTGTCCCCCGGTCTGACCGATGCTCTGGCCGGGTCGTTCCGGTTGGCCTCGGGTGGCCGGCACCACCGGATGGCGTTGACCGACCCGGCGCGGTTGGGTGCGGCGGCGCCGGCGGGTGTGGTGCTCGGCGCGGCGGACCTGCCGCAGGTGCGTGAGTTGTACGCGCAGGCGTACCCGGGCAACTGGTTCGACGAGCGGATGCTTCAGACCGGGCAGTACGTGGGGGTATGCGAGGGCGGTGCGTTGGTGGCGGTGGCCGGGGTGCACGTGTTCTCGCCGGCGTACCGGGTGGCGGCCCTGGGCAACGTCACGACGCATCCGCGCTGGCGGGGGCGGGGGCTGGGCGCGTCGGTGGTGGCGGCGTTGTGCGCGCGGCTGCGGGAGAGCGTTGAGCACGTGACGTTGAATGTGAAGGCGGACAACGTGGCCGCGGTGCGCCTGTACGAGCGGGTGGGTTTCACCCGGGTCGCCGACTACGACGAGTGGACGTTGAGGGCCCTCACGGCTGAACGTTGACGGCCCTCACGGCTCTAGCGGCGGCGGCTGGGTGAGTCGAAGCGGCCGGCGCGGATCTCGCGCAGGGCGCGGCGGCGGGTGTCGCCGCGCAGGGTGTCGACGTAGAGGGTGCCGAGCAGGTGGTCCGTCTCGTGTTGCAGGGCGCGGGCGAGGAACCCGCTGCCGGTGATGGTGAGCGGTTCGCCGTGCTGGTCGACGCCGTGGGCGGTGGCGTGCAGGGCCCGTACGGTCGGGAAGTACAACCCGGGGATGGACAGGCAGCCCTCTTCGTCGTCCTGGACTTCGTCGGACAGCTCGAGGGTCGGGTTGATCAGGTGGCCGCGGTGACCGTCGGCGTCGTAGACGAACACCTGGGCGCTGACGCCGATCTGTGGTGCGGCGACGCCGGCGCGGCCGGGGGCGCCGAGCAGGGTGTCCATCAGGTCGGTGACGAGGGCACGTAGCTCGGCGTCGAAAGTGGTGATCGGCTCGCATTCGGTGCGCAGGACGGGGTCGCCGATGATCCGGATGGGCCGCATGGTCATGCGCTCAGCGTATCTGCGGTGGTGGCGGGGTCAGCGTCCGGCCAGGGTGGCGCGGATCGGGGCGGTCTTCGCGGCGGCTTCGGCGACCTCGGCGTCTGCGTCGCTGTCCCAGGTGATGCCGCCGCCGGCCCAGGTGTGCAGCAGCTCGGTGTCGGCGGCGGCGGTGCGGATGGTCAGGCCGAGGTCGACGCGGCCGGGGGCGACCCAGCCCAGCGCGCCCATGCTGGCACCTCGACCGACGGGTTCGAGGGCGTTGATCTGGGCCAGGGCGGCGTGTTTCGGCGCGCCGGTGACGGAGCCGCCGGGGCAGGTGGCGCGCAGCAGGTCGGCGAGGCCGAGGCCGTCGGCGGCGGCGGCCCGTACGGTCGACTCGGCCTGCCACAGGTCGCACCAGCGGCGCACGGCGAACAGGTCGTCGACGCGAACGGTGCCGGTGCGGGCGATGCGGGCGAGGTCGTTGCGTTCCAGGTCGACGATCATGATGTGTTCGGCGCGTTCCTTGGCGCTGGCGAGGAGTTCGGTGCGGCCGGCGGCGGTGGCCGGGCGGGTGCCCTTGATGGGTCGGGTGATCAGGTGCCCGTCGCTGACCTCGACGAGGGTTTCCGGGGAGGCGCAGCCGATCGCCCAGCCGTCGCCGGTGAGCACGCCGCCGTAGCGGGCGCCGGGGAGCGCGCCGAGGCGACTCAGGGCGGGCAGTGGGTCACCGGTGTAGGGGGCGGCGGCGTGCCCGACGAGGTTGGTCTGGTAGACGTCGCCGCGGCCGATGGCGGCGCGGACGCACGTGACGGCGTCGGCGTGTTGGCGGGGCGTCCAGCTTTCGGTCCATGCGCCGAGCCACCACGCTGATGGTGGCCGGGGTGGGGTGACCGGGGTGCGGCGGTGGTCGTAGACGACCACGGTGAGGTCGGGCAGCACCGGTGCGGGCTCGGGTGCCGTGGTGGGTGCGCCGGCCAGGAGGGCCCCGGCCGCGGCGGACAGGTAGAGCGCGGCGCCGCAGGCCCCGGTGTCGTGGTGGGTGGGGGCGGGTCGGGTGAGGTCGTGCAGTGGCAGGCCGTGCGCAGCGAGGAATTCCTCGGCGAGGGCGGCGGGGTCACCGCCGTCGCCGAGGCGCCATTGCAGGCGGGCGCGTTCGGTGAGCGCGCCTCGGCACGCGGCCGGTGCCGCGGGTACATCGACCAACGCAGCCGGGCCGCTGTCCGCGGCATATCCAGCCGGGCCGCTGTCCGCGGCATATCCAGCCGGGCCGCTGTCCGCGGCGCACACCTTTGGGAGCGTTTCCACGCCGTACGGTCCGACCTTCCTCATCCGTTCAGTGGATTTCCCGTGCGCCAGGCCGACACCTGCTCGATGCTGGACACTTTCGCTTGGTACTGTGCGTCACTGGTCATGTGAACCATGACACAGTGCCCCCACAGTCCGGAGACCCTGATGTGCCAGCACCAACCGACCTGCCCCTCCGCTGAAGCCACCGACCGGGAAGCCGCACGAGTCCTCGCCTGCTTCCGTGAGCAGGGCTGGAGCCTGCTCTGCAACGGTGTCATCGTCTTCGAGGACACCGGCGAGCTGCTCCCCGACGGCAGCAGCATCGCACCGCACCGCGGCCCCGCCCGCCACGCCCTCGTGGCCTGAACGACCACCCAGCGTCACCGAATAGCCGCCGTCGACCCAGGCTAGTCCCCCGGTAAGGGACGTCCCGCCCAGGTCGCGGCGCCCGCCGGGGCGGCCACACCGCCCGCCCCGGCTCGCCCGTTGTCAGTCTTCGAAGGCCTCCGGCGACGGGCACGAGCAGACCAGGTTCCGGTCGCCGTACGCGCCGTCGATCCGCCGCACCGGCGGCCAGTACTTCCCGGCCCGGTCCACCCCGGCCGGGTACGCGCCCACCGACCGCGGGTACGGGTGCGACCACTCGTCACCGCTGACCATCGCCGCGGTGTGCGGCGCGTTGGCCAGGGGGTTGTCCCCCGCCGACCACTGCCCCGAAGCCACCTGCTCGATCTCGGCACGGATCGCGATCATCGCGTCGCAGAACCGGTCCAGCTCGGCAAGGTCCTCACTCTCGGTCGGCTCCACCATCAGCGTCCCCGCCACCGGGAACGACATCGTCGGCGCGTGGAAGCCGTAGTCGATCAGCCGCTTCGCCACGTCGTCGACGCTCACCCCGGTCGCCTTCGTCAACGGCCGCAGGTCGAGGATGCACTCGTGCGCCACCAGGCCCTTGTTGCCGGTGTACAGCACCGGGAAGTGCTCCCGCAGCCGCGCCGCCACGTAGTTCGCCGCGAGGACCGCCACGCCGGTGGCGCGGGTCAGCCCTTCGGCGCCCATCATCCGCAGGTACGCCCACGGGATCGGCAGGATCCCCGCCGACCCGTACTTCGCCGCCGAGATCGCCGGCGTCGCGTCGACGTGCGCGCCCAGCGGGTCACCGGGCAGGAACGGCGCCAGGTGCGCGCGTACCGCCACCGGACCGACACCGGGGCCACCGCCGCCGTGCGGGATGCAGAACGTCTTGTGCAGGTTCAGGTGCGACACGTCCGCCCCGAACTTGCCCGGCTTCGCGAACCCGACCAGGGCGTTGAGGTTCGCCCCGTCGACGTACACCTGCCCACCGGCGTCGTGGACCTTCGCGCACAGCGACGCGATGCCCGTCTCGTACACCCCGTGCGTCGACGGGTACGTCACCATGATCCCGGCGAGCGTGTCCCGGTGCTTCTCGATCTTCGCGTCCAGGTCGACCGGGTCGACGTTGCCGTTGTCGTCGCAGGCCACCACGACGACCCGCATGCCGGCCATCACCGCCGACGCCGCGTTCGTGCCGTGTGCCGACGACGGGATCAGGCACACGTCGCGGTGCGACTCACCCCGCGACGCGTGGTACGAGCGGATCGCCAGCAGCCCGGCCAGCTCACCCTGCGACCCGGCGTTGGGCTGCACGCTGACCGCGTCGTAGCCGGTCACCTCCGCCAGCCACGACTCCAGCTGACCGATCATCTCCCGGTACCCGACGGTCTGGTCGTCCGGCGCGAACGGGTGGATGTGCGCGAACTCCGCCCAGCTGACCGGCTCCATCTCCGTGGTGGCGTTCAGCTTCATCGTGCACGACCCGAGCGGGATCATGCCCCGGTCCAGGGCGTAGTCGAAGTCCGACAACCGCCGCAGGTACCGCAGCATCGCCGTCTCCGAGTGGTGGCTGCGGAACACCGGGTGGGTCAGGAAGTCGCTGCTGCGGCGCAGACCGCTCGGCAGGGCGGCGTCGACGGCGCCGTCGAAGGTCGCCACACCGAACGCCGCCCACACCGCGCTCAGGTGCGCGACGGTCGTCGTCTCGTCGCACGACACGCCCACCCGGTCGGCGTCGACCAGCCGCAGGTTCACGCCCCGCTCGGCGGCCGCCGCGACGACCGTCGCCGCCGCACCCGGCACCCGCGCGGTGACGGTGTCGAAGAACGCGACGTCCGCGACGTCCACGCCGCCGGCGCGCAGCCCGGCCGCGAGCCGCGCCGCCATGTCATGGGTACGCGTCGCGATGTCCCGCAGCCCGTCCGGGCCGTGGTAGACCGCGTACATGCCGGCCATCACCGCGAGCAGCACCTGCGCGGTGCAGATGTTGCTGGTGGCCTTCTCCCGCCGGATGTGCTGCTCACGGGTCTGCAACGCCAACCGGTAGGCCGGGTTGCCGTCCGCGTCGCGCGACACCCCGACAAGGCGCCCGGGCAGCATCCGCTCCAGGCCCGAACGCACCGCCAGGTAACCGGCGTGCGGCCCACCGAAGCCCATCGGTACGCCGAAACGCTGCGTGGTGCCGGCGGCGATGTCCGCGCCGATCTCCCCCGGTGCGCGTAGCAGCGTCAACGCCAGCAGGTCCGCGGCGACGGTCACCAGGGCGCCGACGGCGTGCGCCGCCTCGATGAGCGTCACGTGGTCGCGGACCGTCCCGGATGCCCCCGGGTACTGCAGGTGCAGGCCGAAGAACTCCGCCGGCAACTCGTCGGCATCGACGTCGAGGACCCGCACGTCGATGCCGAGCGGCTCCGCCCGGCTGGTGATCACCGCGATGGTCTGCGGCAACGCGTCGGCGTCGACGACGTACACCGGGCTCTTGCTCTTGGACGCGCGGCGGGCCAGGGTCATCGCCTCCGCGGCGGCGGTGCCCTCGTCGAGCATGGAGGCGTTCGCGGTGGCCAACCCGGTCAGGTCGGTGACCATCGTCTGGAAGTTCAGCAGCGCTTCGAGGCGGCCCTGGCTGATCTCCGGCTGGTACGGCGTGTACGCCGTGTACCAGGCCGGGTCCTCCAGCACGTTGCGGCGGATCACCGCCGGGGTGTGCGTGCCGTGGTAACCCAGGCCGATCATGGAAACGGCGACGGTGTTGCGCGCCGCCAGGGCCCGCAGCTCGGCGATCGTCTCGGCCTCGGTGGCCGGGTCCGGCAGGTCGAGGATGCCGTGCCAGCGGATCACCTCGGGGATCGCGGCGTCCATCAGCTCGTCGATCGAGCCGTGTCCGACGACCTCCAGCATCCGGCGCTCATCATCGGGGCCGGGACCGATGTGACGGGTGGCGAACTGCTCTGCGGTCATGGGGGCACTCCCGGGGGCGAGGTCGACGTGTCGGCCTCCCCCTCTGTCACACCCACAGGGGCGCTCCACAGTGCCTGCCCACGAGGTCCTTTTGCCTGAGAGGTTCCGGGGAGGATTTGCCCCTTCGGCGCCGCCCTGCGTGCTGTCGGGCGGTCTCTCCCACGTGGGTGTTACCGGCATGGTCAACGCTACCAGCGCCGGTGTTTCCGGCAGATGTCCTACCCCTGGCTCCCGCCCGCAGCGGTGCGCGTCTGCGCGGTCACACCCCGACCGTCGTCGCCGCGACACCTCCGACCCGCGCGGCCAACTCCGGCAGCAGCGCACCCAGCGGCGCGTCGACGCACACGGTGGCGTGGCCGTCACCACGAGTCGGCCCCTGGTTGACGATCGCGACCGGGATGCCCTGTTTCGCCGCCCGAATCACGAAACGGCGCCCGGACATCACCGTCAACGACGACCCGAGCACCAGCAACGACCGGGCCTGTTCCACGGCCGCGAAGCAGCGCGCCACCCGCTGCGGCGGCACCGTCTCCCCGAAGAACACCACGTCCGGCTTCAACATCCCGGTGCCGCAGATCCCGCAGTCCACCGGCCGGAACGCCGCCACCTGCTCATCAGGGAGATCAACATCACCGTCCGGGTTGACCGCGGCGACCTGGGCCACGAAGTCCGGGTTGGCCTCGCGCAGCCGCCGGTCCAACTCCTCCCGGGAGGTCAGGTTGCCGCAGTCCAGGCAGGTCACCTCATCCAGACGACCGTGCAACTCGATCACCGATGTGCTGCCGGCCGCGCCGTGCAGACCGTCGACGTTCTGGGTGATCACCGCGTCGACCAGACCGGCGTGTTGCAGCCCCGCCACCGCCCGGTGCCCGGCGTTCGGCGCCGCACCCGCGATCAACCGCCATCCCAGGTGGCTACGCGCCCAGTAGCGCCGCCGCGCGAGCGGATCCCGGGTGAACGCCTGGAAGGTCATCGGGGTGTGCCGCCGCGCCACGCCGCTGGGCCCCCGGTAATCCGGGATGCCCGACTCGGTGGACAGGCCGGCGCCGCTGAGCACCACCACCCCACCGCCGGCCACCAGCGAGGTCAACAGGTCGAGGCTCTCCGTCATCCCTCAATGCTGCCTCAACCCACCCGCCGACGCCGACGGCAGCCGGGCCCCGGCTGTGGGCGCAGCCGCAGCCGGCGGTGACCGTCGGTCACCTCCGTCAGGGCGGATGCGGCAGTGAGCGGTATACCTCAGAGTCATATTCATACCTCTGAGGTATACCGCTCAACAGCACACCCTCATGGCAGGCAGCCACAGCGGATGCCGAGCGTCCCTCGCTGCGCCCGCAGCCCCATCTTGAGTCACGACCTGCTCGTCTGGGCGCCGGTGGCTGGCCGCTCTACGCGGTGACGACGTCGGCGACGACGCAGGCGATGTTGTCCGGCGCCCCCTGGGCCTGAGCCAGACCGATCAGGTTCCGCACCGTCTGCTCGGGATCGGTTGCCGCGCTCAGCGTCGACAGCAGGTCGGCACGGTCCACGACAGCGGACAGGCCGTCGGAGCACAGCAGGTACCGGTCACCGGGCAGGGCGGTGCGCAGCGCAAGATCCGCCTCGACCTGCTGTCCGCCACCGAGGGCACGCACCAGCACGGCGCGCTGAGGGTGCGCCGCGGCCTGCTCCCGGTCGAGCTTGCCCTGATCCACCTGAGCCTGCACCCAGGTGTGGTCCTGGGTGAGCAGGGACAACTCACCGCCGCGCAGAAGGTACGCCCGGGTGTCACCGATGTGCACCAGGGCCAGTTGGGAGCCGCTGCGCAGCAGCGCGGTCAGGGTGGTGGCCGGCTGGTGCTCGTCGGTCGCCAACCCCCGCACGACCCGATCGGCGTCGGTGACCGCAGCGGCCACCATCGTCAGCAGATCAACGGCCGGTGCATCGGTGAGTTCCAACGGCTTGAGGGCGTCGATGGCGGCGGCGCTGGCCGCGGCGCCGCCCGGTCCGCGCACGCCGTCCGCGACGGCGAACAACCGCCCACTGGCGTACGCGGCGTCCTCGTTGCTGTCGCGCACGATCCCGGTGTCACAACCAGCGGCGCAGCGGACGGCAAGGGTCGGATTCGTCTGAGACATGGTGGTACCCCCTTCAGAAAGGTGATCCACGAGGAAGGTGGCGAGCCGCGCCCGAGCCGCGGTATCGGCGGTGACCTGCTGCCAGTACGCGGTGATCGCCTCAGCCGCCGCCGCAGGCTCCAGACCACACACGGTGCGGATCGTCGCCAGCGGCATGCCGATGCGGCGCAGTTGGGCGACCAGCCGCGCCAACGGCAACTGGTCCGGGTCGTAGAGCCGGTATCCGGACTCCGGATCGACCGTGGCCGGCACCAGAAGCCCCACCTGGTCGTACAGACGCAACGCCTTCGGCGTCAGTCTCGCCGCCTGCGCGAACGCCCCGATGGTCAACAGCTCCACGTCGACATCCTCCTCGTGCCGGCCACAGCGACCGGCACGCACCAGGTTGGGGGTTGCCCAAAGGGCAAGGTCAAGTGCGCAACCCAGGAAACCAACCGGCCCCTGGTATCGCGTCTCCCACCGACACCGCCGGTAGGTTGGGCGCATGCGTGTCGTCATCGCCGGAGGCCACGGCAAGATCGCCCTACTGCTGCAGCGCCACCTCGCCGGGCGCGGTGACAGCGCCGTCGGTTTGATCCGCAACCCCGAGCAGGCCCCCACGCTGGCCGCCGCCGGCGCCACCCCCGTCATCTGCGACCTGGAACACGCCGACGTCGCCGAGGTCGCCGCGCACCTCGCCGACGCCGACGCCGTGGTCTTCGCCGCGGGTGCCGGCCCCGGCAGCGGCGCCGCCCGTAAGGACACCGTCGACCGGGGCGCCGCCGCGCTGCTCGCCGACGCCGCCACCCGCGCCGGTGTCCGCCGCTACCTGCTGATCTCCTCGATGGGCGTGGACGCCCCACCCTCCGCCGGCACCGACGAGGTGTGGGCGGCGTACCTGCGGGCCAAGAAGGCCGCCGAGGACGACCTACGCGGCCGCGACCTGGCCTGGACGGTGCTACGCCCCGGGCGGCTCAGCGACGACCAGCCCACCGGCCGCGTCACCCTCACCCGCCACGCGGGCCGGGGCGCGATCAGCCGCGCCGACGTCGCCCACGTCCTCGTCGCGTTGCTCGACGAACCAGGCACCACCGGAGCGACCCTGGAACTCGTCGGCGGGTCCACACCGATCGCCGACGCCGTCCACGCGGCCACCACCTGACCGCACCTCGGAGGAAAACCACATGGACCCGCAACCACTCGACCACCGCTTCACCGCGCCCATCGAGAAGGACGGCGCGTTCGCCACCTACGTGACCGTGCCCGACTCCGCCGAACTGCTCGGCACCCGCCGCGCCGTCAAGGTCACCGGCACGATCGACGGTCACCCGTTCAACGCCACCCTCATGCCCTCCGGCACCGGCCCGCACTGGCTACCCATCCGGGCTGCCCTGTGCAAAGCCATCGGCAAAAGCGAAGCCGGCGCCGAAGTCACCTTCCACCTCGAGCAACGCCTCAGCTGACCGCAGCCGGCCCGCCGGCAGGGGTGAACGGTCACCGGCTCACCGCGCAGCAGTGGGCGCACTGGGGCGATAGCGGCTGCCGCACGAAGCCGCCGAGCAGATCAGCGCGCCCACCACCGTCTAGGTCAGCGGACGTGACGCGCTGGCCTGCTGTGATGCGCTGTTGGTCCATGCGGCGCTGTCGCGCACGCAGGGCCTACTTCGACTCGACGCGTCCGATGGGTGTGGTGCTGTCGGCGAGCGCTGCGATGGCCCGCGTCCAGGCCGGGTCTTCGGGGTAGAGCTCGCTGCGCAGGTAGGCCCAAATGAGCGCGCGTACGGCGGCAACTCGGTCGGGGTTTTCGTCGGTGGTCTCGGCCGCGTCGAAGGTGGAGATGCCGCCGAGCCCGTGCTCGGCGTCGAAGATTTCCAGCCGGGTCTTCGGCCCGGGCGCCGCGGTGTAGGGGTCGCTGCGCCAGTCCTGCCGGTTGGAGAAGAAGGGGTGCCAGTCCTTCTCGCCGACGACGATGAGCACCTTGGGCGTCATGCCGTCGAAGTTGGTGCTGGTGAGTGCGACGTAGGGCTGCGCTGCTAGGCCATTCAGGTCTTCGCCGCAGCCGGGGGCGGCGATCATGACGCGGGCGCTGAAACGGGCGTCGACGGCTCCGACCGTTGACCCGTCGCTGGTGTCGGTGATGGTCTGGCCCGAGATCAGGCCGACGGTGTGACCGCCGGCCGAGTGACCGACGGCGGCGATGCGGCCGGTGTCCAGGCGACCCGCAAGTCCCGGAACGGCGCGTTCGATCTCGCCGAGGTGGTCCACGACCTGGCGGAGATCGTCGGCGCGTGACGTGAGGTACAGCGGCGCGTCCGGGTCCTCGGCCTCTCGCAGGCCGAGGAAGGTGGCGTCGAGGTGCGTGGGCTGGAGCACGACGAAGCCGTGCGCGGCCCAGAAGTTGACCAGCGGACCGTACCCGTAGAACGAGGAGACAAAGGTCGACGGGCCGTGCCCGTGCGAGAGAACGATGACCGGCAGATCACTGCCGACGGCCGGAGCCGTCACGCGAACCGCCAGCGAGACCGGGCGCCCCGGAACATCGATAAGGACGGGGTGGTACGAGTAGACGGGCTCAGGGTCCGTCACCGGGAGACCCGCAGCGTACGTCGACGGGTCTTTTGCAGAGTCGTTGAGTTCCATGGAGTGCTCCTTGCGAGTCGTTCCCACTGTCCGGGTGGATGCCGCGGCGAGCACCTCGTCTGCCGTCGACGCCGCCGCGAAGCCGGAGCCGAGCGGCCGCTGGAATTCCGAGGAGTGGGTCATGCATCCAGCGTGAGCGAGATCGGACGAACTTTGAATGCTTGACGGTGCGGATTTCCTTCGCGATAGTTCAAAACCGTGATGGTTGATCAGTTGTCCGAGGTGTTCGATCTCCTTGAAGTGCGCAGCCAGGTCTCCGGCGCGTTCGCGGTGCGAGGACGCTGGGTCACGCGGTCGGTGATCGCGAGCCCGCTGAAGTTGACAGTGATGGTGCGTGGCCGGTGCTGGCTGTCGACCGACGGGCTGGATGCCCCGATTGAGATGGAGGCCGGTGACGTCGCGGTCCTGACCGGCCGCTCGTGGCTGCGTGCCGAGGGCGGAACCGGCGACGGCCCGCCCGCGGAGTTCGCGCCCGAGCCGGGACACTATGCCCTGCGCGTCGGCGGCGCGGACTTCGCCGTCGACGACGTCATCCTCGGCGGCCACGTCGAGCTCAACCAGGCCGGCGCGGCGCTGCTGACGCAGACGCTGCCGCCCGTGGCGCTCATTCGCTCCTGCGACGCCGCCGCGCCCGCCCTACGGGCGTGCGTCGACCGCCTGGTCGAGGAGGTGACGGCCGAGCGGCTGGGCGCTGCCTTTGCCGTACGTCAGCACGCCCAGCTGCTGATCTTGGAGGTGCTTCGGGCTTACCTGGGCCAGGCCGAACTGCCGCCGGGGTGGCTGCGGGCGTTGACCGACGACCGGCTGCGTCCCGCGCTGACCCTCATGCACCGCGAACCGGGCCGGCCCTGGGGGTTGGAGGAACTGGCCCGTGCGGCGGCGATGTCGCGGACGTCGTTCGCCGTGCGGTTCCGCTCCGTGGCCGGTGTCCCCCCTCTGACCTACCTCAACTCCTGGCGGATGCTGCTGGCCCAGCGGGCGCTAAGCGACGCCGACGTCCGGATCGGGGCCCTCGCCGTGCAACTTGGCTACACATCGGAAAGCGCCTTCAGCACTGCCTTCAAACGAGAGGTAGGAGAGGCGCCCTTGCGCTACCGACACCGGCTCCGACAAACGTCCTGACCAGCGGCGCCGACGGCGAAGCTCCGACGAGCGCTGTGACGGATGCTCTACGAAACCTGCGCCCGCGCCGAGGAAACCCCGCACGCCCGGATCCTGCCCCGGCTGTCGACCAGCCGGCCCACCAGCACCGGCGGGTGGGGAGCATCAGCGGACCCCACCCGCCGGCCTCACCGCTGGTGGTGCCGCGGCAACGCCGCCTGCCCCTCCGCACCAACGGCGAACGGCACCCCCGGCGTCTCCGCCGCGATCCGGTCCATCGTGCGGGCCAGCTGCTCACTGCCATCGTCGAGATGTCGGGCCGCCGCCTGCATGTGCGACACCATCATCTCGCCGAAAATCCGCAACGCCTCCCGAGTGGCCACCGAGTCGTCGAAGCTCGACCCAGCCGCGCTGCGGTACTCCGTCACCGCCCGCTCCGCCGCCTGCTTCGCATCGGCCTCCGCCGCATGCATGTAGCTCTCGTACTGCACCCGGGCATACTCGGCGACCCGCCGCGCATAGTCATGCGCCTGCGCGATGATCTGCTCCGCCTCCCGTTGCGCCGCGGACAGCAGATTCACCTCCCGCGCCGCCGGGACCTTCCCCGCCGCCGCCGTGCTCGGAATCACCCCGTGCCGGTGCAACTCCACCCGGTCGTTCAGCCGCTCATTCTCCGCCCGCAGCGTCGCGATCTGCGTCGCCAGCAGGTCCAACTCATCAGCGACCTGCACCCGGAACCGGTCCACGTCGGCATTGTCATACCCACGCCGGGTGAACGACGCGGCACCAAACTCCCACCGCCGCACCCGATCGGCGGTGATCCGCACCTGCACACCGCCGGAAACCTGCATCCCGTCATACCGGCTGATCGGGGTCGCGCTCACCTGTGCTCGCCTCCGTTCGCGACTGCGGGGCTCGCAAGCTCACTCCTCGCGCTCACCTGTGCTCGCCTCCGTTCGCGACTGCGGGGCTCGCAAGCTCACTCCTCGCGCTCACCTGTGCCCACCTCCCGAAGTGTCACCGACGGGCGACTGCTGCACCGTCGTACGCCAAGCCGGGCCGTACCACTGACTACCCAGGCCCTCGTGGTGCACCTGACCCGCGTGGAAACCCGCCTGGCCCAACGCCTGCACCGCGTGCGAAACCATCTCGTCCGACCCACACACGTACACGTGCCGGGAACGCCAGTCACCGTCGGCCAACGCCCGGTCCACCGCCTGCACGAACTCCCCCGGCCGGTTCACATCGGCACCCACCACGTAGGTCACCGTCAACCACGGGTACGACGACGCCAACTTGTCGATCGCGTCGATGTCGTAGAGCTCACTGCGGGAACGGGCCCCCACATACAGGTCCACACGCCGGCGGGAACCCTCCGCCGCCACCTGCTCCACCAACGCCTTCACCGGCGCCCAGCCCGTACCCGCGACCAGCAACAACAGATCACTGGAACCAGCCGACCACAATCCCAGCCGCTCGCCCACCGGCGCCGCCAGGTGGATCCGATCCCCCACCGCCGACCCGTACACCAGCCGCGACGACACCGCGCCACCCGGCGCGGCCCGCACATGCAGCTCCAAGGTGCCATCCGCCCGCGGTGCGTTCGCCGGCGAGTAGTACCGCCACGAACGCACCGACGGATGCGACACCCCGATCGACTGACCCGGGGTGAACGGCAACAGGTACTGCGGACGCACCGTCAACACGGCCACGTCGAACGCCCGCCGCTCGTGCGCCACGATCTCGGCCACCCACCACGGCGGGTTCACCGCCTCGGCGGCCTGCGCGGCCTCCATCATCACCTGCGCGACCAACCCGTACGCGGCCGTCCACTCCTGAGCCAACTCGTCGGTCCACTGCTCCCCGAGGAAATGCTGCAGCGTCGCCAACAGCGCCTCACCGACCGCCGGGTAGTGCTCCGCGCGTACCGCGAACTTGCGGTGGTCCGCGCCGAGATCCTGCAGGAAACCCACGAGGCGGTCCACCTGGTCCACATTGGACACAATGTGCCCCAACGCGGTCACCAGACGATCCCGCTGCCCGGCCATGTTCGTCGGGAACATCTGCCGCGTCTCAGGATGAGCGAGGAACAACGTCGAGTAGAAATAGAGCGGGACCTGGTCGCCGTTGCCGGCGACCACTGACCAGCTCTGCTTGAGTCGGGCCGCGTCCACGCTCAGGCGTCCGACCGGTTCCCGGAGGCCACCACCTGGTCCTGCACCTGCCCCAGCACCGTCTGCACGTCGGCCACGATGTCGGCCGGCACACCCAGCTCGGTCAGCGTCGCCGTCAGGTGCTCGCCCACCTTCGCGTAGTGCTCCACCGTGATGTTCAACGGCTGGTGCGCCTCGGCCAACCCGCGACCGGTGTACTCGTTCGGGCCACCCAGCACCACGGTCAACATCAACGCCAGGTGCCGCCGCTGACCCGGCATGTCGACACCGGTGAAGTAACCCGCCAACTCCGGGTCGGCGAGGACCTTGTCGTAGAACAGCTCAACAGCCGCCTTGACCGAACTGGCACCGCCAATGCGGTTGTAGTGCGAGACAGGGGCGGTCTCTTCAGTAACCGTCACGGTCGTTCCTTCCGGGGGTGGAGGGTCGATAACCGTGTCGGACCATAGCGTGTCAACCGCTTCCGGTCAGCGCCGCCCTATCGCATTCCCGACAGCTGCCCGGAACGCACCGTCACCACCACCGACTGGCATCTCCACAGTCGGCCACCACAATGACACCGACAGTATCCACAGTGGAGCACAAAAGCCCACCGACTTGACCCACCGTTACCGTCCGTTGCGAGAAAACCAGCCCGAAAAAAACGGAACGTTCCGGCGCTCAGCCAGCCCGCCGACGCGCCCGCCGCGCCGCCAACTCGTCACCCACCGGATCCGACTCCGACGCCACCGCCGGCTCCACCGGGCCGCTCGTCGCCGGCTCCGCCGGCAAATGCGACAACGACCCCTGGATCTCCTTGAAAGCACCACCGATCGCGATCCCGAAGACACCCTGACCGCCCTGCAACAGGTCGACCACCTCCTCCGGGGACCGACACTCATACACCGTCGTCCCGTCAGAGATCAGCGTGATCCCGGCCAGATCCTCCACACCACGCGACCGCAACGCCTCGATCGCCTTACGGATGTTCTGCAGGGACACCCCCGCATCCAACAACCGCTTCACGACCTTCAACACCACCAGGTCCCGGAACGAATACAACCGCTGCGTCCCCGAACCAGAGGCGTCACGCACGCTCGGCACCACCAGCGTCGTCCGCGCCCAGTAATCCAACTGCCGGTAGCTGATGCCCACCGCCTGGCAGGCCGTCACACCCCGGTAGCCAACCGAACCGTCACCCTCAGTCGCCACACCTGGCGACGAGGCACCCGACTCGCCCAACTCTCCACCCGGATCGGAATCCTGCGGCTCGTGCATCCGGACAACCTCCCCGTCAGTGCGGCGACGCGTCGTTTCCGGGACGCGCACCCCTCGACACGGCAAACCCTATAGCCACCTTCAGGGGTTACCACGGAGGAACCGACGCGACACGCCGCGCAGCCACCGAGAAAGATCACCAACCGCACCAGAATCACACACCGTGACACCGGGAACCAGAGCCGAAGCCCACCTCAACCCGCGAAATCCTCCGGACGCACCTGATCCAGGAACTCACGGAACTTCTCCACCTCGTCCTCCTGCTCATCAGGGATGATGATCCCCGCCTCGCTGAGGACCTGCTCCGCACAACGAATCGGTGCACCGACACGCAACGCCAACGCGATCGAATCGCTCGGCCGCGCCGACACCCGCACCCCATCGCCGATCAACAGATCCGCGTAGAAGACGTTCTCCTTGAGCTCGGTGATCTCCACCGCCTGCAAGGGCGCCTTCAACGCCGCCAACACGTCCCGCAGAAGATCATGCGTCAACGGCCGGGCCGGCTTGACCCCCTGCTGCTCATAAGCGATAGCCGTCGCCTCGACCGCGCCGATCCAGATCGGCAAGTAGCGGTCCCCCTCGACCTCCCTGAGCAGGACGATCGGTTGGTTGCTGGGCAGCTCCACCCGAACTCCGACCACGCTCAGCTCGCGCACCGCCGCCTCCGTGTCGTTGTCACCTACGCCGCACCGCACCCTTCCCTGCACGGTACACGGACCGCGACACGGCCGTCCCATGCGCTACAGCACCACGTCCGCGCCAGAAAGGGGTTACCCCGGCAAGCCTACGGCACGCTTCCCGGAAGAGATCTTTCCGCTCAGCCACCCACCCGCCGGGCACCCTCAACGACCCAACGTCGAACGCAAACCCACCCGCACCAACGCCGCATGCAGCTGCTCCGACAACGCCACCAACTCACGCGCCGTCTCCGCCGCCCGAGCCCGCGCCGCCGGATCACTCTGCCGCGCCAACGGCGCCACCAACTGCGCGAACAAACCAACCTCACGGTCCGCCGCCGTCCGATAACCCCGCAGGTGCCGCGGCTCCAACCCGTACGACGCCAAACCCGCCACCGCCGACGCAATGATCAACGCGTCCGCGTCATACCAACCCGGCGGATCCGACACCAGCACACCGAGCCGCTCCAACTCCACCAACGTCGACTCGTCGATCCCACTACGCGACACCAGATCCGACCGGCCGAGCCGCACCTGCGACGACTCGGCCGGCTCCACAGACTCACGACCCGGCACCGCACCATCGGGACCAACCGCCACCAACGCCGGCCGCGACCGCCCCGGCTGCTCACCGGACGAGTCCCACTCCGCCAACTGCTCACGGATCACCCGCAACGGCAGGTACTTGTCCCGCTGCGCGGTCAACACGAACCGCAACCGCGCCACATCGTCCCAGCTGTACTTCCGGTAACCAGCCGCCGTCCGCTGCGGCTCGACCAAACCCTCAGCCTCAAGGAACCGCAGCTTCGAAATCGTGGTGTCCGGAAAATCCACCCGCAACTGCCCAAGCACCTCACCGATGCTCATCAGCGGCTGAGACCGAGCCGCCCCGGGTGACGTGGAGGCCGCAGGCTCGTTCACCCCCGGCCGGCCTCCTCCTCCGGGCGCGGACCGGCGATGAACACCACCCGGAACTTACCGATCTGAACCTCGTCACCATTGCTCAACGTGGCAGCCTCAACCCGCTCACGATTCACATACGTGCCGTTGAGGCTGCCCACATCCCGCACCGTGAACGTGCCACCGTCACGGTGGAACTCCGCGTGCCGACGCGACACCGTCACGTCATCGAGGAAGATGTCACTGTCCGGATGCCGGCCACTGGTCGTCACATCGTGGTCCAACAAGAACCGGGCACCCGCATTCGGGCCTCGACGAACCACCAGCAGCGCCATACCCGGCGGCAACGAACCGGACATCCGGCTCGGAACCACATCGGTGTCCGGCCCCTCAAGCACTTCGTCGAGCGAACCGAGATTGAGCGTCGAAGTGACGTCGAGCGGGGGGAACTCGTCGTCTGGCCGCGTCATGGGACCACCTCACGGATCTGTTCGGTCGGCGTCGGGTAATGGCGGGTCTGGCCGCCGGGCGATCGTTCACCCGGCGGCTGGCTCCCCGTGCCCGGGAAGGCAATTCCGCAACGCTCAACTATTGGTTTCTCGGTCGACTGGGCGAGCCTAGCCAGCGCCGAAATGCAGGGCAACCGGACGCGCGCAGACAGCCCACGCACCGGATCAAGCACACTCAGCCTTCGGTGATCTTCTGATAAGCGCCAGCCGTCAACAACCCGTCCGTCGCCGTCGGATCATTCGGCGTGATCTCCACCAACCAACCCTCACCGTACGGATCAGTGTTGATCAGCTCAGGGGTGTCACCCAACGCCTCGTTGCGCGCCGCAACCGTACCGGCCACCGGCGCGTAGATCTCCGACACACTCTTGGTCGACTCGATCTCGCCCAACGAATCACCGGCCGCGACCACCGCGCCCGCCTCGGGCAACTGCACGTACACGATGTCACCCAGCGCGTCCTGCGCGAAGTGCGTGATGCCGACACGGATCGAACCCGTGCCGTCACCCGCCACCCACTCGTGCTCGGCGGTGTATCGCAGATCCTCAGGAATCACCAGACGCGTCCTTCATCCATCGGTGCCCCGGACCACCCGGGCCCGGCGCGGCCGCGCCGGTCAGGAGACCGGACGGGCGTGTTCCAACTTAATCGGAGCATGCACTGCCGAAACCTCGGCAACCTCATGCTCCCCAAACGTCACGTTACCGCCGACACCCCGGACCGACGCCACCACCCCACCAGGAATGTTCAACGCCGTACGCATCGTCGCCGGATCACCGATCACCGTGATCGTGTACGGCGCCGCCAACCGACGACCGTCCACCACCAGCGGCCCGTTCTCCCCACCCAGGAAGTACGTCGAGGCGATGATCCGCGCCGTCGCCCCGTCACTCCCCGAGATCTGCATCGCCTCCGCACCCGCGCCCCGCAGCTCCTGCACCGCGTCCAGCACCCGGTTCGCCGTGATCGGCTTGGTCGCCGCGTCGAACCGCACCGTCAACCCCGGCCCGACCGCCGGCAACGTACCGGCCAGGATGCCCAACTCGTCCGCCCGCCGCGTCGCCTCGTCCAACGCCGCCTGACGGCCCTGCTCACCCGAGCGCAACTGCCGCTGACTGTCTTCCAGGGCACGAATGTCCTGCTGGAGACGGCTTTCCCGCGCATCCAGATCCGACAGGATCCGGACCAGGTCCTCCTGGCGCGTCGCCCCCAACGTCGGATCCGTCGACGTCGTCTTCAGCTGCACCACCAACGTGAAGCCCAGCAACGCCAACAACGCCGCGATCATCACGCCGGCCGTACTCAACCGGGACCGACCCGCCGCCACCGGCGCCGCCGACTCCACGGCCGGCTCCGACTCCACGGCCGGCTCCGCCAACCCGTCGGACCCCGCCACCGGCTCCCCCGACCGCGACACCGCCCTCAGGTCCACCGTCGCACCATCATCAACCGGCTCCACAGCGGGATCCTCGTCCGGCTGCTCCGGCTCCACAGGCTCCTGCGGAGCCAACGGGCTCAACTCGTCCGGATCCGGCGCATCCGGCCGCGGATCCGGCTCACCCGCCGGCCCACCCGGCCGCGCCGGCCCCGCCGGCTGCGGCCACCCGGTCCCCGTGTCGGTCTGCTCGTCACTCATCGCTGTCAAACCTACGCCCGGAACAGGTGCCGACGGATCGCCGCCACGTTGCCGAAGATGCGGACCCCCAGCACGACGACCACACCGGTGGACAACTGCCCGCCCACCCCCAACTGGTCACCCAGATACACGATCAGACCAGCAACCAGCACGTTCGAGATGAACGACACCACGAACTGCTTGTCGTCGAAAATGCGGTCCAACCTGGCCCGCACACCACCGAACACCGCGTCCAACGCGGCCACCACCGCGATCGGCAGGTACGGCTGCAACGCCGCCGGCACCGTGGGATCAAGCCACACACCGAGCACCACACCGGCGAGCAACGCCAGCACCGCGATCATCGGCCACCTCCGGAGGGGCTAGTGGTCGTCTTCGGGCCGGACGACCCAGGACTGCCGGACGGGACACCCGACGCAGAAGGGCTCGGACTGACCGAAGGCTTCGCGTAGCGTAGCTGCGGCTCCGGTGCCGCCGGCAGGGTGAGGTCGTCCGACTCCCGCACACCGAACGACAAACCCGTCTTCTGCGCCACATCCCGCATCAAATCCGCGTTAGGGCTGTCCTCAAACTTGCGCCGCAGCGAACCCGGACCGATCGCCGACACCTCGTACGGCCCGGTCACCGGCCGGAAATCCACAAGCATCGCCTCACCCGCCGACCGGATCGTCGACGTCGCCGTCAACCGCTGCCCGTTGATGGCGATCGCCTCCGCGCCAGCACTCCACAACGCGTTCGCCACCCCCTGCAGGTCGCTGTAAAGCACCCGCGACGGCCCAGCGCCGGCACCCGTCACCGCGTCCGCGTTGTCCGGTGCGTCCGCCAACCGCACCACCACACCATCGCCGCGCACCCGACCCAGCCCCGTGCTCGCCTCCAGGTCCCGCAACCGGGCGGCGGCCGACCCACTCAACGCCGCGTCCCGCTGCCGACTGACCTCTTCGCGCAGCTGGTCCGCACGCGTGGACAACCGATCGGTCTGACTCTCCCGATCCCGGATCTGCGCCACCAGACCGGACCGGGCCTTGCTGCGCCCCGGCTCGTCCGCCAACGTCTGTCGGTACGCGACCGCGAACAGGAAACCGAGCATCACCACCACGACCAGGCTGACCGACCGTGTCGGCCAGGCACGCCACCCCCGGGCCGGCTCACCGGACCCCGAGCCTCGCCGGGCAGCCGCCGCATCCGCGTACCCCGGGTCCAACGGGTTGCGAAACAGTTCGGTGAGGAAATCCGGCGCGTACACCCGGTCCTGGCGGGGTTTCCCGGGCCGTGGCGCGCTCACGCCGCCGCTCCACGGCCGCGCGCCGCGCGCACCAGCCGAGCCGCCTGCACCACGTACATCCCACCGGCCACCCAGTAGAGCACCAGCCCCCACCAGGCCAACGCCCAACCGATGGCGGCCGTCGCCGTCGCCGCCGCGCTCCACTCGGTGGCCAACAACAGCACCGGGAACGCCGCGAGCAGCAGGAACGTGGCGGTCTTGCCCACGTAGTGCACCGGCGGCGGCCCGTACCCGAAGCGGCGCAGCACCCCCAGCGAGCCGAGCAGCAGCAGTTCACGGGCCAGCAGCGCCGCGGTGAACTGCCACGGCACCACCTCCCGCGCGGTGAAGGCGACCAGCGTGGCGAGGATGTAGAGGCGATCGGCGAACGGGTCGAGCAGCTCCCCGAGGCGACTCACCTGGTGCAAGCGGCGGGCGATCCACCCGTCGACCCAGTCCGTGGTGCCGCCGATGGCCAGGACGACGATCGCCGCCACGTCGGCTCGCTCGACCAGGAACAGGTAGAGAAAGAGTGGGACGCCCAGCAGCCGCACGAAGCTGATCAGGTTGGGCACGGTGAGCACCTGGTTACCGGGGGCCTCGTCACCGGTGTCCGGCGGTTGCTCTGCCCGAGCCGGCCGACGCGACACCGATCCTCCTCCACGGCACGCAGGCCCCCGCCGACGTCGGGCGCGGCGGAGGGTCGTACGCGCTGTCGGGCCGGCCAGCGCCGGCTCCCCTACGGCCCCGGGCGGGGCCTCTTCCCTGACGCGGCCCGCGATCTCGATGATCACGGGCCGGGTAAGTGCGCTGTCACTATATCGGGCTTCCCTCGGCGCCCCGGGCGCCGCCATGTGCGGGTCGGTGCGGCTTTGCCGCACTGTGGCGTGGATCACCACGCGTAAAGCGTCCTAGGATACTAGAGGATGAGGTGGTCGGGCTCAGGCCGTCTGAACCACCGGATCCGTCTGCTGCTCGGGCACCGACTGAGCCGCCGCCCGACCGAACGCGACCAACGCCAACAACAGATCGTGCTGCACCCTCGCCGGCATCCGATCCAACACCGACTGCACCGCTCGGTGCCGCTGCTCGGCCAACTGCCTTAGCAGAGTCAGCGCGGCCGCGGTCGGCACCAACCGCACCTCACGCCGGTCACGCGGATCGGGCACCCGGCGCAGCAGACCGGTCGCCTCCAGCCGGTCGCAGAGGCGGCTCGCCGACGAAGGCACCACATCGAGCAGCTCCGCCAAGCCGTTGACATTGGTTTCCGATCTGCTGCTGATCAGGGTCAGTACCCGCAACTGCGTGGGCGGCACCTGGTGCCGCGACGCGGCCGAGTCGAGCACAGCGATCAGTGTCCCGGCAGCCGCGTCGATCGCCGCGGCGAGATCCGCAGGTCGCTCCACCTGATGTCCCCTGCCGTCGTCGCGCTGGTGCCGGCCCGACGGAGCGGCGGTGATCCTCACCCGCTGCCCCGCTCACGCGGACCATGCCAGTCCAAACAGACCACGACGGCGTCGTCGCGCAGATCGGAGTCCGCGTGGTAGGCGTGCAGTTCGCGCATCACCGTACCAACCGCCTCGGCCGCCGGCTGCAACCGTGTGGCGCGCAGGGAACGGGCCATCACCCGTTGCCCGTACGGCTCCTGGCCCGGCGGCTCGGCGGCCCACACCCCGTCACTGACCACGAAGAGACGGTCACCCGGCACGAGTTGCAACTCCTGTAGCTCGTAGCGGGTCTCCGCGAACATGCCCAGCGGCAACTGCTGATCCAGCTTTATCGGCTCCACCACGGCCCCACGCATCCGCAGCAGGTGCGGGGAGCCCGCGTCGACCGCCCGCACCCGGCCGGTGCGCGTGTCCACTTCGAGCAGCAGGGTAGCCACGTACCGGCGGCCCCGGTGCTGGTAGAAGACCGTGTCCGAGGCAAGCTCGGCCTGCTCGACCAGGCCGCCACCCGAGCGGCGCGCGTTGCGCATCGCGTTCACCGTGACAGCCGTCAGCATCGACGCGGGCAAGCCACTGCCCTCACCGTTGAGCACCGTCACGGTGAGACAGTCGCCGTCCAGAGACCAGTCGAAGTGGTCCCCACCCACGGTGTACGCCGGTTCGAGCTGGCCGGCCAGATCGAACGCGTGGTGCGCCACACCGCGACCGGGTAGCAGGTCCCACTGCATCTCAGCGGCCATCGTCAGTCGCTCACGGCGACGGGCCCGCCGGTAACGGTCGGTCTCCCGGTCCGCCGCGCGCATCGCCACCGCGAGAGCACCGGCGATGTCGGCCGCCTGGCCGGTGACGCTCGGACCCGGGACGGCGGGAAGCTCGATCAGCAGCACGCCCAGCCGCTCCCCCCACACCGTCAACGGCAGGTAGAGCCGGCAGGGACCGTCACCGACGCCGTCGCGCACCGGCTGCTGGCTGCTGAAGCACCGCTGCGCCACGGTGTGACAGGCCAGGAACCCGGCCGCCGGCAGGTCCGGATCCAGCACCGGCCAGAGCCCGCTGATCCGGTAGTCGGCGACGAACACGTCGGTGCGCAGCGCACCCAGCGTCGACCGGATCGCCTGGTCGGCCGCTTCCGCCAACTGGTCGGGCGGGGCCTCGCGCAGCGCGCGCGACACCACGTCCGGCGGGTCCACCATGGTCGTCCTCTCCAGAAGCTTGCTACAGGGCAAGCATCATACGGACGACCCCGGACGGCGAATCCGCCCGGTCAGTCGCCTCCGCGAGTCGCCAGCACACCATGGAACGCATCGGGCACCTGCGCCGGCGGACCCTCCGGCCGCCACTGGGCGATCGGGACGATTCCGTCCCCCGTCGGCGCCCACCGACCCAGCAGCGGCGCGAACGTCGCCGGTGAGCGCATCCGGAACTGCGGCCCCAACATCGCCAGCGCCTGCGGATGACCCACCAGCTCCTCGGTGTCGAAGTCCACGGCGAGCAGGCTGCCCGGCGCCGCAGCGGCGTACAACTCGTCGAGCGTGCGGGTCAGCGAAGCGTCGTCGAGGAACGCGGCGAGCCCGAGGAAGACCACGCCGACCGGCCTGCGGCCCCAACCCGGAACGAATCGGTGCAGCTGCGCCGGGTCGATCGTGCCGATGTCGGTCGCGTCACCGAAGCCGTAGCCGGCCCGGTCGCTGCCAGCGAGGATGCTCTGCCCCAGCCGGATGGTGACCGGATCGACGTCGGTGTAGAGCACGGTCGCCTCGGTCGCGACCTCGTGCACGTTGCCCATCGTCGGCACCCCGGCACCGAACACCAGAAAACCGTCCACGCCGTGGGCGACCATGGCCTGCACCGCCCGACCCAGGAACGCCCGCAACTCCCGGAAAACCGGCCCGCACGGCCCGTACGCCTGCTCGAACGCGTTCGCACCGGCCACGTCGACCGGGAAGTGGTGCTCCCCGCCGAGCCAAAAGTCGATCATGCGTGCGGTGCTCGGCTGCTCCGGTTCACCCATCGACAATGCTCCCTCCCCGACCGGTCGTCGCCAGCGTACCGACCCCGACGCGCTCAGCGGTATCGCGGCGCGGAGGCGTTCGCTCCCGTGATACTGGCCCCGGGCGGGAGGTGGGCGGTGAACTCGGCGAACAGCGCGGCAGTGGTGGTCGGCGTGGACGGCTCGGAGCCGGCGCTGCGCGCCGTACGCCTCGCCGCCACGGAGGCAGCGCGTCGCCATCGGCCACTACGTGTCGTACACGGGTTCAGCTGGCCGCTGCTGCACGTGCCAGTCTCCCCCGCCCCGAACGCGCCGCCCGGCGGCGGGTTGCGCCATCGGGCCGAGGAACTGGTCCAGGCCGCGGTGGCCGAGGCCGAGGCGACCGTACCCGGGCTGTCGATCTCCGGCGAGATCATCGACGGTGAGGCCGCCGCGGTGCTGGTGGGCGAGTCCCCCACCGCCGCGCTCATCGTGCTCGGCGACCGCGGGTTGGGTGGCTTCTCCGCGCTGGTGGTCGGCTCGGTCGCGGTGCAGGTCGCCGCGTACGCCGACTGTCCGGTGCTGGTGGCGCGCGGCGCGCAACGACCCGACGAGCCGGTGCTGGTCGCGGTGGACGGTTCGCCGGCCTCCCGACTGGCGGCCGACTTCGCCGCCGAGACCGCCGTGTCGCGCGGCGTGCCACTGGTCGCGGTGCACGCCTACCGACACCCGGGCAGCAACGGCCCAGGCGACATGCAACCCCTGGTGTACGACGAGGCGAAGCTGCACGGCGAGCAGGAGCGGGCGCTCGCCGGGTGGCTGACCGGGCTGACCGAGGACCACCGGGAGCTGCGGCTGACCTGCCGGGCGGTACGCGGCCGCACCGGCGCCGTGCTCGCCGAGGCGTCCCGCTGCGCCCAACTGGTGGTGGTGGGTGGGCAGGGGCGCGGCGAGGTGACCGGGTTACTGCTGGGGTCGGTGAGCCAGTCGATGCTGCACCATGCGCAGTGCCCTGTCGCTGTGGTCCACGAGCCCCGGTAGGACCCGGCGCACCGGTAGGACCCGAGGTTGGCCCGCCACCAGACGGGTAGACGGCCGCGGTACGCCCATGGCGACGAAGGAGGCTCCAGATGGCAGGACCACGGCCGGGCAGTAACGCCTACGACAAGCAGCGGGCGCGGTTGCGCAATGCGATCGACGACTCCGGACGCCGGGTGCCCGACGGCAAGGCCAACCAGGTCGCCAACAAGATCCTCCAGGAGGATCGCGGCCAACGGGGCGTGGTGCGCGGCGAACGCACCTACGGCCCGAAGAGCGAGCGTGAACCGGGCGACCCGAAGTGAGGAAGGTCGACGTGGCCGACGGCGCCATCGCGGGCGCCGTCGGCAGCACCGCGCTGAACGTGGTCAGCTACCTCGACATAGCGCTACGGGGGCGGCCGGAGAGCAACGTCCCGCAGGAGACCGTCGACCGGCTGGCCGGGATCGCGCACGTGGACCTGGGGTCCGGGGACCAGGCGGCCAACCGCCGCTCGGGCCTCGGGCCCCTGATCGGCTACGGGCTCGGCATCGCCGCGGGCGTCGCGTTCGCGCTGTACGCGGGTGGTCGGCGCCAACCGTTGCCGATGGCCACCGGCCTGCTCGGCGCCGGCGTCATGACCATGACCGACGGGTCCATCACCGCGCTCGGAATCAGTGACCCGCGCACCTGGCGGCGCTCCGACTGGATCTCCGACATCATCCCGCACCTGGCATACGGACTGACGGCCGCCGCAACCTGGAACAGGTTACGGCGGCCGTCAGGTCGCGGTCACTAGTTAGCGGTTGTCGCTGTCGTCGTCGGCCACCGGCTCACCGGCCGGCCCGTACGGCGACACCTGCCCCTTGGGCACCGGTCGACCGTCGTCGCCGCGCGACGTGCCACGGTTGGCCGGGTGCCCACCCGGGGCGGGGCCCTTGTTGTCCTGACTGGTTGCGCCCAGCGCGTTGCGGCGAAGCTCCTGCTGTTGCGGGTTCGTCACGGGGTGTCTCCCTCCGGTACGGCAGGCGGCATCGACCGCCTCCACGCCTCGGCATACCCGCCCGCTCCGGCGGCATTCCGGCCCCGGTCACCGGGGGAACGGCTAGCGGGTTCCGGATCGGGTAACCCGTCCGGGTGGGCAACGATCGAACAGTGGTGCGAGTCCTCCTGGACCGGCGTGGCCGCACGTACGCGGAAGAGGCCGGTATCCGGCTCTCCAACCGCCCCGGTCCGCTCTACCAGTTGTTGGTGCTGGCCACCCTGCTGAGCACCCGGATCCGGGCGTGTCTGGCGGTGGACGCCGCACGGGAGTTGTTCGCCGCGGGCTACCGCACGCCGCAGGCGATGGAGGCGGCCAGTTGGCAGGAACGCGTCGACGCGCTGGGCCGGGCCCACTACCGCCGCTACGACGAGCGGACCGCCACCATGCTCGGCACCGGTGCCCGGCTGTGCCTGGACCGCTGGCACGGTGACCTGCGACGGCTGCACCGCGACGCCCAGGGCGACCCCGCTGGTCTGCGGCGGCGGCTCACCGAGTTCCCCGGCATCGGCCCCACCGGGGCGGACATCTACCTGCGCGAAGCTCAGACGGTCTGGTCGGATCTGCGCCCGTACGCCGACCGTCGGGCCCTGGCCGGGGCGAAGCGACTGGGCCTGCCGGGCTCTCCGGACCGGTTGGCCGGCCTCGTCGACGAGCCGGACTTCGGCCGGCTCGCCTCAGCGCTGGTGCGCGTGGCGCTCGGCGAGGAGTCCGCCGGCGAGGTCACCCGCGTCGCCGCCCGGTGAGGCGGTCTACTTCACCGTCTTGTCGCCCGGCCGGGTCAGGTGCCACACCAGCAATGCGGCGAGCAACGCCAGGACCACCACCCCGCCGGAGATGCCTCGGCCCTCCTCGGGGCTGCGGCCGGCGCTGCCGAAATAGATCACCGCGAGGCCGGCGAGCACCGTGACGAACGTACGCAATCCTCGGTCCTTCACGTGTCGCACGCTAGGTGGGCCACATCCACGCAAGGAGTAATTTGACCCTAATATCCCTCTTTGGGGGTGGTCAGCGGTTGGCGGCGAAACCCCGCAGCCGCACCCGACGCACCGCCCGGTCACCGACCTCCACCACCTCCAGGGTCAACCCGGGCAGCCGCACCGTCTCCCCCGGTTCACTCGGCAGGTGCCGTAGCCGGGCCAGCACCAGCCCCGCCACCGTGGTGTAGTCCCGTGACAACGGAAAGCTCAACCGCACCCCCAGGTCGGGCAGGTCGTGCAGCGGAAAATCACCGGGCACCAGCAGGGACCCGTCCGCTTCCCGGATCACCCCGTGCACGTCGCGGTCGGTCTCGTCGTACAACTCGCCGACCACCTCGGCCAGCAGATCCTCCATGGTGACCATGCCGTCGATGCCGCCGTGCTCGTCGACCACCAGGGCGAGTTGCTGATGCTCCTGACGGAGCTGACGCAACGCGTCGGCGACGGGCAGGGTGACCGGCAGCAACAACGGCGAACGGACCCGTTCGCCCACCAAGGCGGTGCCGGCCTGCACCAGATCGCGGATGTGCACCACCCCGAGCACCTCGTCCAGGCCACCCGGGCCGGTGACGGGAGCGCGGGACCGCCCGGCGGCGGCGAGCTGACGAACCCCCTCATCGGCCGTCAGACCGGAAGCCAGTGTCGTCACCTCCCGCCGGGCCACCAGGATCTCCCGCAACGTCCGACCGGCGATGTCGAACGCGCCGGTCAGGATCTCCCGCTGTTGGGCCGACAGGCCGCGCTGGCTGGCCAGCATCTCCCGCAGCTCCTCCTCGGTCATCTCCTCACGGTTGGCTCGCGGGTCACCGCCGGCCAGCCGGACGACCGCGTCGGTGGCCCGGCTGAGCAGCCACACCGCCGGTCGGGACACGCGGGCGAGCAGGTCCAGCGGGCCGGCGCTCAGCAGCGCCCAGCGCTCTGCCCGCTGCATGGCCAGCCGCTTCGGGGCCAACTCTCCGAGCACCAGCGTGACGAACGTCAGCAGCACGGTCACCACCAGCACCGCGGCGGGGCGGGCCAAGCCCCCGAGGAAGCCCAGCGGCCCGACCAGCGGCCCGGCCAGCGACACCGCGGCTGCCGCCGAGGCGAGGAACCCGGCCAGGGTGATGCCGAGCTGAATCGTGGCCAGGTAGCGGTTCGGATCGCGGGACAGCCGCACCAACCGGTCACCGGCGCGGGTCCGTCGGCCCAGCCGCCGCAGCTGCCCCTCGCGCAACGTCACAAGTGCCATCTCACTGCCGGAGAGCGCGGCGTTGACAAGGACCAGCACGGCCACCAGCGCCAACTGCCCGAGCTGACCGCCCATCGCGCACCCCCGTCCGCCGCCTCAGGTCACTCAACCGCAGCGCGGCCGGCTCCGGGTCCGTTTCCGGCCCCGCTCAGTCGACCTCCAGGTCGTCCAGCGAGATGGCGTGGGTCATCAACCAGCGGGCCAGCGCCGACATACCGAACAGCCAGAGCGGCACCGATTCGGTGGGGCCGTTGGTGGCGTAGATGGCGAAGCGCAGGTCGGGGGCGCGGTACGCCTCGATCCGCCACCGGTGCTGCCGGTCCCGCCAGACCGCCGAAGGGTCCATGGCGTCACGGTAGGTGACCGCCGCCGACCCCGGGGGCGGGTTAGCCCGGCACCACCGTCGTCCCGAACACGATGCGGGCAACGGACACCACCAGGCTGATCCCGACTGCGGCGAGGATCAGCCAGCCGAACCCACGCCACCCCGAGCCACGGTCGGGCACCGGCACCGGCGGTGGTCTCCACAGCTCCCGGTAGGTCCAGGCCAGCACACCCACCCCGAACGGCAGGAAACCGACCCAGAACCAGAACCACCGGGTGCCGACCAGCGGCGGCGCACCGCCGATCAACCGGCCCAGCCAGAGCACGGTCAGCGCGCCAGCGAGCAGCGCCGCGGCGTTCCCGATCCGCGGGCCGGGGCCGCTGTCCGCGGGCCCGGTGGCAGAAATGGCGGCGAGCTGGGTGTCCCGCCAGCTCGGCCAGGTGCCCGCCGACGCGTCTGGCTCGGCGAGGTACGAGTCCGAGGCGGGCGGTGCACCGAAGGTGTACCGGATCTGGCCGTTCGGCACGGTCCAGGCCAGCATCCCGCCGTTCGTCGCATACTGCGGCCGAGGCCGGCTCCCCCAGTACGCGCCGCCGTCGGCCCAGCCGGACGCCCGCTGGAAGGCCACCACCTGGCCGGTCGCGAGATCGCGGTCGAGCTGGGCCTCGGTCGACTCGCGGGGCTCCACCCACCAGGCCAGCGGCACCCACAGCACCCAGAGCAGCGGCAGCCCCCAGCGCAGCGCCACCGGGACGACGACCCGCCACCGGCCGCCGAACGGCCGCGACGGGGTGGGGGACGCCTCGAGCACCCCGTTACGGTCGCACCCCGGCGGCCGCCCTGTCAGCCCCGAACCGCCGGGCTGGCGCTCAGGTGACGACGACCCGGGCGTCGTCGGGCAGTCGCCGGGTCGCGCCTCGACGGTCCAGCAGCTCCAGCAGTGGCACCGCCACCCGGCGGGTGGTGTCCAACGCCTGCCGGGCCGCGGAGAGGGTGAACGGTTGCGGCAGCCCGGCCAACACCCGGACCGCGTCGTCGAGCGCGTCGGGCAGCAGCACCACGTTGTCCGCCAGCCGCAGCAGGGCGCCGGCGCGCACCGCGGCTCCGATCTCCCGGGGGCCCAGCCCGAGGTCGACGAGGTGGTCGGCCTCGGGGGCGCGGAACGGCCGGTCACCGTACTCGGCGCGGACCCGCTGCACGGCCCGGGCGACCGGCTCGGGCAGCGCGTCGGCGCCCGCCGCACCGACCCGCCCGGCATGGATCCGCAGCGGCGGCCGGACCAGCGCCTCGACCAGGATCCGGTCGGGCAGGGCGAGGCGCTGACGCAGCGCGTCCACCGGCATCCCGGGCTCCAACGGGTGCTCCCGGGTGTAGCGGGCGACCTCCTCGGTCAGCTGGTCGCCGAGCCGCTGCCAATGCGCGGGGTCGGCCAACCAGTCACCGGCCACCACCGCGCCGGCCTTCACCGCACCGGCCCCCGATTCGGTGTGCACCGGCACGCCCATCCGGATCAGCGCACCGGCCTGGACCAGCCGGCGGCGGCGCAGCTCACCGGCCAGGTCTGGTCGACCGTCCAGCTCGGCGAGGACCTGCGCGCGGGCGGCGGCGGCGCCCCGGCGGGTCAGCGGTGGCGGTGCCACGTCCAGCACCCGCACCCCGCCGGCCACGTGATGCCGGCCCGGGTCGCGCAGCAGAGCCCGGTCACCGACCAGCAGCGGCAGCGGACGGGCCAACCGCAGCCGCACAGTGTCCGGGCCGAGCGGGCGAACCCGTACCGGCACCGCCGCCGACCCGACGTGCAGGGTGAGGGTGGCCGGCAGGTCAGCGGCCGGGTCCCCGGTGAGCCGAACGTCGACGAGGTCGGTGTGGTGGAACCGGCCCGCAGTGAGCAGCGCGTCGCCGCGGCCGAGCCGGTCGCGGGGCGTACCGCGCAGGTTGACCGCCACCCGGGCCACCGCCGTGGCCTCCGGTCGGGCCTCGCCGAGTGCGTGCAGGCCGCGGACCCGGACCGGTTCGTCGTGACCGGCCAACTCCAGCTCGTCACCCACCCGAAGGCGACCGGCGCCGAGGGTGCCGGTGACGACGGTGCCACTGCCCCGCACGGTGAAGCTGCGGTCGACCCAGAGCCGGACCGGGTCGTCCACCGTGGGGGCCGGCAGTCGGGCGGCGAGCCGGTCCAGGGCGGCACGCAGCTCCAGCAGACCGGCACCGGTCAGGCCGCTGACCGCCACCGCTTCCACCGCGCCGAGGCTGGTCGCGGCGATCTCGGCGCGGGCGTGGGCCGTCGCCGGTCCCGGGTCGGCCAGGTCCGCGCGGGTCACCACCAGCAGGCCGTACGCGACACCGAGCGCGTCGAGCGCGGCCAGGTGCTCGGCGGACTGCGGCATCCACCCCTCGTCGGCGGCCACCACGATCAACGCCGCGGGCACCGGGCCGACCCCGGCGAGCATGTTCGGCACGAACCGCTCATGCCCGGGCACGTCGACGAACGCGACGGTGCCGCCGGACGGCAGCGTCGTCCAGGCGAAGCCCAGGTCGATGGTCATCCCCCGGCGGCGTTCCTCGGCCCACCGGTCGGGCTCCATCCCGGTCAACGCCCGGACCAGTGTCGACTTGCCGTGGTCGACGTGCCCGGCGGTGGCGACGACGAACATTTTCAGTCGTCCCCGGGTACGCGCAGCACGGCCACTCGGACGGCCTCGTCGGCGTCGGCGGGCACACAGCGCAGGTCGAGCAGGAGGCGGCCCCGCACCACCCGGCCCAGGACCGGTTGGTCGCCGGTGCGCAGCGGGGCCGCGTACCGCTCGGGCAGGCTCAGCGCCCACGAGTCCAGTTCCACCCCGGGAGCGCCGCCGCCGCCGACCACCGCGACGGCCGGCACCACCTCCGCCTTGCGGCCGTCCACACCGAGCCGGTCGCGCAGCCGCTCCACGCGCTGGCGCAGGGCACCCGACTCGGCGTGCAGGGCCGCCCGGGTTGGTGTGTCCGGTTGGTGCAGGGTGGCGGCCAGCGCGGCCAGGGTGAGCTTGTCCACGCGCAGCGCCCGGGCCAGCGGGTGGCGGCGCAGCCGGTCGACCAGGTCCGCGGCACCGAGCAGCAGACCCGCCTGCGGGCCGCCGAGCAGTTTGTCGCCGCTGGCGGTCACCAGTGCGGCGCCGGCGCGGAGGGTGCTGGCGGCGTCCGGTTCGTCGGGCAGCAGCGGATCTGCGGAGAGCAGGCCGGAGCCGATGTCGGCGACCACCGGCACGCCGAGGGTGGCCAGTTGGCGTACTGGAGTGGCGGAGGTGAACCCGGTGATCTGAAAGTTCGACGGGTGCACCTTGAGCACGAAGCCGGTCTGCGGGCCGAGGGCTGCGGCGTAGTCCGCGAGGGTGGTGCGGTTGGTGGTGCCCACCTCCCGCAGGCGGGCACCCGTGCTCTCCAGCAGGTCGGGCAGGCGGAAGCCGTCGCCGATCTCGACGAGTTCGCCTCGGCTGACCACGATCTCCCGACCGGCGGCCAACGCGGTGGCGGCCAGCACCAGCGCGGCGGCGCCGTTGTTGACCACGTGCACGGCGCCCGCGTCGGGCACGGCGGCGGCCAGCGCGTCGAGTGCGCCGCGGCCTCGCCGGGCACGCCGGCCGGTGGTCAGGTCCAGTTCGACGTCGGTGTGCCCGGCGGCGGCCACCACTGCGGCGACCGCGGCAGGCGACAGGGGCGCCCGGCCCAGATTGGTGTGCAGCACGACGCCGGTGGCGTTGAGCACCACGCGAGGGCCGGACGTCGGCAACGCCGCGACCGCTGCGTCGCGTACCTCGTCGGGGTTGATCTCGCCGCGGCGGGCCCGGTCCTGCGCCCGGGTGACGACCGCCTTGACCTGGTCGCGGCCCAGCGTCGCGGTGGCCGCGGCCAGCAGCGGGTCGGCGAGCAGCCTGTCGGTGCGGGGCACGCGGCGTCGCGGGTCCACCGGGCCGTCGCCCATCGCGTCATCTCCTGCAGCCGTTTGGCGGAGACGGACGGGAATCGAACCCGCCTGGCCCGGGTCCCGGACCACTCCGGTTTTGAAGACCGGGAGGGGCACCAGCCTCCTGAACGCCTCCGTCGGACATTCGATCACAACGGCGGTGTGGCCGCTCAGTCAGCCGCCAGATCCGCCCCCGGTCCGCCGCGCATTCACCCGCTCGCGTTGCGGCACCACCGTGTACTGCGGGTCGCGGGCGGAGGCGACGCCGCCGTAGAAGATGCCGAACCGGGTCGCCACCGACGCGGCCAGCAGCGCGACACCGGAGAGCGCGCCGACCAACCGGCTGCGCCGGCCGAGCAGAGCACCGGCGACCCCGCCGACGGTGAGCAGCCGCCCGGCGCGCAGCAGCCGACCGGGCCGGCCCAGCCGGTAGGGCTCGCTGAGCAGGCCGAGACGGGTCTCCACCCGATGTGCGCCGTACAGCTCCAGGGCCGCGCCCGCCACCGCCATCCGGCGGGCCGGCCCGGCCTGGGCCGGCGGCGCGGCGAGCAGACCCACGCCGGCACCGCTGGCCAGCGCGCTGCCCGCGAAGATGACGGGCAGTTCGGGGTACGCCTCGTGCCAGGACGGCACCGCCGTGTCAGCGAGCAACACCCCGGTGTACGTGGCCAGCGCGGGCGCGGTGCCGGCGGCGACCAGCCCGGCGGTGTGCCCGATCGACGGCAACGCCCGACCGGCCAGGCCGAGCAGGCCGTGGCGGGGCAGCCGACCGGCGGCCTCGGCGATCGCCGCGACGCCCGCAGCCGGCCCGTACACGGTGAGAATCCAGGTGCCCATCGACATCGGCGAGGTCGGCTTGGCCACCCGGAGCATGTGATGGAACCGCGCCGGCCTACCCAGGTCCTTTACCAGGAAGACCGCGCTGGCGCTGACGGCTGCCAGCGCGGTGACCCGACCGGCGCGACGCAACGCCGGACGCCCGGTGAGCTGCCCACCCGCGGCGAGCAGCGACGAGCCAGCGGCCAGCCCGCCGGTGAACAGGTACGCGGCGATGTCCCACTTCCAGACCGGCGCCTTCAGGATGGGCCGACCGTAGTAGGACGTGAACGCCGCCTCCGGCACCCGCAACTCCTCGCCACCGCCGCGACGCCCACCCCGGCGGCCCGGGTTGCGGGGCTGCTGTGCGGCCAGGTCGGTCGGTGCGCCATTCACGGGGTCTTCGGCGGTGAGCCGGTCGCGGAAGCGACGGAAGCGCTCACCCACCGGGGGACGGTCTGGACTCACGAGGAACCTCCGACGAACGCGGCGACGGTCGCCGCCGCCATGGCCAGCGCGGCGAAGCCGGCGCGTTTCCACATGGCCGGCAGGTCACGGGTGGTCACGACCGGGTCGGGTGGCAACCCGTACACCTCGGGCTCGTCGAGGAGCAGGAAGAACGCGCCGTCACCACCGACACCATCGGCCGGGTCGTGACCGTACAGGCGCGCCTCGGGGACCCCCCGCTCGTGCAACGTCTCGACCCGCGCGGCAGCCCGCTCCCGCAACTCGTCCAGCGGCCCGTACTGGATCGACTCGGTCGGACACGCCTGGGCACAGGCCGGGGTCATGCCCGCACCCAACCGGTCGTAGCAGAGTGTGCACTTCCACGCCCGGCCGTCATCCTTTCGTTGATCGATCACGCCGTAGGGGCAGGCGGAGATGCAGTACCCGCATCCGTTGCAGATGTCCTCCTGGACCACCACCGTGCCGAACTCGGTGCGGAACAGTGAACCCGTCGGGCAGACGTCCAGGCAGGCCGCATGGGTGCAGTGCTTGCACACGTCGGACATCATCAACCAGCGGAAGTCCGTGCGACCCTGCGCACCGGACCCCCGCCCCGGCGGCTGCGACCCCGGCATCCCGAGGAACTGCGGCCCCGCACTGGTGGCGACCGGCTCACCCAACACGTCGGCCGGGCGGGGTTGCTCGACGAACGCGACGTGCCGCCACGAGTTCGCGGTCAACGCGCCCGTGTTGTCGTACGACATCCCGAGCAGGTCGAGCCCACTCTCCGGAACACCGTTCCACTCCTTGCAGGCAACCTCACATGCCTTGCAGCCGATACAGACGCTGGTGTCGGTGAAGAACCCCATCCGAGGTGGCGCATCCTCGTATCCGGCCTCCGGCGCCGGATCGAGCGGCCCGTACAGGCTGTTCGGGTCAGGAAGCACCGCGCTCCTCCCCCGAGCTGTCGGTGGTGACCGCCGGGGCGTTCCGGCCCGGGGCGATCCCGGCGCGCCGCCGGTAATCGGCGACCAGGTCGAGCAGGTCGCCTCCTCTCGGGCGCCGGCCGGGGCGAACGTCGCAGGTGCCGACCTTGCTCTCCTGGATCAGGACGTTCGGGTCGAGGCTGATCCCGAACAGGTCGTTGGCCGAGTCACCGGTCACCAAACCCTCGAAACCAAAGTGGTACGGCAACCACACCTGGTGGATGATCCGGCCGTCGACCCGCAACGGAGTGAGCCGATCCGTCACCAACACCTTCGCCTCGATCGCCGCCCGTGCGGTGACCAGATGAGCCCAGCCCAGGTGCGTCAGACCAGCCTCGGTGGCCAACTCCGGCGACACCTCGACGAACATCTCCGGTTGCAGCTCGGCCAGGGGGCTCACCGTGCGGCTCATCCCACCGGCGGTGTGATGCTCGGTGAGCCGGCTGACGGTGAACACATACGGGAAAACCTGACTGTGCTCCTCCGGCGGGCTCGGGTTCACCGAGTTCACCGGATGCGCGTACATCTTGCGGGTCGGGTTGGCCTGCTGCCCGTAGAACGGGTTACGCACCGGCGACTCGACCGGCTCGTAGTGCGTCGGCAACGGGCCGTCCAGGACACCACTTGGCGCGTACAGCCAGCCCTTGCCGTCGCCCTGCATGACGAACGGATCGTCGCCGGCGATGCCCTCCGTTCCGGACGCGCCAGGAGGCGGCCGGTACGACGGCGGTTTCGTCTTCTCGAAGTCCGGCACGTCGTAGCCCGTCCACTCGGCCTTCTCCGCATCCCACCAGACGTAGCGCTTGCGCTCACTCCACGGGTTGCCGTCCGGGTCGGCGGAGGCACGGTTGTAGAGGATGCGCCGGTTCGCCGGCCAGGCCCAACCCCACTCGGCGGCCACCCAGTCCTGCTCGTGTCGGGACTTGCGCCGAGCGGCCTGGTTCACCCCGTCCGCGTACACCCCCGTGTAGATCCAGCAACCGATCGCCGTGGAACCGTCCGCGCGTGCCTCGGCAAAGCTGGACAGTGGGCGGCCGGTCGCCACGTCGTACCCGTTGATCTCACGCAGCACCGCCTCGGCGCTCGGCTCCAGGTGCGGACCGTGCGTGGGGTAGTCCCAGGTGAGGTCGAGCAACGCCCGGTCGCGCGGCAGCGTCGAACCGGCCAGCTTTTCCCGGATGATGCGGCCGAGGTGGTAGAAGAACCACAACTCCGAGCGGGCGTCGCCCGGCGGCTCGACGGCCTTCTCCCGCCACTGCAACAAACGCTGCGTCTGGGTGAACGTGCCCTCCTTCTCCACATGCGACGCCGCAGGCAGGAAGAACACCTCCGTACGACACTCCTCGGTGACGATCTCGCCGGTCTCGACCTCCGGCGCGTTCTTCCAGAACGTGGCGCTCTCGATCTCGAACAGGTCCCGAACCACCAACCAGTCGAGATTGGCCATCCCCAGCCGCTGCGCCCGACCGTGCGCCGACCCGACCGCCGGGTTCTGACCCAACAGGAAGTACCCCTTGATCTTCCCGTCGATCATGTCGAGCACCTGCTGGTACGTCCCATGATCACCAGTCAGTCGGGGTAGGTAGCCGTAGCAGTAGTCGTTCTCCGGTGTCGCCGCGTCACCCCAGTACGCCTTCAACAGACTGGCCGCGAACGACCGCGCGTTGCCCCAGAACCCCTTCTGCCCCGGATGCCGAATGCTGTCCACCCATTCGTCGAAGCTCGGGTGCTCGGCGTGATGCGGCATCGGCAGATAGCCGGGCAGCAGGTTGAACAACGTCGGGATATCCGTCGAGCCCTGGATGCTGGCGTGCCCGCGCAACGCCATGACCCCGCCACCCGGCCTACCCATGTTGCCCAGCAACAACTGGATGATCGCCCCGGTACGGATGTACTGCACACCGACACTGTGCTGCGTCCAGCCCACCGAATAGATCAACATGCCGGTGCGTTCCCGACCTGAGTTCGCCGTCCAGGCCCTCGCCAACTCCAGGAACTTCTCCTGCGGAATCCCACAGACCCGCTCGACCATCTCCGGGGTGTAGCGGGAGAAGTGCCGCTTGAGGATCTGGTACACGCAACGCGGATGCTGCAACGTCTCGTCGCGCCGGGTCTGCCCACCCACCTGCGCGCCGTGCGACTCGTGCGCCAGCCCCGCTGCGCTGTCCCGCTCCTGAGCGGTGTGCCCACTGCCCGACGAGCTCCCGTGCCCCTCGTACTGCCAACTGTCCTGCACGTAGGTGCCGGTCTCCGGATCGAACCCGGAGAAGAAGCCATCGCCGTCCTCGGTATCAACGAACTCTTCGCTGACGATCGTCGCCGCGTTCGTGTACGACAGCACGTACTCCCGGAAGTCCAACTCGTTGTCCAGGATGTAACGCACCACCCCACCGAGCAACGCGATGTCCGTGCCCGCCCGGATCGGCAGGTACGAGTCAGCCACCGCGCTGGTCCGGGTGAACCGCGGGTCGACGTGGAACACCTTGGCACCGCGCCGCTTGGCCTCCATCACCCACTGGAAGCCCACCGGGTGTGCCTCCGCCATGTTCGAACCCTGGATGACGATGACGTCAGCGTTGGCGATGTCCTGCTGGAAATCCGTCGCACCGCCACGACCGAAGCTGGCCCCCAGACCGGGGACGGTGGCGGAGTGTCAAATACGGGCCTGGTTCTCGATCTGGAGCGCCCCCATCGCGGTGAACAACTTCTTGATGAGGTAGTTCTCCTCGTTGTCCAGCGTCGCCCCACCCAGACTGGAGAAACCCAACGTCCGGTTGAGCGGCCGACCCTCGTCGTCGACGTCCTCCCAGGTCTGCTCGCGAGCCGCGAGCATCCGATCCGCGATCATGTCGAGCGCGGTGTCGAGCTCCAAATCCTCCCACTGCGTCGAGTACGGCCGGCGGTAGCGAACCTTCGTCTGCCGCAACGGGCTGGTCACCAGGCTCTTGCTCGCCGAGCCCTTCGGGCACAGCCGACCCCGCGAGATCGGGCTGTCCGGATCGCCCTCGATCTGACTGACCTGCCCGTCCTTGACGAACACCCGCTGACCACAGCCGACGGCGCAGTACGGGCAGACAGACCGGGCCACCGAGTCGGCGGTGTCGGTACGGGCGGTGAGCGCACGGGATCCCGCGGACTTCGCCGCGGCACCCCTGCCGAGCGGATCGGTGCCGGTCAGCTGGCGATAGACCGGCCAACCCTCAATGAAGGTACGCAACCCCATGCCCCGACACCCCCTCCCACGCGAGCGACCCCATGAAGATAGGTCAACTGGGGCACGTACGCGAGTGGGGAAATCAAACAGCGCCGCCCCCGGCCGGTTGGTCGGGGGCGGCGCTGGTGTCGGTGTGCAGGTCGCCTCTCGGCGAGTGGCGCGACGCGGCTCCAGCCGAACGGTATTCCGCGAAGGCGATACTAGGTGAGGCCCGGGGACACTGAGTCACACCGACACTGTCCACAACCAGCCCGACCCCCACGATGTTCCCGACCGGCCCGACCGGCCCGACCCACCTCGACCGGCTCGACCGGCTCGACCGGCACGACCGGCACGACCGGCCTGGCCGCTCGGTTCGCCCCGCTTGCGCTGTCGCCCAATGCCCGGCTCGTCTGGCCACACCATCCGGCTCGGCGGCTCGACGGCTCGGCGGCTCGGCGGCTCGGCGGCTGAGATCTTGGACAGTTTCCGTCCGGGGGCGGACTCAACCGGTGGTTGCTGCGGACGCCGGGCATGGAGCGCCGGGCCCGGGGGCGCGAGTGCGGGGCGGGTGCGGGCGGTACGGATGCGGGGCGGCGCGGGTATGCCGCTGGCCGGCACCCCGGGTTGGGGGTGCCGGCCAGCGGTCGTTCTTGCCGTTCGGGTTGTGCGGTGGTCAGCTGTTCCAGTACTGGCCAACCAGGTCAGCGGCCTGCTGCTCCCACTGGGCGTACGCGTCCGGGTAAGCCGAGACCTGCACGGTCTGCGCGGCCTGGGTCAGCGGCATGTCCTGCCACCCGTCGACCTGCTTCAGACCCTTCAGGAACGCGGTGGTCGAGTACTCAGGGTTGGTGATCTGCTCCGGAGTACCCCAACCACTGGACGGGCGCTGCTGGAACAGGCCCAGCGAGTCGTGGTCGTTCATGTCACCGAGGTGACCCAGGTTCTCCAGCTTCGACTCCTGCAGGCTCGTCGCGATCGAGATCACCGCGGCCCGCTCGGGCAGACCGGCCTTCTTCGTGGCGGCGATGATCGCCTTGGCATTGGCGGTCTGCTCGTCGTCGAGGGTGATGTGGGACTGGTCGCCCTGGGTGCCGTGCGGGATCAGCTTGGCCGTGTCGGGCTTGTCGGCCTGCACGGCGACCGCGACCGGCTTGGCGTCGACCGGGTTGGCGTGAGCGGCGATCGGACCGGCGAACACACCACCGGCGAACGCGAGACCAGCAACGGACAGCACACTCTTACGCATGATCGTGTTCATGGGGGTAGCTCCTTCGGGGGTAGGAAACACCCGCACCGACGGGGGCCGGTTCAGGGTGTGAGCACCTCGTCCGGCGCTGCACATACACAAAGGGGAAAGTCTGCGGGGATCGGCGGCCTGCGAGCGGAGGGCTCGTGGCGCCGGGTCCAGGTGTAACGACCCGGGGGCCGGAGTCATTCCGGGCGGCGGCTACGGGCGGCCAGGCCAGATGTAACGACCCGGGGGCCGGGGCCATTCCCCGGTGGCGGCAACGGGCGCAGGGCTCGTGCCGCCGGGTCTGTGTGTAACGACCCGGGGACCGGGGTCATTCCGGGCTGGCCCATCCGCTGGCACCCTCGTGGAGGCGGTAGCCGGGTGGTCGTTCGCGGGGACTGCAACGACCGGGCGAGGGCCCGCATTCCAACCCCGGGTCGCGGGGTGCCGGGCCGTGGTCCTGCGATCGTCAGGGTATGCAACGACCCCGACCCGGCCATGATTCCGAGCCACGGGTGCGACCGGTCACAGGCCTGGCACTCCCTATACCGGGCAAATCACCCGGGAGCCCGTCCGGGCTGGTGCCAGATCACCCGCACGGGACATCGCCGACATGCGGCGTCCGGGGCGCTGTCACGCGCCAACGTCATCGTGACGATCGCGTTGCCCCTGCACGGCGGCGATCACCGGCCAGGTCGATCACGGTGGGGCGGAAACCATTGCGGCCCACCTTCCGGCAGGCGAGGCCAAACCCGATTAACCACGCAAAGACCCCGTCGCGCCGGGCCTTGTCGTGCTGACGGCAGGAGAGCGCGTCGACCTCGACACTGCGCACGGTGCGCTTTAAACCGCATGAGACCGGGACAAAACTCTGACGCACGGTCGGCAGAGATGATCTAGCATCCTGGGTCATGCGTGGGTTCTTCGCGGTTGAGGGTCGGCGGCTTTCGTACCTGGACTTTGGCGGTCCGGGTACCCCACTCCTGGCTCTGCACGGGCACTACAACGAAGCGTTGGCCTGGGCGCCGTTGGCTGAGGCGTTGGCACCGCAGTGGCGGGTGATCGCACTCGATCAGCGTGGGCATGGAGAGTCAGACCGCGCCGAGAGCTACGAGCGGGACGACTATGTTGCCGACGTCGCCGCCTTTCATCAGCATCTGGGAGTCGGCCCCGTGGCGGTGCTGGGCCATTCACTCGGCGGGGTCAACGCCTACCAGTACGCCGCCCGGCATGCGGGCCAGGTCACCGCGCTGATCGTCGAGGACATCGGCGCGGTTGTGGAGGTCGACTGGGTAACCACCACCAAACTTCCCCGCCACGCGCCATCCCGCGAGGCGCTGGCCTCGGCCCTGGGCGCGATGGCCCCCTACCTGGAGGGTTCCTTCCGGCAGACGGAGGATGGCTGGGGCTACTCATTCGAGATCGATGACACGGTGGCATCGCAGCAAGCACTCGACGGTGACCACTGGCAGGACTGGGTATCCGTCAGCAGCCCCACCCTCCTGATCCGCGGAACGCGCAGCGACGGACTGACAGCTGACCACGCTCGCGAGATGATCGCCCGTCACACCGGCCAGGCCCATCTTGTCGAGCTGCCAGCCGGTCACGTGGTGCATCACGACGCTCCAGTGCAGTTCGCCGCCACTGTCCGCGCCTTTCTGGGATCGTCGTCCTGAGCGACACCGGCTCCGGTGGGCGTTACCCTGGCACCATGCAGGCAGTCTCTCCCACCTCGACCGGCGTCACCTTCCTGGCACGTCCGGGTCGCCCTGCCGTGGTGGCGAGGACCCTCGCTGAGCTGGCCGGCCCCACCCGGGGCGTGGTGGAACTGCCGCTGCGGTTAATGTGGAACGCCGAGCGCACGTTCGACCTCGGCGACCCCGACCAACTGCTCTGGATGTACGAGAACGTGCTCCGCGAAACCACCCGTGCCGACGACCTGCGCTCCCTCATCAATGGGCGAACGCTGCGCCGGGTGTGGCGACTGCTCAATCTGCCTCGGGGCGTACGCCAGGCGTGGGAGAGCCGGCACCGCAGCCTGCGCGCGGCGTGATCGGCCCTCATCTGCACGAGTTCTACCGGGAGGTGGCCCGGGTGGCGCTGACCGCCGCCGGGCCGTACCGGTTCGTGTTGGGTGGCGGGGTGGCCTGGGCGGCGCACGGGCTGGTCGCCCGCCCAACGGAGGACGTCGACCTGTTCGCAGACGTGGAAGGCGCCGCCGCGGCGGCGTCCGCTGGGGTGCGGGTGGCCTTGGAGCGGGCCGGGTTCGTCGTCACCGATGCCGACCCGGACAGTGAGCTGCACGAGCTGTTCGACGGGTACGACCAGGACATGAAGGACTTCGTGGTGAGCCGTGACGGACGGCAGATCCGGCTCAGCCTCGCCCGGCTGGACCGCCAGCAGAGTCCGGTGGTGATGGACTTGGGCCCGGTGATGGACGTCCGTGACCTGGTGGCCAACAAGATCGCGGCGTTGGTCAACCGGCGGGAGGTCCGTGACTTCATCGACGTGGCGGCGGCGCTTGAGCATTACGACGTGACCGAACTGCTGGTGCTGGCACGGCAGGTCGACCCCGTGCTGGATCCGGCGGACGTGCGGGCCGCCGGCCGCTACCTGGACCGGCTGTCCGACCAACGCTTCGGCCGTTACGGCCTGGGCACCGCCGACGTCGCCCAGATCCGGCACCGTTTCGCCGCCTGGCCGCGCTGAGCCGACACCAGACCGGCGACCGCAGACCGCAACTCGGCGACCAACGACCAGCGACCAGCGACCAACGAACCCGCAACGAGCCGCCCCGAACAAGCCCAGCCGCCCCGACGCCGCGCCGCCCGAACCAGCCGCATACCCGCGAACCAGCCGCGAACCCGGGACGAGCCACGCCGCTGGGCGGGGCGACCCGAAGAACGCCCGCCAGCGGCGGTTCACTTGGTCGGTCGACCGCCCGTGACCCCCAGGATCTCGCCGGTGACATAGCTGGACTCCTGCGAGGCGAAGAAGACGTACGCGGGAGCCAGCTCTGCCGGTTGGCCGGGACGGCCCTCCGGGGTGTCGGTGCCGAACTGCTTCACCTTCTCCTCCGGCATGGTGGACGGGATCAGCGGCGTCCAGACCGGGCCCGGTGCGACCGCGTTGACGCGGATGCCCTGCTCGGCCAGGTCGGCGGCGAGTGCCTTGGTGAAGTTGGCGATCCCCGCCTTGGTGGTCGCGTAGTCCAACAGCTGCGGTGACGGGTCGAACGCCTGGATCGACGCCGTGTTGATAATCGCCGACCCCTCGGCCAGGTGCGGGATGGCGGCCTTGCAGAGCCAGAACATCGCGTACAGGTTGGTCTTGAGCACCCGGTCGAACTGCTCGGTGCTGATGCCGAGGATCCCCTTGTCCTGCGACATCTGGTAGGCCGCGTTGTTGACCAGGATGTCGATGCCACCCAGGTCACGCACCGCCCGATCGACCAACTCCTGGCAGTGCGCCTCGTCGGTGACGTCACCGCGTACGGCGACGCACCGCCGGCCGGCGTCCTCGACCAGCCGCACGGTCTCCTGGGCGTCGGCGTCCTCCTCCTCGCTCAGATACGAGATGAGCACGTCCGCGCCCTCGCGGGCGAAGGCGATCGCCACAGCCCTCCCGATCCCCGAGTCACCACCGGTGATCAGCGCCCGCTTGCCGTCGAGTTTGCCGCTGCCCCGGTACGACTTCTCGCCGTGGTCGGGCTTCGGAGTCATCTTCCCGGTCGAGCCGGGCGCTGACTGCTGCTGAGCGGGCTGGCCAGACTGCTGTCCGTACTGGTTGGTTGGGTCCTGCGGGGTGTGCTGGTCACTCACCGACATCTCCTCGCGCCGTGCGGAAGCGGGGTTTCTCCCGCGAAATCTCGTCCCTCACCGCCCTACCCTGCGGCAGCCTGCGAAAACCGCTGTAACGATCAGGGCTGGCGTGGCGGGAGCGCTGACCGCTGGTTATGGTGCGCGAGGCGCCCACAAGGCGCGTCCACCCCCATGGAAAGGCACGTCATGACCTCTCCCCCCGGCCCGTCGCGCCGTCAGGTGCTCGTCGCCGCAGCGGCGGCGGCGACCGCCCCACTGATCGCCGCCGCGCCCGCGCAGGCGTCCGGCCCGGCCCGTTCACGCACCTGGGACCTCACCCTCCTCGGCACGTCGGACACCCACGGCAACGTCTACAACTGGGACTACTACCGGGACGTCGAGTACGACGACAGCAAGCAGAACGACATCGGCGTCGCGAAGTTGGCGACCCTGATCAACCAGATCCGTCGGGAGCGGCACGGCAAGGCGACGCTGGTGCTCGATGCCGGCGACACCATCCAGGGCACGCCGCTGGCCACGTACTACGCCAAGCAGGAGCCGATCACCGCCACCGGGGAGAAGCACCCGATGGCCCGGGCGATGAACGTCATCGACTACGACGCGGTGACGCTGGGCAACCACGAGTTCAACTACGGTCTGCCGTTGCTGGACCTGTGGATCCGCCAGCTCGGCTTTCCGGCCCTCGCTGCGAACGCGGTCAACGCGAAGACCGGCAAGCCGGCCTTCCTGCCGTACGTCATCAAGAAGGTCTCTCTCGGTTTCGCCGCGCCGACGCTGCGGGTCGGCATCCTGGGGCTGACCAACCCCGGTGTGGCCATCTGGGACAAGGGCAACGTCGAGGGCAAGCTGCGCTTCGACGACATGGTGGCGACCGCCGCGAAGTGGGTGCCGATCATGCGGGCCCGCGGCGCGGACCTCGTCCTGATCTCCGCGCACGGCGGTGACAGCGGCACCTCCAGTTACGGCCCGGAGCTGCCGAACGAGAACCCGGTGGCGCTGATCGCCCAGCAGGTGCCGGGGATCGACGCGATCCTCTTTGGGCACGCGCACAACGAGGTGGTCGAGCGGTTCGTCACCAACGAGCGGACTGGCGCGCAGGTGCTGCTCTCCGAGCCGTCGAAGTGGGGTCAGCGGCTCACCCGGATGGACTTCACCCTCACCCGTGCGCGTGGCCGTTGGACGATCACCAAGAAGGCCGCGACCATGCTGAACACCAACACGGTGGTCGAGGACCCGAAGGTGCTCGCCGCCGTGCGGGCCCAGCACCAGAAGACCGTGGCGTACGTCAACCAGGTCGTCGCCACGTCCACTGTGGAGTTGTCGGCGGCGGAGTCGCGGTACAAGGACACCCCGATCCTGGACTTCATCAACCACGTGCAGACCGAGGTCGTCGGCGCGGCACTGGCCGGCACCACGTACGCGGACCTGCCGGTGCTGTCGATCGCGGCACCGTTCAGCCGCACTGCGGTCTTCCCGGCCGGTGACGTCAAGATCCGCGACGTGGCCGGCCTGTACGTGTACGACAACACCCTCGAGGCGGTCGTGCTCAGCGGCGCGGAGGTGCGCGCGTACCTGGAGTACTCGGCGAAGTTCTTCCGCACCCTCGCGCCGGGCGCCCCGGTCGACCCGGAGCAGATCAGCGACCCGGCGGTGCCGGACTACAACTACGACGTCTTCTCCGGTGTGGACTACGACATCGACATCTCGAAGCCGGTCGGCCAGCGGATCACCCGGCTGGTGCTGACCGGCACCGACACGCCGGTGGCCGACAACGCGCAGTTCGTGGTGGCGGTGAACAACTACCGGCGCAGCGGCGGCGGCAACTTCCCCGGCATCGTGAAGACGCAGGTCTACAACGCGCAGCAGGAGATCCGTCAGCTGCTCATCGACTGGGCGCAGGCCAAGGGGACGATCAACCCGGACGACTTCTTCCAGCCCAACTGGCGGCTGGTACGCGAAGGCGTGCCGGTCTTCTGATCGCACATCACCGACGGGCCGTGGGTGGTGACACCTGCGGCCCGTCGCGCGTTCTCAGCCCTGCACGTTCCAGCGGACCGGGTCCTCGGATTCCTCCGGCCGGTCACGTCCGGGGTCGGTCTCCGTCAGGGCGACGCGGTCCTCCGGGCGCACGGCGGGCGGTAACTCGCCGAACCGGATCTGGCGCAGGAACGCGTACTCGTCGTCGGTGAACGGCTGCTCGGTCATCAGCACCCCCTGCTACTCCCCTGCCATTGTCCAGCGGCCGGGGCGTTCAGCACCAGCGCGACGTCACACCGCGTACGGCATCCTAGGATCCTGGGTGAATAGCTGTGGGCCGGCGCGGGTTGGGTAGCCGATCGAGCACCGCGAGGGCAGCCCGGATGGGTCGGCGGCGCAGCATCTCGTCGAAGCTCGACCGCCCCTGACAGAACTGGACGAACATCCGCCAGCCCGGCGGAGTCGCCAACAGGGCGTGGAACACGTCCGGGCGGCGGGTGAACACGTCGAGCAGCCGGAACCCCGCCCGCATCTCCGGCACCAGGCGCTCGGCGACCGCCCGCTCGTACCCGGCCAGATCTCCGCCAGCCACCGCCGCACCGGCCAGCTCACCAGAGCGCAACGCAAAGCTGATGCCCTCCCGGCTCCACGGCTCCAGCAGCCCCGCCGCATCCCCCACGACCAGCACCCGGCCGTTGCGCAACGGCGAATCCTCCTCGCGGCAACGGGTCAGGTGACCGGAGTCGTGCTCCGCCGGCAACCCGGTCAGCCCCAACCGGTCGACGAACTGCCGCAGGTAGTCCCGGGTCCCCTCCCCCGCGCCCCGACCGGCGATCACACCGACAGTCAATGTGTCGTTTTTGGGAAAGACCCAGGCGTACGAGCCCGGCATCGCACCCCAGTCCAGCAGCAGCCGCCCCCGCCAGCGCTCCTGCTCCGCGGGCGGCACCGGAATCTCCAGCTCCAGACCCAGGTCCACCTGCCGGTAGCGGACCCCCACATGCCGGGCGGTCACCCCCGACGAACCGTCCGCCCCGATCACCGCGCGAGCCGCGATCGTCGTACCGTCGGCCAGCCGCAGGCGTACCCCCTCAGGGTCCTGCTCGATCGCGCGGACCGCGACCCGCTCACGCATCTGCGCGCCGGCGGCGACCGCCGCCGCCCGCAGCCGGTCGTCGAACTCCTCGCGGCGCACCATGGTCACCACTGGACTGTCATTGCGGCGGGTGAACTCCCGGCGGCCGTCACGGGTGAACGTGACACGGTCCACCCGGTCGTGCGCCGGCACCTCGATCCGATCCTGAACGGCGGCCAGGGAGGTGCCGATCAGGCCACCGCCGCAGGTCTTGTACCGCGGGTGCGCGGCGCGTTCGACAACCAGGGTGGAGACACCCGCGCGGGCAGCAGCGTATGCAGCGGAAAGCCCGGCGGGGCCGGCACCGACGACGACGAGATCCCAAATGATCACGAAAGCAGCCTAGGGCACCACCTGCCGAGAAGGCCGGCCAGCACACCACACCGACCGCCCGATCGGGTGGGCATCTTCGGTCACCGAGGGGGTAACCGGCCGGGGCAACCGCCGCCGCGATGGCGGACGAACGAAGGAGGAAACTATGCAGCAGGTGCAACTGTCGGAGGCTGAGCAACGGGTGTACCAGGCGGTCACCACCCTTGAGGCACGCGGGCAGGTGCCGTACCCGGACCTGATCGCCGAGGAGTCCGGGCTGACCGAGGAGCAGGTGGGCAGCCCCCTGCACCTGCTCACCGAAAAAGGCCTGCTGCACCGCGAGGATTCGCCGATGGCGGGCCTCGACTTCGGCCCCCGGTTCTGCGCCCGCCAGATGGCGTGACCCGCGGAACCACCCGAGAGGATTCGCCCCCCGGTGACCGGGGTAGCAGTCAGCAATTCGTGATCGACGGTCAACGGGGGGCAGGATGAGTGCGGCACAAACGCCGCAGCCCGTGGACGCGGCCGAGAACCGGCGACGCTGGCAGGCAGTCGGCGTCGGGTTGGTCGCCGCGTTCATGACGCTGCTCGACGTGAGCATCGTCAACGTCGCTGTGCCGTCCATCGACCGGGCGTTGCACGCCTCGTCGAGTGACCTGCAGTGGATCCTCTCCGGGTACGCGCTCACCTTCGGCCTGGCACTGGTGCCCGCCGGCCGCTTCGGCGACGCCCGTGGTCGGCGCAACGCGTTCGTCTTCGGTATCGCCCTGTTCACCCTGACCAGCGCACTCGCCGGCCTCGCCACCTCACCGGCGTGGCTGGTCATCGCCCGGCTACTCCAGGGCGCCGCCGCCGGTATCGTCAACCCGCAGGTCATCGGGCTGATCCAACAACTCTTCCGAGGACCGGAACGGGCCCGCCCGTTCGGCCTGCTCGGCGCCACCATCGGAATCTCCACCGCCGTCGGGCCGCTGCTCGGCGGGCTGCTCATCGCCATCGGCGGCGAGGAACACGGGTGGCGGTGGGTCTTCTTCGTCAACGTGCCGGTCGGCATCCTCGCGGTGATCCTCGGCTGGCGCCTGCTGCCCGGCCGCCCCGCCGGTCAACGCGGTTGGCACCGACTCGACCCGGTCGGCATCCTGCTGCTCGGCGTGGGCGTATTCCTGCTCCTGCTGCCGCTGGTGCAGGAACAGCAGTGGCACACCCCGTGGAAATGGGCGCTCATCCCGGCCGGCCTGGCGGTGCTGATCGCCTTCGGGCTCTGGGAACGGCGGTACGCACGCCACCACCAACCCCTGTTCGACCTTCGGTTGTTCAGCTTCCAGTCGTACACCCTGGGGTCGCTCATCGCGCTCGTCTACTTCGGCGGATTCACGGCGATCTTCTTCATCTTCACCCTGTTCCTGCAGATGGGTCTCGGCTACAGCGCGCTCGTAGCCGGCCTGGCCATCACCCCGTTCGCCCTCGGTTCGGCGGCGGCCGCGGTGCTGGGTGGCCGCATCGTCAACCGCTTCGGCCGACCACTCGTCGCCAGCGGTCTGCTCGCCGTGGTGGTCGGGCTGGCCGCAACTGTGGTCGCGCTACACCTCGCGCCGGACGCCCCAGCGCCCTGGGTCACCGCCGGCCCACTGCTCATCGCCGGCATCGGCAGCGGGCTGGTGATCGCCCCCAACCAGACGCTCACCCTCGCCGAGGTGCCGCTACCGCAGGCAGGCAGTGCCGCGGGCATGCTCCAGACCGGGCAGCGGATCGGGGCCGCCGCTGGCATCGCCGCCGTCGGCTCGCTGTTCTTCTCGTCGGTGGCCAACAGCCGCGGCAACTGGAGCATGGCCTTCGAAAAGTCCCTCATGCTGGCCGCCGGCATCATCACGCTCGCGCTGATCGCCGCGCTGATCGACATCGTCCGCACCCACAACCAGAACAAGAACTGACAGGGGTACGCCGCTGGCCGGCACCCCGGGTTTGGGGTGCCGGCCAGCGGTCGTTCTTGCCGTTCGGGTTGTGCGGTGGTGCGGTGGTCAGCTGTTCCAGTACTGGCCGACGAGGTCGGCGGCCTGCTGTTCCCACTGGGCGTAGGCGTCGGGGTAGGC